>JALYNQ010000087.1 GCA_030773115.1 Pseudomonadota bacterium
GCCTTCGAGCACGCAACGGATCTCGGTCGCGCGGTAGCTGTCATCGGTTGTGAAGGCGCGCACCGCATAGCCGCGCTTGCCGGCCGGCTCGAGCAGGCCTTCGCTCGCAAGCGCTGGCAGAGCGTTCCTCACCGGAGTGCGCGAAACACCCAAACGGTCGGCGATGGTCGCCTCGGCAACTCGCTTCCCCGGGGGAAGGATGCCTTCGACGATCAATTCGCGAATGCGCTGCGCTACCCTGCTGTCCATCCGCTGCCCGGTCTTTGGCAAATCCACTCCAGCTCTCTCCCTGATGTAGCCTCATAGCGGTAAGTCGCGACAGGCGTCCATGCTCGGGATTCCGCATGGGGTGAAACTTAGCTGACGCTGCGTCCAAAGTCTGGAGCCGCTACATCCTGCCCTTCATAGACGATCGCCCGCCGGGTCGCGCGTGTGCGGCTGAACCAATCGAACAGGGCATCGCCATCCCCTCGAACGATCGCATTTTCGAGCTCGCTCAAGTCGCCCAGGAAGCGGCCGAGGACATCCAGGACGGCTTCGCGGTTCGACAGGAAAATGTCCCGCCACATGGTCGGGTCGGACGCAGCGATCCGGGTGAAGTCCCGAAATCCCCCGGCTGAATATTTGATGACCTCGCCCTCGGTCACCGATTCGAGGTGGGACGCAGTCCCGACGATCGTGTAGGCGATGAGATGGGGCAGATGGCTGGTCACCGCCAGCACCAGATCGTGGCGAGACGCATCCATGATCTCGACCTTCGCGCCCAGCGCGCTCCAGAAGGCGACGAGGCGATCGACAGCGTGAGGATCCGTCTCCGGTTCGGGCGTCAGGATACACCAGCGGTTGCGGAACAAGCCGGCCAGGCCCGCGTCCGGTCCGCTATTCTCGGTTCCCGCAATCGGGTGGCCGGGGATAATCAATGCGCCAGGGAGCGCTTGCTTGAGCGTGCTGGCGACGGGAACTTTGCAAGATCCAGCGTCGCTGATGATGGCGCCGGACGAGATATGGCCGGCCACCGCCCTAGCGGCGTCGGCCATTGCGCCCACCGGCACACAGAACAGCACCAAGTCGGCGCCTTCCACAGCTGCCGCCGCATCGTCCGCAAGAGCATCGACTAGCCCAAGCTGCGCCGCGCGGGAGCGCACACCCGGATCCGAGTCATAGCCACGGAGGTCGACGGCAGGCATGGCTTGGCGCACCGCCCGCGCAATGGATGAGCCGATCAAGCCGAGGCCGATGAGAGCGATCCGTTGAAATGGCGCCTGCTGCCCGGTCTCAAGCATCGAGGAGCTCGCCCGCCTCTGCGTCCGTGGGTTCTATGTCCGGCAGCTCATCCAGCTCCTCGGACAGCGCGAGGAAATCATTCACGCGGACCAGATCCAGTAGGTCGTCGAGGCGATCGATCACGAAATAGCTCGTTTGGAAATCGTCGGGACGGTAGCGAGTACGAAGAACGCGACGAAGATCGAACTTCAATCGGTGCGGCCTGGTACTCTCGAGCGAATAGTGCGTCTCGCCGAAACTCGACGCGATCCCGGCGCCGTAGATCCGGCTGCCCTCTCCTACTCGGGCGAGGCCAACCTCGACCGTGTACCAATAGAGCCGGGCGAATCGTTCGATCGCCCCGGATGACAGCGCCGCAAGGCCAAGCTGCCCAAGTTGCTGCATGAATTCGGCGGTTGCCGAATGAGCCAGCAACGGCACGTGGCCGAACACGTCATGGAAGACGTCCGGCTCCTCCAGGTAATCGAGCTTCTGGCGTGTGCGGATAAAATTGCCCGCGGGGAAACGGCGATGAGCGAGGTGGCTCAGGAAGGTCTCGTCCGGGATCAGGCCCGGAACCGCGACGACCGTCCAGCCGGTACGAGGTTCGAGCCTCTCATTGAGTTCGTTGAAGTTCGGAATTCCGGGTTGGGACAGACTGAGCACCCCCAGGCCTTCCTCAAACTCGCGTACCGCTCGGTCGTGGAGCAGATTCTTCTGCCGCGCGAACAGAGTGTCCCAGACCCAATGATCCTCGGCGGTGAATTCGCTCCAGTGCTGCGGAACCGTCCAGTCCTCGGCTGCATCGGGTGGCGGCAACGCGCCCTGCTCCGCGCGGTGGCGGTGACTTGGCGCCAGCAATGTCTTCGGATGGCTCATCAATTTCTTCCAGGCAAAAAGAAACCCCACTCGGGAGGCCGGGCGGGGTTCGGTTGAATCTTGCTGTTTTAAACTAGCGCATCAGACCGTCACCGCCCCGGCGGTAAAATAGCCGTAATAGTATCCAAAAGGTGCAAGGCCGCCTGCGCAGCGCCTTGGAGCACCACGGGTCAACGGAAGGAACTGGCCGGTTGCGGTCATTCCTGCGCCTTCACCCTTATGGCCGGGCCTGTCAACAAGTGGCTCCTCAAATTGTATCCCAAATAGTGCATTGCGCTCGCTATGTGACGAGAAGGTCACGCAATTGCCGGTCCGGAGGCGGCGCCGGCCGGTCGAAGAACAATTCGAACGCGCGCATTGCCTGTCCCATCAGCATGGTAAGGCCGTCGACCGCCTGCGCGCCATTGCCGCGGCCCGTGTGAAGGAATGCTGTTTGCGCAGGCGTCGTGACCATGTCGAAGACCGTTGCCCCGGCTGCGTTGCGGCCAACGGCTTCCAGTAGCGCGGCAGGCATTTCGGCGGCGCCGGCCATGCCGAGCGGGCTCGAATTGACGATCGCTGCCGCGTCCTCGAAGGCTTGGCCGGCCTTGTCCAGCGGCATGACCTTTACCTCGATGCTGGTCGCCAGGTCGCGGAGCGGCTCGGCCTTATTGGGATCCCGAACCAATATGGCAATGTGCCTGGCCTCGCGGCGGACAAGATAGGCGATCAGCGCCCTCGCCCCGCCGCCTGCTCCAATCATGGCCACATTCCGGCCCACCAGATCGGTGTCGTCGAGAGCAGCCGCGACGCCATCAATGTCCGTGTTGAACCCGATGAGATCCTTCTCCCGCGGCACCAGGCAGTTGACCGCGCCGATGGCCCTCGCACCGGCGTCGAGCTCGGAGAGCAGCGGGATGATGCGCTCTTTGTGCGGAATGGTGACATTGCACCCCCGCCAATCCGGATCGGCGCGTCGCCGAACCAGGAAGGGCCCGAGCTTCTCGGCCGCAACACGGGTGCGCACATAGTCGCCCTCGATACCGAGCTGTTCCAGCCAGTGCTTGTGGATAATCGGCGATTTGGACTGGGCGATGGGATCGCCAATCACTTCGGCGAAAATCATCAGGGAGCCCGGCTCAAGAAGTCCGCAACATCGGCAAGGTCGATACCTTTGTCGACGAACGCCCGTCCGATGCCCCGCGCGAGAATGAAGGCGGTGCGCCCGCCCTCGCGCTTCTTGTCGCGGACCATATGCGCTGCGAGCTTTTCGCCCTGCTCCGCAAGGCCGATCTCGCCAAGACTTGTCGGCAGGCCGAAGCGCTTGAAATGCGCGCGAACGCGGCTGGCGTCGATCGGCGGGCAAAGCCCAAGCTCGGTTGAGAAATCGAAGGCGAGGACGCAGCCAAGCGCCACCGCCTCGCCATGCAGAAGCCGGTCGGAGTAACCCGTCTCTGCCTCCAGCGCGTGCCCGAAGGTATGGCCGAGATTGAGCAGTGCGCGCCGGCCCGAAGTTTCGCGCTCGTCCTCCTCGACGATGCGCGCCTTCCCCGCGACTGCGGCGCCGATCGCTCGCCTGCGAGCCGATGTATCGCCTTCGACGACCTTATGCCCCTCGGCCGCCAGCCAGTCGAACAGCGGCGCATCCTCGATCAGCGCATATTTGACTATTTCGGCATAACCCGCCCGCACCTGCCGCGGATCGAGGGTGTCGAGGCAGGCCGGGTCGATCAATACCAGCGATGGCTGATGGAAAGCGCCGACGAGGTTCTTGCCGGCCGAGACATTGATCCCCGTTTTGCCGCCAACGGAGCTATCAACCTGGGCGAGCAAACTCGTTGGGATCTGAACGAAATTGCAACCGCGATTGACGATCGCTGCGGCAAAGCCGGCAAGGTCGCCGATCACGCCCCCGCCGAACGCGACAAGATGATCCTTGCGCTCGATGCCCTCGGCCAGCAGCCTGTCGACGACGCTTTCCAGTCCCCTCCAGCTTTTGTTTCCCTCGCCGGGCGGAACAAGGATGGGCCTGGCCTCAACGGTTCCCAGCCCTTGCCTCAGCCTTTCGCCCTGCGCCGCCCAAACCAACTCGTCGCTGACAACCAGCAGTCGTCCGCCGCGCGCCAATGGCACTAGATCGTTCGCCAACCGATCAAGCAGACCGTCCTCGATCAAGATGTCGTAGCTTCGCGCGCCTAGCGCGGCAGTGATTCTGTCCATCGACGTCAGCCGCACTGCGCGCGGTGAAGCAGCTTCTGGTCTGCCAAGACTAATGCCATCATTGCCTCGGCCACGGGCGCGCCCCGAATGCCGACGCACGGGTCATGCCGTCCCGTCGTCGAGATGTCGGTCTCCTGCCCCTCGCGATCGATCGTCGGCACGGATGTCAGGATCGAAGAGGTCGGCTTGAAGGCGATGCGGACGACCACGGGCTGACCGGTCGAAATGCCGCCGAGGATGCCGCCTGCGTTATTGGACTGGAACTCGGGCCCGGCACGGATCGGATCGACATTCTGCTCGCCGCGGAGCCGCGCCGCCTCGAACCCAGCGCCGATCTCGACGCCCTTCACCGCATTGATCGACATCATCGCCGCGGCGAGCTCGCCGTCGAGCTTGGCGTAAACGGGCGCCCCCCAGCCAGCGGGCACTCCATCGGCAACACATTCGACGATCGCACCCAGCGAGGAACCCGACTTGCGGGCTTCGTCGACGAGGCCTTCCCAGCGATTGGCCGCAACGGGATCGGGGCAGTTGAACGGATTGCCGTCAATCTCATCGAGGTCGATGCTCGAGATGCGATCGCCGCCGATCTCGACCACATAGGCGCGGATCGAAACCTCCGGGATGACCAGCCGCGCGACTGCTCCGGCGGCGACCCGCGCCGCGGTCTCGCGCGCCGAGCTTCGTCCGCCCCCGCGCCAGTCACGAATTCCGTACTTTGCGTCATAGGTGAAATCGGCATGGCCGGGCCGATAGGCTTGGGCGACGTCCGAATAATCCTTCGACCGCTGGTCGACATTGTCGACCATCAGGCTGATCGGCGTGCCGGTGGTGCGGCCCCCGAAGGTCCCCGAAAGGACTCGCACCTGGTCCGGCTCGCGGCGCTGGGTTGTGAACCGGCTCGTCCCGGGCCGCCTGCGGTCGAGCCATGGCTGGATGTCGGCCGCCGACAATTCGATGCCCGGCGGGCAGCCGTCGACGACGGCGCCGATCGCCGGCCCGTGGCTCTCGCCCCAGGTCGAAAAGCGCAGCACTCGCCCGAACGTGTTAAAGCTCATTCCCGCTACCTCGAGACAATCACAAAAGTCGTCTCATTCACTTCGCGGTCGTGGATGTTCGCCTTGAGAATCACAAGTCCGTAAGTTGCTGCGGCGGCCTCTGACGCCAGCACCGCCTTGTCAGGATCGGATAGATCCCTCGCTGCTACCGAAGTACTCGGAGCATCCTCGGTCGCCAGTCCCAGGCTGGCCAGCGTGGTCGCGCATTGCTTTAGCGCCATCGGGTGGCTGACGGCCGTACGGACGCCTTCCAGGGTGGTCCCGGGCAAACCCAGCAGGTGGATTTGGATCGGCAGCCGGTGTTCGCCCAGGATTTTAAGGGTTGAAGACGCGAGGAGCTGCCTGACCTCTTGGACTCCGCCGGCATTGTTGTTCTCGATCGGCAGGATTCCGAGGTCCGCCTCGCCTTCCTCGACCGCCCGGATGACGCCGGAGAAGCTCGAGTAGCTCATGGGCTCTTCATCGGGCAGGAAGGCTCGACAAGCCTCATGGCTGAAGGCGCCGGGCACGCCGTGATAGGCGATCGTCATTGGATGTCCGCGCCGAGCGAACGCATCAGCTGCACAAAATCGGGGAAGCTGGTGGCGATCATGTCGGCGCTGTCGACAGATACTGATTGCTGTGCCGCCAGCCCCATGACGAGGAAGCTCATGGCGATACGGTGATCGTCGTGGGCGAGTACACGTGCGCCGCCCGGAGGCGGGCCACCTGTCCCTTCCACAATCAGGCTGTCGCCATCCTCCCGCGCCTCTACTCCGCACGTCTGGAGCCCGGCGACAATGGCGGCCAATCGATCGCTTTCCTTCACTCGAAGCTCGGCTAACCCATGCATTACACTCTGCCCCTTGGCGAAGGCGGCCGCGACTGCGAGAATTGGATATTCGTCGATCATCGACGGAGCGCGCTCGGCCGAAACTTCGACTCCGCGCAGTTCGGAGGAACGAACCACGATATCGGCAACCGGCTCACCGCCTTGCTCCCGGCCGTTCTCGAAGCGCAGTTCGGCGCCCATTTCCTTGAGAGTCCGAAAGAGGCCGGCCCGCAACGGATTGACCATAACATTATCGATTCGAACCTCGGAATTGGGGACGATCAGCGCCGCCACGATTGGGAAAGCCGCCGATGAGGGATCCCCGGGTACCTCGATACTCGTACCCGTGAGCGACCGTCGCTGGCTAAGCCTGATACTCTCCCCGTCGGTCAAGACATCGCAGCCAAAGGCGCGCAGCATATTTTCGGTATGGTCACGGCTGCGGCGTGGCTCGATTACCTCGACCTCACCTTGTGCGCGCAATCCGGCGAGCAGGATCGCCGACTTCACCTGCGCCGACGCTTTCTCGTTGACGAAGTTGATGCCGTGCAGATTGCCGCCACGAACCGTCGCCGGCAGCGTGCCGCCCTCAACCTGTGCGCCCATCCGCCGCAGCGGGTCGAGCACCCGGGCCATCGGCCGGCGGCTCAGCGACGCGTCGCCAGTGAATGTGACCTCGATCGGATGCCCGGCCGCGGCACCCATCAGGAGGCGAGCCCCGGTGCCACTATTGCCACAGTCGATGGGCGCGGCAGGACTGCGCCAAGGTGCACCGCGGATACGCCATTCCCCAGGGGCGAGCCGCTCCACCTCCGCGCCTAGCGCGCGCACCGCCTGCGCGGTGTGGAGCACGTCATCGCCCTCGAGCAGGCCGTGGACCTCCGTTTCGCCGTCCGCCATGCCGCCGAGGATCAGCGCCCGGTGCGACATGGACTTGTCGCCCGGAACCCCGACATTGCCGGCGAGTGGTCGCGACAGCGACCCGGTCAGGACGAGTCCGCTAGCCAGTTCGGTCAGCACGCTCATGCCGCGTCCGAGCGGAGCTGGCCGCGGCTCGAGAGAAGTTCCGCCACTGCCCGAGCAACGTCGATCGCCTGGTCCTCATTGAGGCGGGGATCGCAATGGGTGAGGTATCGCCGCGGCAAATCCTCTTCGACTAGCCGTGCGCTTCCGCCAAGACATTCGGTGACGTGCCCACCGGTCATTTCGAGATGCATGCCGCCAGCATATACGCCTTCGGCTTCGGCAACCTCGAAGAAGCTTCGGATTTCGGCCAATATGTCGCCGACCAGCCGGGTCTTGAGCTTGCCGACGCTGCGCGTGTTGCCATGCATGGGGTCGATCGTCCAGGTCGCTTGGCGGCCTTCCCGCCGGGTCGCGCGCATCAACTCCGGGAGATGCTTCGCGACATTTGCTGCTCCAAAGCGGCCGATGAGGACCAGCTTGCCGGCCTTGTTGTCCGGATCGAGACGCTCGATCAGGCGAAGCATGTCGTCAACGTCGAGGGATGGGCCGCATTTCAGCCCGACCGGATTGGCAACGCCCCGCGCGAACTCCACGTGCGCTCCATCGAGCTGCCGCGTTCGATCCCCGATCCAGATCATATGACCCGATGTTGCCCACCAGCTTTCGCTTGGCTCGTCAAAGCGGGTCAACGCCTGTTCGTAATTGAGCAGCAGCGCCTCGTGACTGGTGAACATGTCGACCGGCCTTGGTGGCTCCCTGAGCCCGACTTCCCCATGCACCGCAGGTAGGTCGGCGTAGGATGCCGAGGCATAGGAGTGGAGCAGCTCGATCGTCACCTGCGCCTGGCGGTGCGCATCCAGCAGCCGCTTCGGGTCGGGCATGCGCTCGGCGAGAGTGAATGCAGGACCATTCACGGCGTCACCGCGATAGCTTGGGAGCGTAACCCCATCGATGGTTTCGGCCAACGAAGAGCGCGGCTTGGCGAATTGGCCGGCGATGCGAGCCAGGTGCACTACCTCGCCGCCGCTGGCCGAGCGCAGCATGGCACCCATCCGCAGCAATAACTTATAGGTCACGCGCACCTTGTCGGCGTTGAACTCGGCGAAGCTTTCGGCACAGTCTCCGCCCTGAAGTATGATGCCTTGACCGCTTGCAACGCGAGCGATGGCGGCGCGGAGGTGCATGATGTCGGCAACCTCGACCAGCGGCGCCGAGCCAGCCAGCCGCCGCTCCACACGGCCGAGCACCGCCGCGTCGGGATATTCGGGCAACTGCTGGGCGGGACATTCTCGCCAACTGGCCGGATACCAGTCGGCGGCTTCCTGCCGCGGCGACCGCGCCGCTTCATGCGCCACATCTGGCCCGGCGACCTCCATCGCGTCATCGATCGACACGCGGCCAACCGCGTAAGCAATAGCCTCTCCGGCTTCGGTCCGGATGATCTCGAAAACCCTTAGATCGGCCTCTCCATCCGGCAGCGGCTCGGGAAGGACGGCGATCGCCTCGCTCTTGAGCGCCAGGCGGATTGCCTGGCTCACGCTACCTACCCAGCGGAGGGGGGCAGCTGAGCCGAAATGGGCACGCACTCGAGCTTCAAGAAGGTCGGGGCTGTCGCTCGACGTCAGGATCAGCTCGGTCCGCGCTTGCGCCTGCAGGCTGTGCGCCATCAGGTCGCGCCAGACCGCCGCGATCAGCTCCGGCCGTGCGATCCTCGCCCTGCCGCCAAGCCGTTTAACGATGTCCGACTGGCGCCGGGGCCGTATCTTGAGATGCCGATCGCCCGCCTCGTTCTTTCGGGCTGCCACGTCGGTGGAAACGGCCAGGCGCCGCTCGATCAATTCAAGGATCTGATCGTCGATTCGATCCAGCTCGGCCCGGAGCTCGCCGAGGCTCTGTTTCATGTCCTGTTGCAATTTTCGTCTCTGGTTTGCCGGGCTCTAGCGCGGCGGGTTTACGGGTTCAAACTGTCAGCAAAATCTCCGGCCGCCCGTAGGCGTACCGGCCCGTAAATGAGACAAAATAGAACCAGCCACGCAGGTGCGAGGAAACGAAGTTCGATCCTTTGCCCATAGTGGTGGCTCCCAAACATGCTGCAATGCACAGCCCCTTTAGGCTGCCTGTGTGAGCGCGGCCTGTCAAGTTGGGATCCCATAATCATGGTGCAATGCGGCAAAATCGCCGATAGAGGCCGTGAAATGTCCGAGCAGATTCAGACATCCCCGCGCTCCAATGCGCCGGCCGACGCCGAGCGGCCCGCCGCGCTGCTGGCCGCCGCGCGCCGGGTTACCGTCAAGGTCGGCTCATCGCTTCTGGTCGACGATGGTTCCGGGGGGATTCGCCGTGAATGGCTGGCGACGCTGGCAGCGGACATCGCCCGGCTTCGCGAAGAGGGTAAGCAGCTTGTCGTCGTTTCCTCGGGCGCCGTCGCGCTCGGCCGCCGGCACCTCGGCCTCAAGCGGTCGGCCCGGCTGTCGCTCAAGCAGGCCGCCGCCGCCGCCGGCCAGCCCCTGCTGATGCAGGCCTGGGAACAGGCGCTGGCGCCGTTCGGGATCCCCACCGCGCAGCTGCTCCTGACCATCGACGACACCGAATCGCGCCGCCGCTGGCTCAACGGCCGGGCGACGATGGAGGTGCTCCTCGCCAGCGGCGCGCTTCCGGTCATCAACGAGAATGACAGCGTCGCGACCGAGGAGCTGCGCTACGGCGACAATGACCGGCTGTCGGCGCGAGTCGCCCAGATGATGCAGTGCGACCTGCTGATCCTGCTGTCCGATGTCGACGGCCTCTATACCGCCGACCCGGCCCGCGACCCTGGCGCCCGGCATGTGCCGCATGTCGAGAGCATCACCGATGAAATCGAAAGCTGCGCCGGCGACGCATCCGGCGCGGGCGTCGGCTCGGGAGGAATGCGGACCAAGCTCGCCGCGGCCCGCATCGCACAAGGATTCGGCTCCGCGACGATCATCGCTTCGGGCCAGATCGATCACCCGCTGGGACGGCTGCTGTCCGGGGAAGCCCGGTCGACCCTGATCGATGCGGCGGGTTCGCCGGCCAGAGCCTACAAACAATGGATCGCCGGAACGCTGGTTCCTGCCGGCAGCATCCAGGTCGACGACGGCGCGGTCCGGGCCCTCCAGTCGGGCAAGAGCCTGCTTCCGGCGGGCGCGCGGGCGGTGGAGGGAAGTTTCGAGCGCGGTGTTTGCCTGCGTGTGCTCGACCCCAATGGCCGCGAGGTTGCCCGTGGCATCACGGCCTATACTTCGGCCGAGACCGAGGCGATCCTCGGCTGCCCGAGCGCGGGCATCGAGGGTCGCCTAGGCTACAGCGGCCCCGACGAACTGATTCATCGCGACGACCTGGTGCTGATGTGAGCCTGCGCAACCAGATGGAAGCGATGGGCCGCGCCGCGCGAGATGCGGCCGATGCCCTGCGAACGGCCCCGGCCGAGCAACGCAGCCAGGCGATCCTGGCCATGGCCCGGCACGTGCGGGCCCGCGCCAAAGACATTCTGGCCGCCAATGCCGAGGATGTCGCCACCGCGACCGCGATGATCGACCGGCTTCTGCTCAACGAGGAAAGGCTCGAGGCCATTGCGGCCGCGCTGGAACAGGTCGCCGCCCTCCCCGATCCGGTCGGGCAGGAGATCGCGCGCTGGCAGCGTCCCAACGGGCTCGACATCTCGCGCGTGCGAACCCCGATCGGCGTCATCGGCATGATTTACGAAAGCAGGCCGAACGTCACCGCCGACGCCGCGGCCATCTGTCTTCGGTCGGGCAATGCGATCATCCTGCGCTCCGGGTCGGAAGCGCTGCGCAGTGCGCTTGCGATCCACGGCGCTCTGGCTGAAGGGTTGAAGGAGGCAAGACTGCCCGAAGCCGCCATCCAGCTCGTGCCCACCGCCGATCGCGATGCGGTGGGAATGATGCTCGAGGGTCTTGGCGGCGCCATCGACCTCATCATTCCGCGCGGTGGAAAGGCGCTGGTCGAACGGGTCAGCAAGGAGGCGCGCGTGCCGGTGCTCGGCCATCTTGAAGGCGTCTGTCATACCTATGTCCACCGGTCGGCCGATGCGGAAATGGCGGCAGAGGTGGTGCGCAACGCAAAGCTCCGGCGAACCTCGGTATGCGGTTCGACCGAGACCTTGCTGATCGACCGAAGCGTGTCGGCTGCCCTGCTGCCGCGCATTGCCGAAACGCTCGGCGACTGTGATCTGCGCGGTGACGAGGAGGCGCGGGCAATCGTGCCGATGGCCCCGGCAAGCGAGGCCGACTGGCACACCGAATATCTGGCGCCGATCCTGGCGGTGAAGACGGTGGATGGCATTGACGACGCGATTGCCCACATTGCCCGCTACGGCACCGGGCACACCGAGGCGATCATCGCCGAAGACTCGACTGCAGCGGAATATTTCCTCGACCGGGTCGACAGCGCGATCGTGATCTGGAACGCGTCAACCCAGTTTGCCGACGGCGGAGAATTCGGCTTCGGGGCGGAGATCGGCATTGCCACCGGCAGGCTTCATGCGCGCGGTCCGGTCGGGCCGGAGCAGCTGACAACCTTCAGGTATCAGGTCCGTGGCTCGGGCCAAATTCGCCCCTGACGGGATCCCGCTGGCCGAGCGTAGCGCCCTCGCTCACATGTAGTAAGCCTCGTAAATTGTATCCCATTTATCACGGGCAGTGCGAAATATTCTCGCTTACATCTCTTGTGGGTTGACGGATCGTCCATTTTCGTGGGATTTGGGATCCCAATGTCGAACCGTTCGCTCTTTGCCGCTTCTTTTGCGCCTGACCGCGCAGCGGCTGCGCGCGCCACCGGCGTCATGATGATGACCATTATTATTACGACGACGCCCATGCGGGGAGCCGACGGCTGATAACGGTCTGAAAAACCAGTTTCACCCGACCCGCTCCCCTCCCGGCAGCGGGTTTTTTATTGCCATTCAAAGATCATTCGAAAGCGAGCAGACCATGAGCCTGGTAGTAGATTTGCAGGAGGAAGCAGCAGTAGGACCGGACGGCCGCCGGCTGTGCGTCCTCAAGTTCGGAAGCTCCGTCCTCGAACGCGAGGACGATTATCCGAAGGTCGCGCTGGAGATCTACCGTCACGTCCGCGAGGGCGAAAAGGTGGTGGCCGTCGTTTCGGCTTTGGCCGGCCAGACCGATGCCCTTCTCGATCAGGCGCAGCGCGTCGGCGGCGGGGCCGCCCCCGAGGCGCTCGTCGCCCGCCTGGCAAGGGTTGGAGAGCTGCATTCGTCGGCGCTGCTGGCGCTCGCCTTGAGCAAGGTCGGCGTCGGCGCCTGCACCCTCGACCCGCACGAGATGGGGCTGATGGCGGAAGGAACGCCGCTGGATTCGAACCTGGTCGCGCTCGACGCCCAGGCTGTCCTGGCCAATGTCGAGGCGCATGACGTTGTGGTCGTGCCCGGTTTCATTGCCGACCATGCCGAGCACGGCGTCGTCACCCTCGGCCGCGGCGGAACCGATTTGAGCGCCGTCTTCTTCGCTGCCAAGCTCGATGCCCATCGCGTGCGGCTGATCAAGGATGTCGACGGGGTTTACGCCGAAGACCCGGCGAAGAATCCGCTCGCCGAACGATTCTCCCAAATGACCTATGCCGAGGCCGAAGCCGCGAGCAACGGCCTCATCCAGGTGAAGGCGATCCATGAGGCGGAAGCGGACGATGTGCTGATTGAAATCGCCTCGCTCGGGTCGTCGGAAGCTACCCAGATCGGCAATTTCCCTCTCCAGAAATCTCGGCCGGTGGAAGTCGAGCGGCTCCGGGTCGCCCTGCTCGGCTGCGGCGCGGTGGGCGCGGGCGTCCTCGCCTATCTCAAATCCCGGCCGGACTTGTTCGACGTCGGGCCGGTCCTGGTCCGCCACCCAGAGCTTCATGATGAAGAAGCCGTGTTCACCAGCTCGCTCGACGAAGCGCTGGCGGTTCAGCCAGACGTCCTGGTCGAGGCGGTCGGTGGCGCCGACTTTCCCGCCGATGCGATGCGGCACGCGCTGCTCCATGGAGCGCAGGTGGTAACCGCCAACAAGGCGGCGGTCGCCAAGCATTGGGATTCGCTTCAGGCTTGCGCGGTCCGCGGCGGCGGGGATCTGCGCTTTTCCGGAGCGGTCGGTGGCGGAGCGCCGATTGTCGAAACGCTGCGCCGACTGGGCGGCTCGGTCGTCGCGATCGAAGGGGTGATGAACGGGACCTGCAATTATTTGCTGAGCAGGCTCGGCGAGGGCTGGAGCTTCGAGGATGCACTCGCCAAGGCGCAGGAGCTCGGCTTTGCCGAAGCCGACCCGGCCACGGACGTCGACGGCGATGACGCGGCGGACAAGCTCTCGATCCTCGCCCGCGAGGCTTTTGGAGTTGCTCTGAACCCGAAACGGCTGCCGAAGCATTCGCTTCGTGACCTCATTCCCGAGGCAGCCCGCGAAGCGCTCGAGCGCGGCGAGGTGCTGAAGCAGGTCGGTCGATGTCAGCTGCTTGCCGACGGCAGCATAGAGGCGGCGGTCGAGGTAGTCGCCCTGCCGGCCTCGCACCCGCTGGCCGGGGCGCGCAACGAAGAAAACCGCTTCCTCGTCACCGACTCTGAAGGCAATGTGCACCAGGTATTCGGCAAGGGAGCCGGCAGGTGGCCGACGGCGACGGCGGTGTTCGCGGACGTGATCGACGCGCAACGCGCGCTGCTCGGCCGCGAGCCGCAGGGCAACGGCCAACCCGTCAAACTGCGGGCGTGAAAGTCATGGCAGCGCAGTTCGCGTCGGCCAGCGCGCCGGCGAGCATCGGCAATGTTGGCGTCGGGTTCGACATCTTGGGCCAGGCGTTCGATGCCGCCCGCGATCGAGTGACCGCCGTCCGCGAGGAAGAAGCCGGCGTCAGGCTCGGGACGGTGAGCGGCCTTGCCGTCTCGCTTCCCGAGGATCCTCGCATGAACACCGCGCTAGCGGCCGCGCAGGCCGTGCTTGCGGCGGCGGGGAATCCGTTCGGTGCGCGCCTGTCGATCGAAAAGGGCGTGCCGCTGGCGGCCGGCATGGGCGGCTCGGCCGCCTCAGCGGTTGCCGGAGCGGCCGCCGCCAACGCGCTGCTCGACGACCCCTTCCCGCTCGAATCGCTGCTGCCCTTCGCGCTCGAGGGCGAGCGGGTCGCATCGGACCCTCCCCATTGGGACAATGTCATGGCCAGCCTCTATGGCGGCCTGATTCTCGCCGCCAGCGAGAACCCCCCTCTCCTCCATCGCCTGCCGGCGCCCGACGGGGTGGTCGCAATCCTGCTTCACCCGGCCGTAAAGATCGAAACCCGGATGGCACGCTCGATCCTCGCTCCCGAAGTGCCGCTGAAGCTGGCGGTCGAGCATAGCCGGCGCGTTGCCTCCTTCGTCGCCGGCTGCTGCACCAGCAACGTGGCGCTGATCCGCGCCGGGCTGGAGGACATATTGGTCGAGCCGCAGCGGGAGCATCTGCTGCCGCTGCTTCCGGCCGTTCGCCGGGCCGCGCTCGAAGCGGGTGCGCTCGGCTGCTCCTTCTCCGGGTCCGGGCCATCGGTTTTCGCCTGGGCCCTCGAAGCCGATGCCAACGCCGTCGAGGACGCCATGTCATGGGCGTTCGTCGATTCCGACATCGCGTTCCGCGCCTACCGCGCGCCGGTCGCTTCGGACGGGGTGCGGGTCGAGCGAGTCGGTGAGGTGCTGTCGGTATGAGGTTCGTCAGCACGCGTGGCTCCAGTGCGGCGGATTCGATAGGCGAGGCGATGCTTCGTGGCGCCGCGCCCGATGGTGGGCTTTACATGCCCGAAGCGATTCCCGTTTCGGACTGGCGACAGCTCGAACCAAATGCCCCGCTCGCTGACTTCGCGGCGCGGTTCCTGCAGCCATTCTTTGCCGGCGACGAGCTCGAACATCAGCTGGCGGCAATCTGCGCGGAAGCGTTCGATTTCCCGGCGCCGCTCGTTACGCCCAATCCAGACCAGCCGACGGTCCAGACCCTCGAGCTGTTCCATGGGCCGACCGGCGCGTTCAAGGATTTCGGCGCGCGCTTCCTCATGGCCTGCTTCAACCGGCTCGGCGAGGATGGCGCGCCTCTCACCGTCCTTGCCGCCACCTCCGGCGATACCGGAGGCGCAGTCGGCTGCGCCGCGGAAGGACGTGCCTCGGTCCAGGCCGTCATCCTGTTCCCCAAGGGCAGGGTTTCCGAATTCCAGGAACGGCAGCTCACTTGTTGGAACGAGCCGGTGCGTGCGCTGGAAGTGAGGGGGGACTTCGACGAATGCCAGCGGCTGGTCAAAGCCGCCTTCGCCGACCAAGAGCTCACCGCGGAGCATCGCCTGACCTCGGCCAATTCCATCAACTTCGGCCGCCTGCTGCCGCAGGCGACCTATATCGCCCAGGCCGCACTCAAGCTGTTCGCCGAAAGTGGCGAAAGACCGGGATTTGTCATTCCTACGGGCAATCTCGGACATGGCTTCGCCGCGCTGCTGGCCCGTGCCATGGGCGCTCCGGTCGGCCCAGTGATCCTCGTGACCAATGCCAACCGCACGATCAAGGACTGGGCGACGAGCGGCCGCTACGAGCCGCGGGCGTCGGTTGCCACCCTCGCCAATGCGATGGACGTCGGCGCCCCGAGCAACTTCGAACGCCTGATTGCATTGCCTCAAGACCAACGCGAGGTGCGCGTGGAGCTAGTCGACGACGAGGCTATTCGGGCGCGTATTCGCACTGATCATCAGGCCTTCGGCTATGTATGGTGCCCACATTCGGCGACCGCGGCGGAGGCCCATGCGCGCCTGACCGTGGCTGAGCGCTCCGAGCGCCCCTGGATCCTCGCCGCGACCGCCCATCCCTACAAGTTCCGCGAGACGGTCGAACCGCTGATCGGACGGGCAATCGAGCCGCCGCCGGCGCTCGAAGCCATCCTCGATCGCCCGACGCACAAGTCGGCCATAGCGGCCAGGCTCGAGGCGCTCGCCGAAGCCCTGAAGTCGCCGGCGTTGGCCCCGCTCTAGTCGGGCAGCGTCACGGCGCCGTGCGAGGCCGAGCCGACCAGCGCGGCATATTTGGCGTAGGCGCCGGTGCATTCCTTCGACCGCGGCCATTCAGGCTTCTGCCGCGCGGCAAGGTCGGCATCGGTTTCGACGACGCGCTTTTCGACGTCGATGACTATGCGATCGCCGTCCTGGAGCAAAGCGATCGGCCCTCCCCGGGCCGCTTCGGGCGAGATATGGCCGACCATGAAGCCGTAGGTTGCTCCGGAGAATCGGCCGTCGGTGATCAGCGCCACGTCGTTGCCGAGGCCGCGGCCCTGGATCGCCGCGGTCACGCCCAGCATCTCGCGCATCCCCGGGCCGCCGACCGGCCCTTCGCCGCGGATCACGACGACGTCGCCGGCAACGATCCGGCCGTGGGTCAGGGCATCGAACGTCGCTTCCTCGCCATTGAACACTTTGGCCGGGCCTTCGAAGCGCAGCTTGCCATGGCCGGCGAGCTTCACGACGCAGCCTTCGGGCGCGACGTTGCCGTAGCAGATGCCGAAGCCGCCGCGCTCCTTGATCGGCTTGTCGGCGCTGACGATGACTTCCTGCCCCGGCGTTTCGCCGGCGTCGCGGAAGGTTTCGAACAGGCTCTGGCCGGTGACGGTCGGTTCGTCCTTGATCAGCCCGGCCTCCATCAGCCGTCGGCCAAGCAAGGCCGTTCCACCCGCGGCGGACATGTCCGGCGCCATGAATCGGCCGCCGGGCTTGAGGTCCGCGATCACTGGCGTGGCTCGCGACACCTCGTCGAACACATCGACGTTGAACTCGCTCTCCGGAATGCCCGCCTCGCGGGCGATGGCGAGCAAATGGAGGATGAGGTTGGTGGAACCAGCGGTCGCCGTACCGGCGACTGCCGCGTTGCGCAGGCTGGTCGGTGTGATCAGGTCGCGCGGATAGCGGCCGTCGCGAAGCGCCTCGACCGTCATCCGCCCCGCTTCGAAGGCGGACTTCGGCTTGTCGGGATGTACCGCTGGAATGTCGTTGAGCCCCATCGGCGACAGACCGAGGAAGCTCATCGCCAGCGCCATGGTGTTGGCGGTGAACTGGCCGCCACATGCCCCCGCGCCGGGACAGGCGTGGGTCTCAACTGCCTTCAACTCCTCGTCGCTGATCGCGCCGGCGCTGTGTGCTCCGACCGCTTCGAATACGTCCTGGATGGTGAGCGCCTTGTCACCGAGATGTCCCGGCATGATCGAGCCGCCGTAGAGGACCACACTCGGCCGGTTCATGCGCACCGCCGCCATCGCTGCGGCCGGGATCGTCTTGTCGCAGCCGACGATGAACAGCACCGCGTCGAGCGAGTGGCCGCGCACCGCAAGCTCGGCGGAATCGGCGATCACCTCGCGGCTCATCAGCGACGCGCGCATGCCGCTGGTACCCATCGATTCGCCGTCGGTGACGACGATGGTGTTGAACTCGATCGGAGTTCCGCCGGCTTCCTCGATGCCTCGGGCGGCATGTTGCGCGAGGTCGCGCAGATGCATGTTGCATGGGGTAACGGTCGAGAAGCTGTGGACGATGGCGATTAGCGGCTTCGAGAGCGCCTTGTCGTCGAACCCGGCCGCATGAAGCATGGCCCGCGCCGGTGCTCGCGCCGGGCCCTCAACCATTTCACGAGACGGCAGGCGTTCATTGGTCATTTGCTAACCCTATTTGTTGCATTTGGGATACAATCGATGCCTCAAGCATAGCGCCGGTCGGATGAACAGGGCAATTTTCGCCCTGAAGCGCCGATTCGGGCTTGCGGAGAGTACCGCAATGCAGCATAACCGACGCAAGAATGGGATCCCAAAACGGTCTCCCGCTTAGCAAGGGTGGTTCGGTGCAGCGCTTCGGCATGCTGAAACTCAATACCAAAATGGCCGCGTCCGTCGACGCCGGCCTGACCCTTATTACGTTTGTACTTATTGGCTCACATATGGGAGCGGTAACAGGCTCTGAGTGAAGGTCCCGACAGGACCAGGAACCCAGAACCCCCGCTCCCCACCGGAGCGGGGGTTTTCTTTTGCGCGACGAAAGGGACCCCAGTGGAAAGAATCTACACCGACAATGACGCGAACCCGGCAGCCCTGAAGGGCGCTACCGTCGCCGTCATCGGCTACGGCAGCCAGGGCCGAGCGCATGCGAGGAACCTGCGAGACAGCGGCTTCGATGTGCTGGTCGGAGCCCGCCCGGGTGGCGGTGCGCAGCGTCGCGCGCTCGCCGACGGCTTCAGGGTATCCTCCCCCGCCGACGCGGCGCGCCAGGCAAAGCTGGTCGCGCTCCTTACCCCCGACATGTCCCATCGCGACGTCTATGCCCGCGACATCGAGCCGAACCTGTCGCCGGGTGATACCTTGCTGGTGGCGCACGGCTTTACCGTTCTCTACGATCAGGTTTCCCCGCGGGCCGATCTCGACGTCGTCCTGGTTGCCCCCAAGGGGCCAGGCGACCTGGTTCGCCGCGAATATGAGATCGGCCGCGGCGTCCCCTGCCTGTTCGCGGTTCAGCAGGATGCGACCGGTCAGGCCCGCGACAAGGCCCTCGCCTATGCCGCCGGCATCGGCGGCACCCGCGCTGGGGCGATCGAGACCAGCTTCCGCGAGGAAACCGAGACCGACCTGTTCGGCGAGCAGGCCGTCCTGTGCGGCGGCGCGACCGAGCTGGTCGCCGCCGGTTTCAAAACCCTGGTCGACGCCGGCTACAAGCCGGAAGTCGCCTATTTCGAGTGCCTGCACGAGCTCAAGCTGATCGTCGACCTGATGTACGAGGGCGGCTTCGCCAAGATGCTGCACTTCGTCTCGGAAACCGCCAAATATGGCGACTTCGTCTCCGGTCCCCGGGTAATCAACGACGAAACCCGCCAGCGGATGGGCGAGGTGCTGGCCGACATTCAGTCGGGCGCCTTCGCCAGGCAATGGATCGACGAGAGCGACGCCGGAAAGCCCAATTATCAGGCGATGTGGCAGGCCGATCTCGAGCAGCCGATCGAAAAGGTCGGAGCCGAGCTGCGCAGTCATATGGCCTGGCTGCAGAGCGAGGCCGCTGCTGATGCGACCGAGCAACCTCAACCGCGGGCGGCATGACAATGAGCACCGCCGCCCGATCGATTTCAGCCGAACCGCAGCCCACTCCTGGCGCGCGTCTCGTCGTCGAGGCGCTCGAGCGCGAGGGCGTGACGCATCTGTTCGGCTATCCGGGCGGCGCCATCATGCCGGTCTACGACGCGCTCACCTCGTCGAGCCAGCTGAAGCACATCCTCGTCAGGCACGAACAGGCCGCGGCGCTGGCCGCCGATGCCTATGGGCGGGTCACGGGCCGGCCCGGCGTCTGCATCGCCACCTCGGGGCCGGGCGCAACCAATCTGGTCACCGGGATCGCCAACGCCTTCCTCGACAGCGTGCCAATGGTCGCGATTACTGGCCAGGTCGGCTCGCCGCTGATGGGCACCGACGCCTTCCAGGAAGTCGACATCTTCGGGATCACCCTGCCGATCGTGAAGCATAGCTTCGTCATCCGAAGCACCGCGGAAATTCCGCGGGTCTTCGCCGAGGCATTCCACATTGCCCGCTCGGGACGCCCCGGGCCGGTGCTGGTCGACCTGCCCAAGGACATGGGTGTGTTGTCCGCCGTGCCGGAGCCGTTCGAGGTCCCCGGCGCGGAGTTCGAGCCCCTGGACCAGTCAGCCATCGCCGCTGCGAATTCTCTGATCGCCGAGGCGAAGCAGCCGGTTCTCTATTTCGGCGGCGGTGTTGCCATCGCCCGCGCCGAGCGTGCGCTGCGCGATTTCGCCGACCGCTCCGGAATTCCCTCGGTCGCGACCCTCAAGGGACTTGGGGGCGTTCCGACCGACGCGCCGACGTTCCTGGGAATGCTCGGCATGCACGGAACGCGCACCGCGAACGTCGCCATCGATAATTGCGACCTGCTGATTTGCGTCGGAGCCCGGTTCGACGACCGGGCGACTGGCAAGCTCGATAGCTTCGCGCCCGGCGCCAAGGTCATCCACCTTGATGGCGATCCGGCCGAAATCGGCAAGCTGCGCCGGGCCGAAGTCGGGCTGTGCGGCGACATCTCGGCAATCCTCGATGCTCTGGTCGCGCGACCGGATTGCGCCGGCTGGACCGAGCAATGCGCCGCGCAAAAGGCGTTGTGGGCCCCGCGCTATGATGCGCCGGGGAACGGCATCTATGCGCCGGCCTTGCTCAAGCAATTGTCGGAAGCCGCGGGCGACAATGCCATCTTCACCTGCGATGTCGGCCAGCATCAGATGTGGGTCGCGCAGCATTGCCGCTTCAGCCGCCCCCAGGCGCACCTGACCAGCGCCGGGCTCGGCACGATGGGCTATGGCCTTCCCGCCGGCATCGGAGCGCTGCTGGCCGAACCGGGCGCAACCGTGATCACGGTTTCGGGCGATGGCTCGTTCATGATGAACATCCAGGAGCTGGCGACCGCCCGTCGCTACCGGTTGCCGCTCAAGATCGTGCTGATCGACAATTCGCAGCTCGGCATGGTCCGGCAGTGGCAGGAGCTGTTCTTCGAGGAGAATTTCTCGGAGATCGACCTCAGCGACAATCCCGATTTCGCCGAGGTCGCCCATTCGTTCGGGATCGAGGCGTTCACCATCGACCATCGGTCGGAAGTCGACGGCGCCATCCAGCGCCTGCTCGAAACGCCGGGCCCAATCCTGTGCCACGTGCGGATCGACCCGCGCGAGAATGTCTGGCCGCTGGTGCCGCCCAACAGCTCGAACGTCCAGATGATGGAGAAAGGCTGGTGAGCATGCGCCTCGAAATCAATTTCACGCCTGGAGAGGGCGCGCTGCTGCGCATGCTGGGCCTCGTCGAACGCCGAGGCTTCAGGGTGCAGGGCATCGCCATGAGCGAGGTGGCGGACCGTGGTTCGCTGGCTGTCGACCTGGAGCCGCGAGACTCCGGCCGCCACCTCGACGTCATCGCTCGTCAGCTGGCGCGGCTGGTCGATGTCCAATCCGTCGCCGTCACCTCAACCCATTCAGGACCATCCGCATGACCGAGATTGTGCGCGTTTTCGACACCACCCTGAGGGACGGCGAGCAGGCGCCGGGCTTCTCCATGACTCCTGCCGGCAAGCTGCGCATTGCAAAGGCGCTTGCCGGCTTGCGGGTGGACGTGATCGAGGCTGGGTTCGCCGCATCTTCCCCGCAGGAGGCCCGCACGATCACGGACATCGCCCGCAGCGTCGAGGGGCCGATCATCTGCTCGCTCTCTCGCGCTACCCGAGGCGACATTCTGGCTTCGGCCAACGCCCTGGCGCCGGCACCACGCAAGCGCATCCATGTATTCATCAGCACCAGCCCGATCCACCGCGAGGCCAAGCTGCACATGAGCCGCGAGCAAGTGCTGAAAGCGATCCGCACGTCGGTCGCTTATGCGCGCGAATTTGCCGACGACGTGGAATTCTCGGCCGAAGACGCCATCCGCACCGAGCGAGATTATCTGGTCGAGGCGCTGTCGGTTGCCGCCCAGCAGGGCGCCACGACGCTCAACGTTCCGGATACTGTCGGCTACACCACGCCCGACGAGATCTACGATCTGTTCCGGTTCCTTGGGCAGCACGTCGATCGCCCTGCCGACGCGGTCTTCTCGACCCATTGCCATGATGATCTCGGCATGGCCGTGGCGAACTCGCTGGCGGCGGTTCGCGGCGGGGCTCGCCAGGTCGAGTGCGCGGTCAACGGCATCGGCGAGCGCGCCGGCAATTGCGCGCTCGAGGAAATCGTCATGGCGATCAAGACCCGCTCCGACGCATTCGGCGTTTCGACCGATGTCGATACCACCCAGATCATGAACGCGAGCAGGACCCTCGCCCAGGTCATCAACGCGCCACCGCCTCGCAACAAGCCCGTAGTAGGACCGAATGCCTTTGCCCACGAATCCGGCATTCACCAGCACGGCATGCTGCAAAACCGCGAGACCTACGAGATCATGAAACCCGAAGACATTGGACTTTCCGCCGACGGCATCGTCCTTGGCAAGCACAGCGGTCGCCACGCCTTGGCGGCCCGCGCCAAGGCGCTCGGCCATCTGCTCGAGGGCGAGAAGCTCGACCGGGCATTCGAGGCGTTCAAGGCGGTCGCCGAGGAAGTCGGGGTGGTGGATACGGCTCGATTGCTCGCGATCCTTGCCGAGCAATCGACTCACCGCCCGCAAGCTCTGTGGAAACTGTCGAAGGTCGACATCCGGGCACCCGTGTCCCCCACCGCCTGGCCGGTCGCTCGGGTCGAGCTCGAACATGGAGAACGCGGTCGCGTGACCGACATCGCCAGTGCACCAGGAGCGCTTGACGCAGCCTTCGCGGCGGTAAGCCATGTCCTTGGCGTGCCCGGCCGGGTCGACAGCCTCGACATGCAGTATATCGCCGCTGACCCGGACGAGCCGGCCGAAGACAGTCAAGGCGCAAGCGTGCTCGTCGAGATCACAATCAATGTCGAGGGCGAGGTGTTCGCGGGACGTGCGCGAGCGCGCGACATCCTGCCCTGCTGCGTGTCCGCCTATCTCGACGCTGCCAGCAACGCCGATGCAGTGCGCCGCGTGCGCAACCAAGCCACAAACGAGGTGCAGGCGGCATGATCAACATCGTCGTTCTGCCCGGCGACGGCGTGGGCCCAGAGGTTATTGCGCAGGCTGTCCAATGCCTCCAGGTCCTGTCGGACCATCGCGGTTTGGGCCTGCGCTTCACCGAGTATGATTTTGGTGGCGTCGCGATCGACCGCCACGGCAATCCGCTGCCCGCCGCTACCCTCGACTCCTGCCGGAGGGCCGATGCCATCCTTCTCGGCGCGGTGGGCGGCGATAAATGGGACAATGCCCCGGTCCGCCCCGAGGAGGGCCTGCTGCGCATCCGGCAGGAGCTTGGCCTGTTTGCGAACCTGCGCCCGGCGCATGTCTTCCGCGGGCTCGAAAATGTCTCGCCGATCCGGCCCGAAACGAGCCGGGATGCGGACATCCTCATCGTCCGTGAGCTCACCGGCGGCATCTATTTCGGCGAGCAGCACTCGACCGCCGATCGGGCATCCGATCTCTGCGCTTACGGGCGGGATGAGATTGAGCGGATCGCCCATGTCGCCTTTCGCTCTGCGCGAGCGAGGCGCGGCAAGGTGACGTCTGTCGACAAGGCCAATGTGCTGGCTACTTCCAAGCTTTGGCGGCGCACGGCGACCGAGATTGCCGCACAATATCCGGATGTCGAGCTCGACCATATGTATGTCGACGCTTGCGCGATGGCGCTGATCGTCGAGCCGCGCCGGTTTGATGTCATCCTCACCGAGAATCTGTTCGGCGACATTTTGTCGGACGAGCTGTCGGTGATCGGCGGCTCGATCGGGCTGCTGGGCTCGGCAAGCCTGGGAAGCGGAGGACCCGGGCTGTTCGAGCCGATCCACGGGTCGGCGCCGCAACTGGCCGGGCGCGACGTCGCCAACCCATCGGGTGCGATCGCCAGTGCGGCGCTGATGCTCGACCAGCTCGACTATCCTGAATGGGCGACGGTCATGCGCTCCGCACTGGAACGCACGCTGGCCGAGGGCTGCCGCACAGCCGATGTGGGCGGGAGCGCCCTCTGCTCGGAGTTTGGCGCCCGCGTGCGTCGGAACCTGTGCGAAGCACTGCGCCGCTATGACGCGCAGCGGCAGGTCATCACAACGATGCACCGGTGCTGCGCATGACCGGCCGGCCGCGCACGCTCTATGAAAAGATCTGGGACGCCCACGTGGTGGAGCGGCGCGACGACGGCACCTGCCTGATCTACATCGATCGCCACCTGGTCCACGAGGTGACTTCGCCCCAGGCGTTTGATGGGCTGCGCGCTGCGGGACGCAAGGTTCGTCGCTCGGACCTGACGCTCGCCGTGGCCGATCACAATTTGCCGACGACAGCCCGCGTGAGCGGCAACGGCGGACCGCTGCTGATCGAGGATGCCGAAAGCGCCACGCAGGTCGCCGCGCTCGAGGAGAATGTCCGCAAGTTCGGCATCCCCTATATCGACGTGCTCGCGCCCGAGCAGGGCATCGTCCATGTCGTCGGTCCCGAGCAGGGCTTCACGCTGCCAGGGACGACCGTGGTCTGCGGCGATAGCCATACCGCCGCCCACGGGGCGCTTGGCGCCCTCGCCTTCGGCATTGGCACCAGCGAGGTCGAGCATGTGCTGGCGACCCAGACGCTGCTGCTGAAGGCCTCGAAGACCATGGAAATCCGGGTCGATGGAACCCTCGGCTTCGGGGTGAGCCCCAAGGACCTGATCCTGGCGATCATCGGCCGGATCGGCGCCTCGGGCGGGACCGGCCATGTCATCGAATATCGCGGAAGCACCTTCGAAGCGATGAGCGTCGAAGGGCGGTTGACGGTCGCCAACATGTCGATCGAAGCCGGTGCGCGGTCGGGGCTGTTCGCACCCGACGAAAAGACCTTCGCCTATTTGAAGGGCCGCCCGCTCGCGCCGCAGGGCGAGGACTGGGACCGGGCCGTCGAGCATTGGCGGTCACTCAAGACCGACGACGGCGCTACCTTCGATTGTTCTGTGCATCTGGCCGCTGGCGATGTCGCGCCGACGGTGACCTGGGGCACCAGCCCGGATGACGTCGCGCCGGTCACCGGCGAGATTCCGGACCCGGACAGTTTTGTCGATCCGGCAAAACAACAGGCCGCGCGTCGATCGCTCGAATATATGGGGCTGACGGCCGGGCAGCGGCTGCAGGATGTCGCCGTCGAGCACATCTTCATCGGCAGCTGCACCAACAGCCGCATCGAGGATCTGCGCGCCGCCGCGGCGGTACTCCGGGGGCGTCGCCGCAGCGAGACCATCAGGCAGGCGCTGGTCGTACCCGGCTCCGGTTTGGTCAAGCGGCAGGCCGAAGCCGAAGGGCTGGACCGTATCTTCATCGACGCCGGGTTCGAATGGCGCGAGCCGGGCTGTTCGATGTGCCTCGCCATGAACCCCGACAAGGTCCCGCCTGGCGAGCGCTGCGCATCGACGTCGAACCGCAACTTCATGGGCCGTCAGGGCCCGGGAGCACGAACTCATCTGCTGTCGCCGGCGATGGCCGCCGCCGCCGCTGTGACTGGGCGCCTCACCGACGTTCGCGAGCTGACGCGCGACGATAAGGGGGAGCTGGCCGCATGACCCCGTTCACGAGAGTCGAAGGGCGCGCCTGTCCGCTGGCGCTGGCCAACGTCGATACCGATCTGATCATCCCCGCGGTACACCTCAAGACGATCCGCCGCAGCGGCCTCGGCATGCATGCATTCGAGGCCGTTCGCCGGCAGCCCGGCAATGTCTTCGACGACCCGCGCTTCGCCGGCGCGCCGATCCTGATCGCAGGCGATAACTTCGGCTGCGGATCGAGCCGAGAACACGCTGCCTGGGCGCTTGCCGACTTCGGCATCCGCGCGATCATCGCGCCGAGCTTCTCGGACATATTCGCTAGTAACGCGTTCAAGAACGGCATAGCCGCCGTGGTGCTGGAACGGGGAGCCGTGGATTGCCTCCTTGAGGTCGCTCGACACCATGACATCCGTGTCGATCTTGAAACGATGGAAGTGACCACTACCGCCCGCCACCGATTTGCCTTCGCGATGGATTCGTTCCGCCGCGAATGCCTGCTCGGCGGGCTCGACGAAATTGCCCTGACGCTGTCCCATGAGGCGGCAATCGGGGCGTATGAGCAAAGGATGGGAATCTAACGTGCTGCGGGCGCCAGAACGACAAGGGCTTTACGACCCCAGGAATGAGCATGATGCCTGCGGCGTCGGCTTCATCGCCAACATCAAGGGGGTGAAGTCGCAGGACATCATCCGCGATGGGCTCACGATCCTCGCCAACCTCGACCATCGCGGTGCCCGCGGCGCGGACCCGCTGGTCGGCGACGGCGCCGGCTGCCTGATCCAGATCCCCGACCAGCTGTTCCGCCACTGGGCCGAGCATAATGCTGTCAGCCTGCCGCAGCCGGGCGACTATGCGGTTGCGATGTGCTTCCTGCCGCGCGACGCCGAGAGCCGCGAGGTCGCCACGGCCAGGCTTGAGCGCTTTATCGAGGTCGAGGGACAAATCCTGGTCGGTTGGCGCGATGTCCCGACCGACCCGACCGGGCTTGGCGAGGCGGTGCTCGAGTCTATGCCGGTGATCCGCCAGGCGATCGTCGCCCGCGGCCCGCGCGCGCCGGACCAGGATGCGTTCGAGCGCAAGCTGCTGACCATCCGCAAGCAGACCCAGAACCCGCTGGTCGAGATTGCCGAGAAGCGGCACCTTCCGGGTCTGGCGGACTTCTACATCCCGTCCTTTTCCAGCCGGACCCTGGTTTACAAGGGGCTGCTCCTCGCGACCCAGGTCGGGAGCTTCTAAAAGGATCTCACCAATCCGCTGACCCAGTCGGCGCTGGCGATGGTCCACCAGCGTTTCTCGACCAACACCTTCCCCAGCTGGAAGTTGTCCCATCATTTTATTTTTATATCGGAGAATTGCGAGATCAACACGGTTCGCGGCAATGTGAACTGGATGAACGCCCGCCGGCGCACGCTGGAATCGCCCCTGCTCGGCGCCGACCTCGACAAGATGTGGCCGCTGATCCCTCACGGTCAGTCGGACACCGCCTGTCTCGACAATGCGCTCGAGCTGCTGCTCGCGGGCGGTTACTCGCTCGCCCATGCCATGATGCTGCTGATCCCCGAGGCCTGGGC
>JALYNQ010000088.1 GCA_030773115.1 Pseudomonadota bacterium
GGCTTCCCTCTTCTCCCTTTTCGGATTCCGTAGAACCTGATCTGGGCTGCCCCCTCCCGGGAGCGGCCCTTTATCGACCGATCCCGCCTATTCTGCCGCCTCTTGTGCCATCGACTCTACGTGCACGTATTTGCGGCCAAGCTTGCCGTCGCGGAAACACACGCGACCGTCGGTAAGTGCAAAAAGCGTATGGTCTTTGCCCAGGCCGACGTTGTCGCCCGGGTACCACTTCGTTCCGCGCTGACGCACGATGATGTTGCCGGCGCGAACCGCTTCGCTGCCGAACTTCTTCACGCCGAGGCGCTTGGCTTGCGAATCGCGACCGTTGCGCGAGGAGCCGCCTGCTTTTTTATGTGCCATCTCTAAGACTCTTACTTCTTCGCTTTGGCCGCAGGGGCCTTCTTGGCTGCCGCCTTAGCAGGTGCAGCATCCTTTGTCGACGCCCCCTCGGCCTTGCTCGGGACGGGCTTGGGCGCGGCTTCCTTCCCCTCGGCCTTGCTCGGGACAGGCTTGGCGGGGGCCTTTTCAGCCTTGGGCGCAGCGCCCTTCTCCGCGGCCGGCTTGGCTTCCTTCGCAGGCGCAGCAGCCGGCTTCTCGGCGGCCTCGGTCTTTGGCGCAGCCTTCTTCTCGGCCTTCTTGCCGCCGATCGAGACGATCTTGAGGATCGTCAGCTGCTGGCGGTGGCCCGCCTTGCGGCGATAGTTGTGGCGGCGGCGCTTCTTGAACACCGTGACCTTGTCGGACTTCGCCTGCGCGATAATCTCGGCGCCGACCACCAGTCCGTCGGTCGACTTGAGGTCCGAGCCTTCGCCCGCAAGCAGGACATCGGTGAGGTCGACGCTGTCACCGGCATTGCCGGCGAGCTTCTCGACAACGATCTTGTCTCCGGGGGCAACGCGATACTGCTTGCCACCCGTGCGCACGATAGCGAACATGGGCCTCTTCACTTTCCGTCACTTATTGACCGCGCAAGACAACGCCGCGTGGCATGGGCCCCGCGCGGGAAAGCGTGCCGCCTATGGGGTGCCCGCGATTCTGTCAACCGCCGAAGGACCTTGGCGAACTGTTGCGGCAGCACAACATTCAGCGCCATTCGGCACCGCATTAGGACAAGGCGGCTTGTCACCGAACGGAAATACTTCATCTTCCGGCCCTCTGCGTCCGTCCGGTCGTGGTGACCGGCCGTCGCTGCTTCCAAGGGGGCAAGTCGATGACCCGTTCCGCGATCCGCACTCTCCTCATGATTTCCCTCAGTCCGCTGGCGTTCGCCGCCGGGGCGACTGGGCAAACCACCGACGCTGCTGCCCAGCCCGCAGCGGCGGAAGCACCGGAGTCGGCAACGATCGTCGTCACCGGCACCCGGCGCACCGATCGGACGGTGGCCGATTCCGCGGTGCCGGTCGATGTGATCTCGGCGGATAGCCTGGCCAATACCGGCCACACCGAGGTCAATCGGGCACTGACGCAAGAAGTGCCCAGCTTTAACTTCCCGCAGCCGTCGATCACCGACGGCACCGACGTCATCCGCCCGGCCACACTACGCGGACTCGGGCCTGACCAGACATTGGTCCTGATCAACGGCAAGCGCCGCCACACCTCGGCGCTGCTCAACATCAACGGCTCGGTCGGCCGTGGCACGTCGGCCGTCGACATTAACCTGATCCCGACCATCGCCCTGTCGCGGGTCGAGGTGCTGCGCGACGGCGCGGCCGCCCAATATGGCTCCGACGCGATCGCCGGCGTGATCAACTTCCAGCTGCGCAACGCCCGTCAGGGCGGCAAGGCGTTCGTGACCTACGGGCAATATTTCACCCGGGTGGATGATGTCGAAACCTATGACTCGGTGGCGGTGGGGCCGGGCAACACCCCGGTGCTCGCCCCCGACGGCACGCTGGTGCTCAACTATACCGGGAACGACCGCAAGCGCCGCGACGGCGAAACCTGGACCATCGCCGGCGTCATCGGCGTTCCGATCGGACCCGAAGGCAGCATCAACCTGGCCGCGGAGTTCCAGGACCGCAACGACACCAACCGCACGGGTGCCGACCCGAGGCGGCAGTATAATCTGATCGCCGGCGCGCTCGATCCGCGCGAGCTCAGCTTCAACCGATTCAGCCACCGCTATGGCGATCCGGAGACGCGCGACACCAAGGTCTTCATCAACGCCGAATATCCGGTGGGCGTCGGCGGTGAGGGCGAGGTCTATGCGTTCGGCAGCTACAATGACCGGCAGGGCGAGAGCGCCGGCTTCTATCGGCTGGCCAATGACGCCCGCAACGTGCCCGCGATCTACCCCGACGGCTTTCTGCCGCTGATCACGACCGACACCGACGACTATGCCGGCACGGTCGGCGTGCGAGGTGAGATGAGGGGCTGGCGATGGGACCTGTCCGGTCAATATGGCCGCGACCGGGTCGATTTCCGCATCGAGAACAGCCTCAACCGTTCGTTCGGGGTGGCATCTCAAACCGAGTTCGATTCCGGCGGCCTGACCTACAGCCAGCTGCTGTTCAACCTCGATGTCAGCCGCGATCTGGCCCTCGGCTTCGGCGAAAAGACCACGCTGGCCCTCGGCGCCGAGCATCGGCGCGAGACATTCGACATCCGTCCTGGCGAGTTGGCCAGCTATGCCAACGGGCCGGCCGGCGGCGCCCCGGGTGCGCAGGTGTTCCCGGGGTTCCAGCCGACCATCGGCGGCGTTCGGGTCGATAGGAAGAACGATCGCCACAACTGGTCGGCCTACGCCGAGCTCGATTCCGACATCACCGATCAGCTGAGCGTCCAGGCGGCGCTACGCTATGAAAAATATTCCGACTTCGGTTCCGACTGGAACTGGAAGCTCGCCGGGCGCTTCGAGCCGATCGACGGGCTGGGGCTTCGCGCCTCGGCCTCGACCGGCTTCCGCGCGCCGTCGCTTCAGCAGCAATTCTACGCCGCGCAGGCGACCAACAATGTCGCCGGCGTACTGCTCGACACCGTGACCCTGCCGGTGGACAATCCGGTGGCGATTGTGCTTGGCGCCACGCCGCTGGAACCGGAACGGTCATTCAGCCTGTCCGGCGGCATCGTGATCAGCGCCATTCCGCGGCTGAACGTCACCATCGACGCCTACCAGGTCGACATCGACGACCGGATCGTCGTCACCGACAATCTGCAGGCGACCCGCGACGCGGCGGGCAATCCGACCGGGGCCAATCCCGGCTTCTCCATTGCCCAAATCCTCAATGCGGCGGGTTTCCCGACGGTCAATGCAGCGCGCTTCTTCGTCAACGGCGTGGACACGCGCACGAAAGGTCTCGATTTCGTCGCCACCTATCGCATGCCCGCTGTCTTCGACGGCCGCTTGAACCTGACTGCCGGATTTAACCTCAACAAGACCAAGATCCGGAAGGTCTTGGCCGCTCCCGGGGCCCTCTCGGAAGTCCCCAACCTGGTGCTGTTCGGCCGTCAGGAATCGCTGCGGCTGGTCAAGGGACAGCCGCGCAACAAGATCAACTTCTCCGCCGACTATGACCGCGATTGGCTGGGCATGACCCTGCGCACCACCCGCTATGGCAAGGCGCTCGACGCCGGCGCTCCGGCCAGCGGCGTCCAGGACATCCACCTCGAAGCCAAGTGGATCACGGACCTGGAGTTCCGCGTCAAGCCGCTCGGTGACCGGGTCACGCTGGCGGTGGGCGGCAACAATATCCTCGACGTCTATCCGACCAATACGCCGCGCGGTCAGGCGGTCGATCCGGTGTCGGGGGCGACGGTCAACTTGCCGGTCACACGCTATGTGACGCCATTCAGCAATTTCTCGCCGTTCGGGTTCAACGGACGGTTCCTCTACGGTCGGGTGAGTGTGAATTTTTAGGGGCTGGGTCAGCGGCGCGGAGTGAATCCGCGCCGTCGGTCCTGTCGCCCTGACGGGCGCAGGCCGTCCGGCTCTCGCTGTCTCTTCGAGCTAGCTCCCGATTGCTGCGCAATCACTCACTTGCGCTCGGCAGCTCGAGCTAGTGCCGATGCTCAGGCTTCAGCTTGTAGCGCTCGCCGTCAAATCCCTCGAACAGGGTGCCGATCGCCGGATGGTCGATCGGCTCGCCTTCTTCGTCAGCGACCAAATTCTGCTGGCTGACATAGGCGACATAGCTCGACTCCGAATTCTCGGCGAGCAGGTGATAGAAGGGCTGGTCCTTGGCGGGACGCATCGCTTCCGGGATGGCCTCATACCATTCGTCGCTGTTGGCGAATTCGGGATCGACGTCGAAAACCACTCCGCGGAAATCGAGCAGGCGGTGGCGCACCATCTCGCCGATGCCGTAGCGGGCGGTTGGGATTTTTTCGGGGTTGGAACTGGACGCTGGGGTCATGTTTCCTATCTAGGGTCCAGATCCATAGTCGGCAATGGTCGGGATCGCCCAAGCGGCGGGCGGCTTTTGGCGCATTGCGGCGTCGCTCGTCGGTCACGATGCTGTCAGCATCGCTCCCATCCTCGCTCCTTGCCCTGCGCCAAAATCCGCTCCGTCACGGCCCTTGTCGACTATGGATCTGAACCCTAAATCCCCTGGTCAGGCTGGCAAGGCCCAAACGGGCTTTGCAAGGGGAGGCTGCGCTGCTAGAGGCGCCCCCGACCCGAGCCGGCGAGCCCGCCGGACAGCATCATCCTGATCTATGCGGAGAGGTGGCTGAGAGGTCGAAAGCACCGCACTCGAAATGCGGCGTGCCGGCAACGGTACCGTGGGTTCGAATCCCACCCTCTCCGCCAGATTTTGCCCTTGGCGGCTGGCCGAAGACGCATGGGGGAAGGGGATGCGTCTCCGGCCTAAATGTCCGCTCGTGCGTTTCCAAGGCATCACCGGCCGCTCATGCTCACCGCCGCCGACCCGGTCAAATGACGAACGGAGGCGCGTCCACGTTGATCGAGAAGGTGTCGACGGCCGAGTCGTCGTCACCGTCGGTCAGCGTGACCTCGAAGTTCAGGACATGGTCCGGCGTCTGCTGCGGCTCGTTGATTCCGAACAGGCCGATGTCGAATTTGCCGCCCACGCCTTCGACCAGCACCTGGTTGTGATCGCTGGCGGTCTCCCAATGGATGATGTAGCCAGCCTCCAGGCCGGTGATCACCGCGGTGTTGCCAGTCAGGTCGATCGTGATGCCGGCGAGGTTCGAGCTACCGTCCGTGTCCTCGAGCTCGACGCCAAACTGGTCAGTCACTCTGACCCGCGTGATATTGATCACGTCGTCTGCGCTATCTCCGCCACGGCCGTTGATCAGGTTGCGTTCCTGGAGAGCGCTGTCGAGGTGGATCGCCGTGAGCTGCATAGACTCCACTTCGCTGCCCACGACTTGCGAGATTCCGAGGAACGCTGCACTCGTGTTGTTTAATCCCCCAGCATAATCGAGGTTGTCGGCGTCGTCGGCCTCGTTTTGGTCGAGACCGCCCGTGATGTTGGCGATGATCGAATCCGCGATGTCTTTGACGTAGGTGAAATACATGCCTTCGCCCGCATCAAACATCTGATTGTTGACGCCGATCGTCGCGCCGAACACGCCACCTTGGCTGCTATTCACCGTGTCGCTCGTATTGGTGAACTCTCCGTTGGCCTTCAGAATCGGGTTCTCGCCGAAGAACAGGAGGCCCGGTCCGCTCGGCGTACTCGCTACCGCGCCGAACAGATTCTGACCCGACGGCAGGCCATCGAAGTTGAACGTCAGCGGTGGCGCCGCAGGCGCGTTGACGACATCGAAGTCGTAGAAGCCGGCCCCGGTCCCGTCCTCCGTAATCGACAGCGTGTACCAGTGGACGTCGGAGCCATCGAGGATGTTGTTGTTGTTGATGTCCTCGAAATATTTGACCTCGGTATTGGTGGCGTTGATATGCCCCTCGATCGTCTTGCCGAGAATTGTAAATGACGCCGTGAAATCGGTGATCTCTAGGCTGCCCTGCCCGTCCGTTCTAGGAACGTCCAGAAGCGCCACATTGCCTGAGGTCGCACCCGTCGTGAACTGGACGGTGCTGTTGACGATATTGCCGAGCGCCGGGCCGGCATCGTCGACGATCAGGCTGTCGCCGACGGCCTCGGTGGCGCCGACCACATTATCGATGTCGACGCGCCCGACGTCGAACTGGCCGCCCTGGGCGATCAAATCGAAGCGGTTGAAGGTCTGGCCGTCCACGCTGGTCCAGCTGACCGTATATTCGCCGAGAATGCCGGTCACGCTGATCGTGTTTCCGCTGAACGTGACCGTAACGTCGGCAGTGCCATTTCCGGAGGCATGGTCATTGACGCTGTCTCCGCTGTTAAGCGTGCCACCGACGCCCCAGACTCCAACGACGACACCGTCATCATCCGTGATCGTCACGGACGCGACATCGACCGCCGTGTCGTTGCCAAGGCCGGGGATATAGTTGGTGAGATCCTCGTCCGTCTGCGGCGGGCTGCCCGGGTCGCCGCCGGCCTCCCACAGCTTGATGTCGAGGTTCTTCGGATCATTGCCCTGCGACTGCGACAGGAAGATGCCCGCGCCGCTGGTGTTGATGTAGCCGTTATAGTCAATGCCCTCGATCGGCTTCTTGTTGGGCAGCGGATCGACCGTATAATCGCCGGTGGCGCCTGCGTCAGGATTGGTGCCCAGTGCGGCAAGATTCTTGACGAGGGTGAAGGTCGCCGTTTCGCCGACATTGTCGAACAGCTGGTTGTTGACGCCGATGGTCGCGCCGGTCCCGCCCTGGGACGTGTGGATCACGTCGCTGTCGTTGGTCTTTTTGTTGGCAGCGTCGACATCCGGATCACCGCCGGTGACGAGCAAGCCGCCCGCGGCGTTGCCTACGGCGACCCACAGCGACGAGCCCGATTTCAGCTGGTCGAAATCGAAGGATATCGAGCCGGACGCGCTGACGTTAAGCACATCAGTGAAATCGAGCTTGTCGTCAGGGTCGGTGTCGACCGGATGTTCGAGCTGTTCGAGCAAAGCCATCTGGATTTGCGCGTTCAAGGAATCGGCATCCTCCTGCAGGGAGAAGACGGCAACCAGGCGCCCTGCTCCTTCGGTGGCGCTGGTCGTCGCGATGGCAAGATCGCCATCCGACCACAGATAGATGTCTTCGCCGTCGAGCGTCTGCATACCGACAACCTGGACACCTTCGAGGTCATTCCCGTCTGCATCCGAAAAGAACAGATCGTCGATGGTCTCCCCTTCCGTCACCGTGACCTTGACGAAGTCCAGCGAGCTCGACGCGCCGTCGACGTCCGCCAGATAGGCTTCTTGCGCAGCGGTCAGCGCGAAGTTGGCGAAGCCGAAGATCGTCGCCGCGTTGAGGATGCTGTTCATGACGGTCGTGAAGCCGCTGACCGTTCCGGAACTGACCGCGACAGCGACTTCATCGCCCTTGTCGGCGGTGGCCTGAGTCTGGACACCGGAGTTTTCGTCGTGCGTCACATCGTCGAGTGCGACCGTCGAGCGGTTGTTGTCGATTGAAATGGTGATAGCCATGATTTCTCTCCCGCTGGTCGCCTGACCGGTTGCGGTCAGCTCAGGGCGTAAGCTGTGCGAAGCGGCGGCAGCCCCGAGTGCCGCCGCTTCGCATCCCTCAATCTCAAGTATCCCGCTAATCTTCCGCAAGTAAACTTGATGTTGATCGTAACCATGAAGGACATGTATTAAATGTCCCTACTCGCCACGAGCAGACCTCATTGGCCGATTGTCCAATATTAGGAAGTTCCAAAAAGGAGCCCCGTTGTTTGACGGTCTTAGATGGATTAGTAAGTCGTTGTCGACCTGCCATTATAGTCTAGTCTAATTGCAGTATGCTGTTAGCAATATATGTCGATATATGTATGTTTACGTCGGAACCATTGGATTTTAACCCTATCAGCCTATACCGAACGGATGAGGCCAAGAGAGGATGTCCGAGCCCTGATCGCTCTGCGCCATGGTTAACTTTCGGTATATTTCCGAAAAATTAATTTGGCTGTAGAGAGACTTAGCTCGGAAACCGCGTTCGAAACCGCTGGCATTCGCCCGCGCCGCCCGGGTCTGCGTAACCGGGGGCAAAGTTATGGCTCGGGACAATCAAGTTGCGGTAGTGGCCGACGAGAGTGCGCTTTGCGGAGCGGGGCTACTCCACCTTATGGAGCATTGCCTGCATTTCTCGAAGGTACTCACTTGCAGAAACTTCAGGGAGCTCGCGGGGATATTGGGGGAGTATCGGTCCCGCGTCGCCCTGGCGGTCGTTCAGTTTGACCTGCCGGGAATGAAACGGACGCAGGGCCTTCATCGTCTTTGTGAGGCATGGCCCGCCGTCCCCATCCTTGTCACCGGGGACAGTTGCGACAGAAATACGATCGTGGAAGCGCTGTCGGCTGGAGGGCACGGCTATGTTCCGAAAAGTAGCTCACCGCTCGTACTCGAGCAGGCGATGAGGGCAATAGCAGGGGGCGGGGTTTTCGTGTCGCCGCTGCCGGCCGACAGATCCGGCCCGGAGCCTGATCGGACCAAGGACCACCCCGAGGTGGAATTGACAGCTCGCCAGAAGGAAGTTCTGAACCTTCTCGCCGCCGGCAAATCGAACAAGCAAATCGCCTGGGCGCTTGGCATTTCCGAGGGGACCGTCAAGGTTCACGTCAATGCCGCCTTCCGGGCCCTGGGCGTCCACAACAGGGTCAGCGCGGCCACTGCGGTGCTGGGTCTGATGGAGCGCCCGGATTCGGGGTCATGATTGCGTGCCAATCTGACTGCTGAGGCCATTTTTCCAACGGCTTAGCCGGTCGTTCATTGACTCTGGTTAATTAAAAGTAAATCATGTCAGATTGGCCTCACCACGTGGGAGGTGCGGCCATGGCAGTTGGTTTCACCTGGTTTCACCGCGAGGGGGTGCGACGTGACGACGATTGAATCAAGCCAATCCAGCAACAGCAAATATCTAATCACTGGAGCAGCGGTCCTGGCCGTGGCGATCGGGGCCTATGGCCTTGGCCGCATCTATCCGCCGCTTGGGCCCGTGGAGGGGACCATTGCGCCGGCGCAGCGCCATGTGAATCCGCAAATCGGCGCGGGTGATGTGACGCTCGGCGACACGTCGATCCCGCAGCTGATGCAGACCGACGCCTTTGAGGTGATGTCGAAGAATCCCAGCTTCCGCGCCTTGGCGGCCGACCCGAACTTCGCAGCGCTGGCCGCGAACAGCCAGGCGATGGCGGCAATCGCCGCCAATCCGCAGGCCTTCTCGGCACTGGCAGCGAACCCGCAGGCGTTCATGGCGACCCTGAATGCCGCGCAGGCCGTGTCCGCGGCCAGCGGCAGCGTCAATGCCGCCAATGCTCAGGCGTTCGCCGTGATGGCGCAGCATGCCGTTGCATTCGAAGCACTCGGCAGGCATCCGCAGGCACTTGCGGCGATGGCGGCCAATCCAAGCGCCTTCGCCAGCTATGCCAACAATGCCGCCGCCTTTAAAGCGGCAGCGGCCAACCCCGCAGCCAATCAGGCGATGTCGGCCAACGTCAACGCCTTCAAGGCGCTGGGCAATGACGCCAAGGCGATGCAGGCGCTGTCCGCCGATGCCAGCGCCTTCAGCGCGCTTGCCGCCAACGCCAATGCCTTCAAGGCCCTGGCGGCCAACGCCAATGCTCTGTCGGTGGCGGCAAAAGCTGCCAGCGCGTTCCACGCCAATCTCGGCCAGGCCAATGGCCAGGTCGCGGCGGTGATGTCGCAAAATGCCAATGCGCTGCATGCGCTGTCGATGCAGCCGCGGGCGCTGCAGGCGGTGGCGGCGCATCCCAATGCCTTTGCTGCCTTGGCCAACCATCCCAAGGCGCTGCACGCGATGGCGGCCAATTCCAGTGCCTTCGCGAGCTACGCCAACAATGTCGCCGCATTTAAGGCCGCTGCCGCCAATCCGGCGGCGGTTTCGGCGATGTCCGCCAACGTCAATGCCTTCAAAGCGCTGGGCAATGACGCCAAGGCGATGCAGGCGCTCTCGGCCGATGCCGCCGCGTTCCGGGCGCTGGCTCAGAGTGCGGACGCCTTCCGTGCGCTCGCGGCCAATCCCGAGGCGTTCAATGCCACAATGAATGTCCGCGCGCTGAGTGCGGTCGCCAGCAATGCCCAGGCCTTCAGGGCGCTCGCCGCCAACGCCAATGCGCTCGCTTCGGCGGCACAGGCTGCACAGGCCTATAACGCTGCCTCGGCGGCGGCGAACCTGGCCGCGCAGGGCCAGTTCAATGCCCGGGCAGCGCAAGCGATGTCGGCCAATCCGCAGGCCTTTGCGGCAATGGCGGCGCAACCCAAGGCCTTTGCCGCGGTCGCCAGCAACGCCAATGCGCTCAAGGCCCTGTCGGCCAACGCCAATGCGCTCAGCGCGCTGAGGGGGTCGGTGCACTTCCAGGCGCTGGCGGCCAACCCGTCATTCGCAGCGGCCATGAAGGACGCAAATTTCGCGGCCAGCCTGTCGAACCAATAGCGCGTCCGGGCCGCGTAGTGGCCCGAAAGGGGGGTGATGAGAGGGGCAACCGCGCGCCGCGGCCGGCGCTGGGCGAGACGGTCGGCGGCGCTGTATCTGGGCAGCGTTGCAGCCGGCGCCTGGGCGCAAGTCCAGCCCGAGCCCTTGCCACCTCCGCCCGCGACCACGACGATCGAGGAGGAGCCCACTCCGGCTGCGGAAGACAAGCCGCCTGATTCTCCGCCCGAACCTCCGACCCAGGAGCTCGAGCGGTCCCCTCCCAACGCCGGCGGCATCCCCCTGTCGACCATTGAAACCGACAATCAGCTGCTGCTCTATTTTGATCCGACCCAGACCTATTTGACGCCCTATGTCGCCAGGGCGTTCGAAAATTCCATCGAATGGCACAAACGGCGCTTCCAGTGGGAACCGTGGGAACGGACTACGGTCCTGATCAAGGACTTCAGCGACTATGGCAACGCCGCCGCCCGCGCATCGCCCAACAATGGCGTGCTGCTCGATGTCGCGCCACTATCGCAGCGGATGGAGACCTTCACTCCCGGCGAACGCTTCTTCACGCTGATCAATCATGAGCTGGCCCATGTCGCGACGCTCGACGTCTACAACCGGAAGGATGCCTTCTGGCGCAAATGGCTGGGCGGCAAGCCGATGCCGATCCAGGAACATCCGGAATCGATCCTCTACAATTATCTGACGACGCCCCGGAACAATGTGCCGCGCTGGTACGCCGAAGGATCGGCGGTGTTCTTTGAAACCTGGATGGCCGGCGGCCTTGGCCGGGCGCAGGGCGCTTATGACGAAATGGTGTTCCGCGCCAAGGTCCGCGACAATGACAAGCTTTACTCACCGCTCGGTTTGGAGAGCGAGGGCATTGCCATCGACTTCATGATCGGTGCCAACGACTATCTCTACGGCACCCGCTTCTTCTCCTGGCTCGGCCTGATCTATGGCCCCGGCAAGGTCATGCAATGGCTGCGGCGCGACGAGGACAGCGCCGCCTTCTATGCGACCCAGTTCCATCGCGCTTTCGGCAAGCGGCTCGATGATGCGTGGAGCGACTGGCACAATTGGGAGCGTGAGTTCCAGCGGGGCAACCTCGCCCGGCTGTCGGCCTATCCGTTGACCGAGGCCAAGCGTCTCAGCCCGCGCGGGCTGGGCTCGATGTCCCGCGGCTTCGTCGACGAGCGGACCAACAGCCTGGTGGCGGCCTTCCGCTACCCCGGCGAGATCGGCTTCGTCGGCACCATGGACCTCGCCACCGGCAAGCTGCGCAAGCTCGCCGAGCTCAAGGGCATGATGCTTTACTGGGTGACCAGCGTCGCCTTCGACCCGGACAGCCGCAAGGTCTATTATGTCGACGACAATCGCGCTTACCGCGACCTCATCCAGGTCGACGTCGACACCGGCAAGAAGAAGATGCTGCTGCGCGATGCGCGGATCGGCGACCTGGCGATCAATCCCCAAGACAAGTCGATCTGGGGCATCCGGCACCAGAATGGCTTTGCGACCATCGTCCGCATCCCGCCGCCTTACGCCGGCTTCAACCAGGTCCACAGCTTCGACTATGGCATCACGCCGTTCGACCTCGACATTTCGCCGGACGGATCGCTGATCTCCGCCAGCTATGGGGAGATCGACGGCACCCAGTCGGTCCGCGTCTGGAAGCTGCAGACGATTGAGCAAGGGGGCGGACCGGAGGAGGTTGCACGGCTCGATCTTCCGCCGTCCACTCCGGAGGGATTCACCTTCTCGCCCGACGGCAAATCCCTTTACGGCACCAGCTATTATACCGGCGTGTCGAACGTCTTCCGGTTCGACATCGCTGCGCAAAAATATGAGGTGCTGTCCAACGCCTCGACCGGTTTCTTTCGGCCGATGATGCGGCCCGACGGCCAGCTGATGGTTTATGAATATACCGGCGCGGGGATGAGCCCGTCGCTGATCCGGCCGCAGAAGCGCGACGATCTCGGCACGATCGAGTTCCTCGGCACCAAGGTCGTCAACGCTCACCCCGAGCTCAAGCAATGGGGCGTCGGCTCGCCGGCCAAGGTCGACCTCGACGCTCGGATCAACCAGCGCGGCATGTACAATGCGACCAAGCGGATGAAGTTGGCCGCGGCCTATCCGGTGATCGAGGGCTATAAGCAGAAGCCCGCACTCGGCTATTACTTGCATTTCGAAGACCCGCTCCAGTTCCACCAGCTGAGCGCAACGGTCAGTGTGTCACCGGGGGGCGGGATCAGGGACACCGAGCGGCTTCACGCCGACATCGAATATAAGACGCTCAACTGGAAGTTGCGCTACTGGCACGACGACGCCGACATTTACGACCTGGCCGGCCCGGTGCTGCGCAGCCGCAAGGGCGATGCCGTCATCGTCGGCTACAACAAGACCAAGATTTATGATCCGCCGCGGCAGCTGGACCTGTTCTTCAACGTCGCGGCCTATTTCGGGCTCGAGCAGCTTCCGTCCGCCCAGAATGTGTCGAGCCCCAAGGACATTCTCTCGACCGAGCTCGGCGCGAAATACACCAATACCCGCAACTCGCTCGGCGGAGTCGACCATGAAAAGGGCATCGCCTGGAGGGTGATCGGTGGCACCGACCATGCCCAGGGCGACACCTTCCCGCATATCTGGGGCGGCATCGACTATGGCGTTCCGCTGCCGCTCCCCAACTCGTCCGCCTGGGTCTATGCCCAGGCCGGCATTGCCGGCGGTCCGTCGGAAAGCCCGCTCGGCGCCTATTATTTCGGCAGCTTCCGCAACAATTATTTCGATAACCGGTCCGAGAAACGCTACCGCGAGATGGAGAGTTTCCCCGGCTTCGAGATCGACCAGGTTGCGGCGCGGAAATTCGGCAAGCTGACCGGCGAGGTCAACCTGCCGCCGCTGCGCTTTGCCGAAGTCGGTGCCCCGGCCTTCTTCCTCAGCTATGCCCGCCCGGCGGTTTTCGGCGGCACGATGTTGCTCAGCTCGCCCGAACAAAGAAACTATCGGCTGTTCGATCTGGGCGCCCAGGTCGACCTGGGGTTTACGGTGGTGATGCGGCTGCCGATGGTCTTTTCGGTTGGCGTGGCCCGCGGCTTTGGCGACAAGGATATCGACGGACGGACCGAGTGGATGGCGTCGCTGAAGATCCTGTAGGCTGTTGGCCATGAACCTTGCCGAGATTATCGACTGGTCGGTCGCGCTGCTGCCGGTGCTGGTGCTGGCCATGCTGTTCGCCTGGCTCGACGTGTTCAAGCTGATGTCGGGCTGGGAAATGATCGGCCTGCTGCTGCTTGGCGCGGCGGCGGCGTTGCTGGCCTGGCCGATCAGCGGCCGGATGCTCGACACGCTGCCGATGGGCTACAGCTTCTACAGCCGGATCGTGGCGCCCTGGATCGAAGAAGGGCTGAAGGCCCTGGCGCTGGCCCTGCTGATCGCGGCCAACCGGATCGGGTTCAAGCTCGATGCGATCATTTCCGGTTTCGCCATCGGCGCCGGTTTCTCGGTCATCGAGAATATCTTCTATCTTGTCCGCTTCCCGGAACTGACCGCCTCCATCTGGATCGTCCGCGGGCTCGGCACCGCGGTGATGCACGGCACCACCACCGCGATCCTGGCAGCCATCGCGCATGAGCTTGCCGAGCGATCGTTGCGCATCGGCGGCCGGCGCTGGTTCAACCCGCTGTGGCTGGTGCCCGGCTACATTGCCGCGAGCCTGATCCACACACTGTTCAATCAATTCCCCGACCAGCCGATGCTGGTCATGCTCATCACGCTCGCGGTCGCGCCCATGCTGCTGATCGGGCTGATGCGCTTCAGCGAAAGCGAAACCCATAAATGGCTGATCGAGGATAGCGAGGGGCATCGCCGCTGGCTCGAGGAGTGGCGATCGGGCGGCTTCCCAGGCGACGCTGCCGGACAGCGGATCGCCGCGCTGGCCGGGCGCGCAAAGCCGAGCGAGGCCGCATTGATTCGTGACTATTGCACCCTCAAAACCGAGCTGGTGCTAACCGCGGAAGAAGAGTTGTTGGACCGCGACCGCAGGCTGGAGGAGGGGGAGGCCGAACAGTTGCGAGCAAGCTTTGCCCGGCTGTCCCTACTCAGGGATCGGATCGGCCGGACCGGATTCGCGGCGTTGAGGCCCCTGTTGCCGTTCAGCGCCAATGACGAATGGGAGCTGGAAGAGCTTCGCGAGCTGCTCGACGGCCAGGATTAGTCGACCGCCTCCGCGGCCTTCACCCGCAGCATGGCAAGCGCCGCGAGCACCATCATCGCCGCGGCAAAGGCCATGGCGTAGATCGGCTCGGTCGGGAACCAGGCCTTCATGATCGACCCCATCACGGTTGCCACCAGCAGCTGGGGGACGACGATGAAGATGTTGAATAGCCCCATATAGATGCCGAGCTTCGACTGCGGCAGGTTGGAGGCGAGGATCGCATAGGGCATGGCCAGGATCGACGCCCAGGCGATGCCGACGCCGATCTCGGCGATGATCAGCTGTTGCGGATCGGTGAAGACGAAGAAGCTGGCGTAACCGGCCGCGCCGCACAGCAGTCCGACGATATGAGTTCGCGCTTTGCCAATCTGCTTTGCCAATAAGGGCAGCAAGGTCAGGGCCGCGACCGCCGCGACGCCGTTGTAGACCGCGAACAGCACGCCGACCCAATTGCCGGCCTCCTGATAGGCCGCGCTTTGCGCGTCGGCCGAACCGTAGAAATTCTGCGCCACCACCGGCGTGGAGTTGATCCACATGATGAACAGCGCCGACCAGCTGAAGAATTGGGCCACCGCCAGCCGCTTCATCACCTCCGGCATGCCCGAGAAATCGCCGACGATATGGCTGAGCATGTTCGCTTCCCGGTCGCGCCGGGCCATCAGGATGGCGATAATGCTGGCTAGGCCGTAACCGATCAGCAGCGCGCCGAGCAGGTACATCTCCTTCTCGAGCGCGAACTGCTGGACGATTAGCAGGACGACAGCGCCGGCCGCTATCCACAGGGCGCTGCCGCCAAGTCCGCGGGCCGCGAGCGCCCGGATGGTCGCGGAGGGACCACCCTCGGCCTGCGTACCGTCGAACCCTTGCATCTCGTCCGGCGAATATTCTTCGGTCGAGACGACCGTCCATAACACCGCCAGAAACAATGCGGCGCCGCCGAACCAGAAGGCGTAGCGCACCGTATCGGGAATGCCGCCGCCGGCCGCCTCGTTCGAGATGCCCCACTGTTCAAGCGCCCAAGGGAAGATCGAGCCGACCACCGCGCCGGCGCCGATGAAGGCAGTCTGCACCGCATAGCCGGCCGTATGCTGGTCTTTGCGCAGCATGTCGCCGACGAAGGCCCGGAACGGCTCCATCGAAATGTTGAGGCTGGCGTCGAGCGTCCACAGCAGGATCGCCGCGAACAACAGCACATCGGCCAGCGGCATCAGGAACAGCGACAGCGCGGCCAGGATCGCTCCGGCGAGGAAATAGGGCCGCCGCCGACCGAGCCGGCCAAGCCAAGTGCGGTCGCTCATATGGCCGACGATCGGCTGGATCAGCAGGCCGGTCAGCGGGGCCGCGATCCACAGCGCGGGGAGGTCGTCGAGGCTTGCACCGAGCGACTGGAAGATGCGGCTCATGTTCGAATTTTGCAGCGCGAAGCCGATCTGGATTCCGAAAAAGCCGAACGAGATGTTCCACAGACCCGACCAGGATTGGCGCGGTTTTTCCTGTGCCGCCAACGTCAATCTCCCCTTGCGCCCCGGTCATTGCGCCGGGTTTGCCGGGAGGCTGGCAGAGCGGCGCCGTCAACACAACGGCTGCGGTGGTGGATACGTATGCAGGCCCGCCTAGCTCGAGCCGCGCACGACCAGCTTCACCGGAAGCAGCACGCTGGCCGGAGCGCGCTCCTCGATCTTAGCGATCAGCGTCTCGACCAGGGTTTCGCCGGCCAGCCGCGTGTCCTGGGCGATGGTAGTGATTGCCGGTTCCGCCATGCGCGCGGCGGCGAGGTCGTCATAGCCGACGATCGACACCTGGCTCGGAACGTCCACACCGGCATCGTGGAGCGCCCGCATCGCGCCGATTGCGGCAAGGTCGCTGGTCGCGAAGATGCCGTCGAACGGAATGCCTTGTTCCAGCAGCTTTAGCGCAGCCGCACGGCCCGCTTCCTCGCTTGGCCCAGCGTCGACCCGAAGCCGTTCGCCCTGCCTAAGACCGGCCTCGGCCAGCGCGCGCTGGTAACCGGTCCAGCGCTCGACAAATTCGGGCGCATCTTCGCTGACCGTGCCGAGGAAAGCTATCGCCTTGCGGCCGCGTTCGACCAAATGCTTCCCGGCCAAATAGCCGCCCTGCTCATTATCCGACCCCACTGTCGTGCCGACCTGTTCAGCCCGCGCCGCGCCCCAGCGGACGAAATGCGTGCCCTGTCGAACAAGCTGTTCCAGGCGGGGAAGCGCCGTCAGATAGTCGCCATAGCCCAGCAGCAGGATTCCGTCGGCCTTTCGGCTATCCTCATAATCGACATGCCAGTCGCCCGAGAGTTGCTGCATGCTGATCAGCAGGTCGTAGCCCCTCGCCGCGCAGGCGCGGGTCAGCGATCCGAGCATCGACAGATAGAATGGGTTGATCAGCGTATCGTCCGGCGTCGGATCCTCGAAGAACAGGAGGGCGATGGTCTTCGACTGGCGCCGCCTCAGGCCGGAAGCATTCTTGTCGACCGTATAGTGCAGCTGCCGCGCCGCTTCGAGCACCCGCTCTCGCGTCTCCGCGCTGACCGAAGGGTTGCCGGACAGGGCGCGGCTGACGGTCGGCTGCGACACGCCGGCCAGCGCGGCAATATCGAATGAAGTCGGGCGGCGTATGGTCATCCGAGCGGTGTCATTCCGTTGCAATTTGGCCACGTCGCCGTGGCTAAGTCCTTCGTAAGCAGGGTGAATACGTATGTATAGCCATGTCGAGATACTGACACACTCGTGCCGGTGGGGTTAAGCGGGTCCCAGATCCAAAAGATTGGACGCGGCGTCGCTCGGGCGCGCCGATCACATGGAGGGGAATAGGGAACCATGACCAATTTCGCACGCTCGCTCTACGCGACGACTTCGAGGCACGTCGCGATGGGCGTCGCGCTCGCCGTGATCGGCACCGCGCCGGCATTCGCGCAGGATTATGCGGCCGAGGCCAGCGCCGCGGCTGCCGCCACGTCGCAGGACGCGCCGTCGGACGCTAATCCGAACACCGGCCCCGCGGAGGAGCAGGCGGCTACCGAAGGTGGCGATATCGTCGTCACCGGCATCCGTTCGTCGATCGCCAATTCGGTCAACCAGAAGAAGAATAATACGTCTCTGGTCGAGGTCATCTCGGCCGAAGATATCGGTAAGCTGCCGGACGTATCGATCGCCGAATCGCTGTCGCGCCTGCCTGGCCTCGCCACCCAGCGTCTCGACGGCCGCGCCAACGTCATCTCAATCCGCGGCCTGGCCCCCGATTTCACCACGACTTTGCTCAACGGCCGCGAGCAGGTCAGCGCCGGCAACAACCGCGGAGTCGAGCTGGATCAATATCCGTCGGAGCTGATCAACGGCGCGATCGTCTACAAGACTCCGGACGCCAGCCTGATCGGCCAGGCGCTGGGCGGAACGATCGACATGCGAACCATTCGTCCGCTGGAGCATGGCAAGCGAACGATCACCTTTGGCCTTCGCGGCGAAGTCAACGATCTGGGCAAGATCAACCCCGACATCTCGAACAAGGGCTATCGCGGCTACGCTTCCTACATCGATCAGAACGAAGACGACACGATCGGCTGGGGAATCGTCGTTGCCAAAATGTCCTCACCGACGGCGGAGAAGCGCTATCAGGCCTGGGGGTATCCGACCACCGGCGCCGGCGAATTCGTGCTCGGCGGGCTCAAACCCTACATCAAGTCGAACAAGCTCGACCGCACCGGCGTCATGGGCGTGCTGGAATTCAAGCCGAACGACCAATGGCATGTCACGCTCGACGGTTATTGGTCCAAGTTCAAGGAGGACCAGCGGCTGCGCGGCCTCGAACTGCCGTTCTGGTGGGGCGGCCAGGGCGAGACGCTTCAGCCGGGTTACACCGTCGAGGACGGGCTCGTAACCGAAGGCACCTGGACCAACATCAAGGCGGTTCTCCGCAACGATATCGTCCATCGCGATTCCAATATCCTCGCAGGCGGGCTTAACGTCGCCTTCGATCCCTCGGATCGCCTGCGGATTGAAGGGGACGCCAGCTTCTCGCGCCTCCGCAAGACCGAGGAGAATATTGAGATTTACGCCGGTACCGGGCGTGGCGCAGCGCTTGGCGCCCGGGACACGATGGGGTTCACCGTCGATGACGAGGGCCGTTTCGTATTCGATCCGACGCTCGATTACGCCGATCCTACGCTGTTCCAGCTGACCGATCCGCGCGGCTGGTGCGGGCGACCGGGATTCCCCGGTGATTGCCAGGACGGCTTCATCAACGCTCCGAAGGTGAAGGACCAGCTGGCGTCGCTACGCCTGCAGGCGACGATGGATGTCGCGGAGAATGACAGCATTCGTGCGGGCGTCAATTTCACCCGCCGCAAGAAGTCCCTGCAGGACCGAGGCTTCGTGCTGACCCACGAAAACTATCCAGCCAGCACCATGGTCCCACAGGATCTGCTGTACGATCCGGTTTCACTCGGCTTCGTCGGCATTGACGAGATGCTGGCGTTCGACAGCTGGGAGTATTTCCAGCAGGGCCATTACACCATTTCTGACGCATCCGCCTGGGATACCGGGCGTCTGTCGAACAGTTGGGAGGTCACCGAGAAGGTGCTGACCGGCTACCTCCAGTACAATGTTAACCGCGACCTCGGCAGTGTCCCGATTCGCGGCAACGCCGGCGTCCAGGTCGTGCGAACCGATCAGGAAGGCGAGAGCGTCCAAGTGGGCGTTGGCGAAGTGGTGCCGATCACCGATGGCGACACCTACACCAAGGTGCTGCCGAGCCTGAACCTGTCCTTCGAGGTGATGAGAAATAACTTCATCCGCGTCAGCGCGGCCCGCGTGCTCGCTCGGGCGAGGATGGACCAGATGAATCCCGGCGGCGGATTCAACTTCGATATCTCCAAGAACATCCCAGGTGCCAATCTCGGCAACTCGCCCTGGTCGGGCACTGTCGGCAACGCGAAGCTGCGGCCATTGATCGCCGATACCGTCGATGTGGCGTTTGAAAGCTATTTCGCCCCAAGTGCCTATGTCGCGGTCAGCGCCTTCTACAAGGATTTGAAGTCCTTCATTTATCGGCAGACCGACGTGTTCGACTTCACCGGCTATCCGACACAGGGCGGCGTCACGCCCACCTTCAACCTTGGCGAGGTGTCGCAGTGGCTGAATACCGGCGGTGGCAAAATCAAGGGCTTTGAAGTTTCGTCGTCATTGCCGTTCAGGGTCCTGACGCCGGCGCTCGACGGCTTTGGCGTCCTACTCAGCGGCTCCTACACCAAGAGCAGCGTGCGCCTGGGTTCGGATGCACCCAAGACGGTCATGCCCGGCCTGTCGAAGTGGGTCGTCAATTCGACCGCCTACTTTGAAAAGCATGGGTTCCAGGCACGCGTCAGCGGGCGCTATCGCTCCAAGTTCCTGGCGGAAGTCTCGGGTCTCAGCCTAGCGCGCGAATATGACCAGGCGAAGTCTGAATTCATCGTCGACGCGCAGATCGGCTATGAATTCCAGAAGGGCGCGCTGAAGGGATTATCGATCCTCGCGACCGGCTACAATCTCACCAACGAGCCGTTCGTCACCTATCGCGACAGTGATCCGACGCATATCCGCGATTATCAAGATTATGGCCGCAACTACATGCTGGGCTTCAGTTATCGCTTCTGATTGTCGGCGAAGAGGGCAAGGGTGACAGGGCCGATCCGCATTTCGGCTCGGCCGTGTCACCGCCAGCAAGTGTGAGAGATCGGGCGGTCGCTTGTCTAACAATCGCATCAAGAATGTTGTCATCGTCGGCGGCGGCACCGCCGGCTGGATGGCGGCCGTCGCCTTGGCTCGGACCATGGGTCACCAGCTCAACATCCGGCTGGTGGAAAGCGATGCGATCGGGATCGTTGGCGTCGGAGAAGCGACCATCCCGGCGATCCGGCTGTTCAACGCCATGGCCGAGTTGGACGAAGACGAGTTCCTCCGCGAAACCAAGGCCACCTTCAAGTTGGGGATCGAGTTCCATAATTGGGGGAAGCTCGGCGACCGCTACATGCATGCCTTCGGCCAATTCGGCCAAAGCCTCGGACTACTCGAATTCTTTCAGTTCTGGCTGCGCGCCCGGAAGGAAGGAGTGGCCAAGCCATTCGCCCATTATTCGCTGACTGAGGTTGCCGCGCGGGCCGGCAAGTTCGCCCGCATTGCCCGCATCCCCAATACGGCGCTGGAAGGCGTCACCTATGCCTTCCATTTCGATGCCGGGCTCTACGCCAAATATCTCCGCTCAGTTGCGGAGGGCATCGGCGTCACTCGCACCGAGGGCATCATCAAGTCGGTCGAGCGCGATGGTGAAAGCGGCTTCGTCAAATCCGTAACGCTGGAAGGCGGCGAGTCGATCGAAGGCGAGCTGTTCATCGACTGCTCGGGCTTTCGTGCGCTGCTGATCGGCGAGGCGCTTGGCGTCGGCTATGACGATTGGAGCCATTGGCTGCCCTGCGATCGGGCGCTCGCTGTGCCATGCGAGAATGGGCCGCGCCTGAGGCCATTTACCCAGTCGATCGCCCACCAGTCCGGCTGGCAATGGCGCATTCCGCTGCAGCATCGCACGGGCAACGGCCATGTTTTCTGCAGCGAATTCATCAGCGAGGATGAAGCGACCGACGTCCTGCTCAAAAACCTTGAGGGCAAGGCGCTGGCCGACCCACGTTTGATCAAGTTCACCACCGGCATGCGCCACCGCGCCTGGGACAAGAATGTCGTGGCGCTGGGCCTGTCGTCAGGCTTCCTGGAGCCGCTGGAGTCGACCAGCATCCACCTGATCCAGAACGGCATTGCCAAGCTGCTGTCGCTGTTTCCCGACCGAAGTTTCAATCCCGCCGTGATCGCCGAATATAATCGCAAGGTGGCGTTCGATTATGAGCGCATCCGCGACTTCATTATCTTCCACTATCACGCCAACCAGCGCGACGATTCCCCCTTCTGGAAGCGCTGCCGCGAAATGGACATTCCCGACGCGCTGCAAGCCAAGATCGACATCTTCAAGGCGACCGGCAAAATCTACCGCGAGCAGGAAGAGCTGTTCGTCGAGATCGGCTGGTTCCAGGTGATGACCGGGCAGAACATCGTTCCCGACACCTATCATTCGATGGCCGACGCGATCAGTCACGAAGAGCTGAAGAATTTCATGGAGGATGTGGAAAAGATTGTCGCGCGTGCCGCGGCATCCCTTCCCACCCATGAGGAGTTTATCGCCGCCCGCTGCTTAGCAGCGCCGGTGCGGCACCAAGTTGCGGGAGTCCAGTAGCTTATGATGACCCGTTGGAAGCAGAGCCTTGTCTTGTTCAGTGCTGTCGCAGCAGCCGCACCGCCAAGTTGGGCCGTTGCACAGCAGGCGGCAGCGCAGGATTATCGTGCCCGCCTGCCGCAGGATGAGTTGATCTATTTCCTGCTTCCCGATCGGTTCGAGAATGGCGATCGAAAGAATGATCTGGGCGGTCTCAAGGGCGATCGGCTGAAGACCGGATATGACCCGGCCCACAAGGGCTATTTTCACGGCGGCGACCTCAAGGGCCTGATCAAGCGCCTCGACTATATCCAGGGCATGGGCGTCACCGCGGTGTGGCTGGCCCCAATCTTCAAGAACAAGGTGGTGCAAGGGCCGCCAGGGGAGGAGAGCGCCGGCTACCATGGCTATTGGGTGACCGATTTCACCCGGGTCGACCCGCATTTCGGCACCAATGACGACTTCAAGGCCTTCGTCGACGCGGCCCATGCCCGCGGCATGAAGGTCTATATGGACATCATCGCCAATCACACGGCGGACGTGATCCAGTATAAGGGCTGCCCGATCCAGGCCTGCGGCTATCGCTCGATCGGCGATTATCCCTATCAGCGCCGCGGTGGGCCGGCCGGCTCGGCGATCAATCCCGGCTTCACCGGCGACGGCGATCGCTCGCCGGAGAATTTCGCGAAATTGACCAACCCCGACTTCGCCTATGAGGTCGAAATTCCCGCGGCGGAGAAGTCGGTCAAGAAGCCCGACTGGCTCAACGACCCGATCTGGTACCACAATCGCGGCAATAGCGAGTGGCACGGCGAGAGCATGACCTATGGCGACTTCTCCGGCCTTGACGATCTCTACACCGAGCATCCGCGCGTCGTCGCCGGGCTGATCGAGGTGTTCGGCAGCTGGATCGACCGGTTCGGGGTCGATGGCTTCCGCATCGACACCGCCAAGCATGTGAATCCGGAATTCTGGCAGGCCTTCGTCCCGGCGATGCTGGAGCGGGCCAGAGCGAAGGGCATCCCCAACTTCCACATTTTCGGCGAAGTCTATCAGGACACGATGGAGCCGGGGACGCTGGCGGTGCACACCCGGGTCGACCGCTACCCAACGGTGCTCGATTTCGCTTTCCGTGCCGCCGCCTTGCAAACGTTGGCGGGCACCAAGGGGACGGAGTCCTGGGAGCGGCTGTTCTTCGGCGATCCGCTGTACGAGGGCGGGGCGGGCAAGGCGATGCAGCTGCCGACCTTCCTCAGCAATCATGACGCCGGCCGCTTCTCGATGTTCATCCGCCGCGCCTTTCCCGCTGCGGGCGACGAGGAAATTCTCGATCGCGTCGCGCTTGGCCATGTCATGATGCTGACCCTGCGCGGAGTGCCGACCATCTATTCCGGCGACGAGCAGGGCTTCGTCAGCGACGAGGGCGACCAGGCGGCGCGCGAGGACATGTTCGCGAGCAAGGTCGCCATCTACAATGACAATGATCTGGTCGGAACGGACGCCACCACGGCGGTCAGCAATTTCGATAGCAACCATCCACTCTACCGACTGATCGCCAACCTGGCCAAGGTTCGCGCCGATACCCCCGCGCTTCGCCGCGGGCGTCAGTTGGTCCGCGCCTCGGGTCAGAAGCCCGGCCTGTTCGCCGCCTCCCGCTTCGATCCCGAGACGGGCAAGGAAGTGCTGCTGCTGTTCAACACGTCGACTCAGCCCATCAGCCAGAATGTCGTCGTCGAGGTCGGAAGCCAGCGCTTTTCCGCACTTGCCGGCCAATGCGCGACGGAGGCCTCGGCACCAGGTAGCTTGCGCGTCTCCCTGGCCGGCCTCGGCTATGCCGTGTGCGCCGCCGAATGACGCGCGACCTGGCCATTTCGCAGCGGATTACGCCGACCACCGCCTCGCCCCGCTGGGCGCCGATGAACCAACAGGGGACAGTTGTATGAGGGGTGCATTCGCTGCCATTTCAATCATTCTTTCGTCAGGTGCGGCCGCGCAAGACCATCGCGTCAGGCCGCCTGAAGACGAAATCATCTATTTCCTGCTTCCCGATCGCTTCGAAAATGGCGATCCGTCGAATGATCGGGGAGGGCTCACGGGCGACCGGCTGAGGACTGGCTTCGATCCGACGCACAAGGGCTTTTATCACGGTGGTGACATCAAGGGACTGATCAATCGGCTCGACTATATTCAAGGGCTGGGCGCAACGGCGATCTGGCTTGCGCCGATCTTCAAGAACAAGCCGGTGCAAGGCGCGGCGGGACAGGAAAGCGCCGGCTACCACGGCTATTGGGTGACCGACTTCACTAGCGTCGACCCGCATTTCGGGACGAATGCAGATTTCAGCGCTCTGGTCGACGCGGCCCATGCCCGCGGGATGAAGGTCTACATGGACATCATCCCCAACCACACCGCCGACGTGATCTATTATGCGGAGTGCGAAGGCGCCGGGTCATGTCCTTATCGGAGCATCGCCGACTATCCATATCAGCGCCGCGGCGGTGTCGATGGACCCTCGATCAATGCCGGGTTCGACGGCGCGAATTTCAACCAGCTGACCGATCCCAATTGGGCCTACACGGTTCGTGTGCCGGCGGCCGAAAAGTCCGTGAAGGTGCCGGCCTGGCTCAATGACCCGATCTATTATCACAACCGCGGCAACAGCACATTTCGTGGCGAATCCATGCTTCCTGGTGAACACACCGGGCTTGACGACCTATTCACCGAGAACCCGCGCGTTCGCCAGGGCATGATCGAAATCTACGGCTCATGGATCGACAGGTTCGGCATCGACGGGTTCCGCATCGATACGGCTCGCCACGTCGAGCCAGAATTCTGGCAGGAGTTCGTGCCGGCGATGCTCGCGCGGGCGAAGGCGCGCGGCATTCCGAATTTCCATATCTTCGGCGAGGTTGCCGATCCGGATACGTCGGCGCTCGCTCGGTTCACGCGAGACGACAAGCTGCCGGCGGTGCTGGACTTCGCCTTCGCGGCGGCGGTGCATGAAATCGCCGCCGGCAAGGTCGGCACGGACAAGCTTGAGTCGCTGTTCGCGGCCGATGTTTTATACGAAGGCGGGAGAGCCGCCGCACGGAAGCTGCCGACCTTCATCGGCAATCATGACTTCGTCGCCCGGCCGGCCACCTTCATCAAGGCCAACGCCCCGCAAGCAAGCGCCGAAGAGCTGCTGAAGCGGGTCGAGCTCGCCAACGTCTTGCTGTTCGCCGCCCGCGGCGTGCCAACGATCTATTCGGGCGACGAGCAAGGCTTCGTCGGCGATGGCGGCGACCAGGACGCGCGCGAGGATATGTTTCCGAGCAAGGTCGCGAGCTACAACGACAACAAATTGCTCGGAACGAACGCTACGACGGCGCAGTCGAACTTCGATACGAATCACCCACTCTACCGCTTGATTGCCCAACTGGCCGACTTGCGGAAGCGCACTCCGGCGCTGCGACATGGCGACACGATATTCCGCAGTGGCGACGACAAACCGGGACTGCTCGCCTTTTCGCGAGTGCTGGACGGCCGCGAGGTGTTGGTCGCCATCAACACCTCCACGCAGCCGATCGACGCGAATGTCGTGGTGAACGCGGCCTCGGCTTCCTTCACCGCGCTCCTCGGTCCGTGCCCTGCCGCCGCTTCGGCCCCCGGCAGCGTTCGCGTGACCCTGCCCCCATTGGGATATGCCATCTGTGAATCGCGCTGAAGACATCCGGCCTGGGGTAGTGGCTGCAGCGCACCCTTGGTGGCGCGGTGCGGTCATCTATCAAATCTATCCGCGCAGCTTCGCGGATTCGAACGGCGACGGAATTGGCGATCTGAAGGGTGTAACCGCCCATCTCGATCATGTGGCCGAGCTGGGCTGCGACGGGGTGTGGATCTCACCCTTCTTCACCTCGCCGATGAAGGACTTCGGCTACGACGTCGCCGATTATCGCGGCGTTGACCCGATCTTCGGCACGCTCGCCGATTTCGACGTCCTAGTCGCTCGGGCCCATTCGCTCGGGCTCAACGTAATGATCGACCAGGTGTATTCGCACAGCAGCGACCAGCACCCCTGGTTCCTGGAAAGCCGCTCATCACGCGATAATCCGAAGGCCGACTGGTATGTTTGGACCGAGCCAAAGCCCGACGGCTCGCCGCCCAATAACTGGCAGTCGGTGTTTGGCGGTCCCTCCTGGACCTGGGACGCCCGCCGCGAGCAATATTATCACCACGATTTCCTCAAGGAGCAGCCGCAGCTCAATCTCCACAATGTCGAGGTTCAGGACGCGCTGCTCGACGTGGCGGAATATTGGCTCGATCGCGGCGTCGACGGCTTCCGCCTCGATGCCTTGAACTTCGCGATGCACGATCCCGAGCTGCGCGACAATCCTCCCGTCGAGCACCCTGCCAAACGATCGCGGCCGTTCGATTTTCAGCACCACATCCACAACCAGGGTCACCCCGACATCACCCGATTCATCGAGCGGGTGCGGGCGTTGACCGACCGATATGGCGCGGCGTTCACGCTGGCGGAGGTCGGCGGCGAGCGGGCGGCCGAGGAGATGAAGCTCTACACCGCCGGGGGTGCGCGGCTGAACAGTGCCTATGGCTTCGACTATCTTTACGCCGAGGCGCTCACGCCTGAAGTGGTGCGCCAGACGATCCGCGACTGGCCGGGCGGCGAGGGAGAAGGCTGGCCGAGCTGGGCTTTCTCCAACCATGACGCTCCGCGTTTCGCCTCCCGGTGGTGGGCGGAGGCCGACCGCGATCCTGGCGTTCGAGTCGCGCTGATGCTGCTGCTGAGCCTGCGCGGCAACGCCATCATCTACCAGGGCGAAGAGCTGGGCCTGCCGCAGGCGCATGTTCCGTTCGAGCATCTGCAGGATCCGGAAGCGATCTCCAACTGGCCGCAGACCCTGGGCCGCGACGGCGCCCGCACGCCGATGCCGTGGACCGGGGCTGCCGACGGCGGTTTCGGAAGCGCCAATCCCTGGCTGCCGCTTGATCCGGCACACCGCGCTTACAGTGTCGATACGCAGCGCATCGATACAGGCTCGATTTTGAACTGGACCCGGCGACTGATTGCCTTGCGCCGGGAAATTCCCGCGCTGCGGGAAGGGTCAATCCGCCTGCTCGATGAAAGCAGCGACCAGATCGTTGCCTTCGAACGCCAGCTTAATGGCGAACGGATCGCCTGCGTCTTCAACCTCTCCGGCGCTCCGGCCGAAAATCCGGTTCGGACCGGCTCCGTGCTGGTTTCTGCCGGCGGGGCTGTTACCAACCTGCCGACCCTGCCACCTGCCTCAGGATTCCTTGCCAGATGCTGATAAGATTGGTTGCCGCTTTCGCGCCCTTGTCCATGACTGTAACCGGTTCGATTGCTGCCCAAAGCGATGTCGAGCAGCGTCCCGAATATCAGGTGCTTACCACTGTCCAGTCGCCCAGCGGCACGCTCAAGGTCGATCTCACGCTAAGCGGCGAAGGCCGCGCCGGCTATCAGATATCGCGGCTCGGCAAGCCGGTGCTGGGAGAAAGCCAGCTCGGCTTCCTGTTCACCGACCAGCCCCAGATGCTGCGCAATTTCGAGGTGATCGGACAGCGCACACGCGATCATGACGAGACTTGGACCACGCCCTGGGGCGAGGATCGCACGATCCGCGATCGCTATCGTGAGTTGGTCGTCGACCTTGCCGAGAAGAGCAGCCTCAAGCGGCGGATGACGCTCGAGCTGCGCGTCTATGACGATGGCGTCGGCTTCCGCTACCGGCTGCCAGCCCGCGCCAGCAATGCCGCTTGGAACATCGCCGAGGAGCTGACCCAGTTCCGCCTGGCGCAAGACGGCAAGGCCTGGTGGGCGCCGGCGTTCGAAAGCAACCGCGAGGAATATCTCTACAATGAGACGCCCGTCAGCGGCATCGCCACCGCCCAGACGCCGCTGACCATGGTTTTGGGCGACGGCACCCATGTCTCGATCCATGAGGCAGCGCTCGTTGACTATTCGGGCATGAACGTCGCCCGGGTCGAAGGCACGCTGCTGAAGGCGGTGCTGACCCCCTCGTCGAGTGGCCCCAAGGTCAGCCGGACCGGCGAATTCACCACGCCATGGCGGACGATCACCATCGCCCCCGACGCGCCGTCGCTCTACGCCGCGCGCAACTTGATCCTCAACTTGAACGAACCCAACAAGCTCGGCGATGTCAGCTGGGTCAAGCCCCGCAAATATGTCGGCATCTGGTGGGGGATGCACCTCGACACCCAGAGCTGGGCATCGGGACCGAAGCATGGCGCGACCACCGCCAATGCACTCAAGCTGATCGATTTCGCGGCGAAGAATGGCATTCCCGGAATGCTGGTCGAAGGCTGGAATATCGGCTGGGACGGCGACTGGTTCGCCAACGGCTGGGATTTCAGCTTCACTAGGCCCTATCCGGACTTCGACCTGCCGCGCGTCGCTGCCTATGCCAAGCAGAAGGGCGTGCACCTGATCGGCCACCACGAAACAAGCGCCAACATCGCCCATTATGAAAGCCAGATGGAGGCCGGGTTCGATTATTACCGCGGCCACGGCATCGATGCGGTCAAGACCGGCTATGTGTCCGACGCCGCCGGTGTGCAGGCGCGCGGGCCCGATGGCCAGATCCGCTACGAATGGCATGAAGGGCAAGTCATGGCTCGCCACCATTTGAAAGTCGTGACCGAGGCGGCCGAGCGGAAGATCATGGTCAACGCCCATGAGCCGATCAAGGACACGGGGCTTCGCCGCACCTATCCCAACTGGGTCAGCCGCGAAGGCCAGCGCGGCATGGAGTATAATGCCTGGGGCGTTCCCAAGAACCCACCGCGCTACGATACCGAGCTGTTCTTCACCCGGATGATGGCGGGGCCGATGGATTACACCCCGGGCATCGTCAGCCTGAAAGGCAAGGGCAACACCGACATCCTCTCGACCCTGGCAAGGCAGCTCGCGCTCTATGTGGTCGTCTATTCGCCGGTGGCGATGGCGCCTGACCTCCAGGAAAATTACGAGGCCGAGCCGGTCGCGTTCGGGTTCATCAAGCAGGTTCCGGTCGACTGGGACGAGACGCGGGTGCTGTCCGGTACGATCGGCGACGAGGTGGTCGTCGCGCGCAAGGACCGCAAGTCGGCCGACTGGTATGTCGGCGGAGTCGCCGACGAGGTGGCGCGGGACACTGTTGTTCGGCTCGACTTCCTTTCGGCCGGCAAGACTTACACCGCGACCATCTACCGCGACGGTCCGACCGCCGAGGCGGGAGCGAAGGGCAAGGACATGGCCGTCGAGACGCGAAAGGTGCGGCGGGGTGAAATAATCAACCTGCGCATGGCCCCGGGCGGCGGCTTCGCTATACGGCTCGCTCCGCGCTAGCTACCCGCTAGCAAAACCACATTCAGCCGTTAGGAAGGGGCCGCATGACCCCGGATAAGGTTTCGACCCTGCTGTTGTTCGGCGCGACGGGCGATCTCGCGCATCGCATGCTCTTGCCCTCGCTTTACGGGCTGCATGCCGACGGGTTGCTGCCCGACGATTTTCGCATCGTCGGCACGGCTCGAAGCGATCTCGATGACGAGAAATATCGGGCCAGCGCGGTCGAGGCGCTGAAAGAGCATGTCCCGGCCAATTTCTACGACCCCAAGACCGCGCTGATCTTCTCTCGGCGACTGTCCTACGTCTCGCTGGATGCCACGAAGCCCGACGGCTTCAAGCGGCTGGCCGAAAAGATCGACCCCGGCGCGGGGCTGGCGATCTTCCTCTCGACCGCTCCTTCACTGTTCAAGGCGACCATCGACGGGTTGCATTCGGTTGGATTGTGCGGCCCCCGCGTTCGCCTGGCGCTGGAAAAGCCGCTCGGCACCGACCTCGTGTCGAGCCGCGAGATCAACGATGCGGTGGCAGCCGCCTTCCCCGAGGAGCGCACCTTCCGCATTGACCATTATCTCGGCAAGGAGACGGTCCAGAACCTGCTGGCGCTGCGCTTCGCCAACTCGGCCTTCGAGCCGCTGTGGGATTCGGCGCACATCGATCATGTCCAGATCACCGTCGCCGAGACGGTCGGGCTGGAGGGCCGGGCCGACTATTATGACGGCGCCGGCGCGCTGCGCGACATGGTCCAGAACCATATGCTGCAGCTGCTCGCGTTGGTGGCAATGGAACCACCGGTCGACTTCGACGCGACCTCGGTGCGCGACGAGAAGGTTAAAGTCCTTCGTTCGTTGCGGCCGATCAGCGCCAACAGCGTCGCCACCCATGTGGTCACCGGCCAATATGGCGTAGGCGCGGTCGGCGGGCAGCCGGTCAAGGCCTATTCCGACGAGCTTGGCAGGGAGTCGACGACCGAAACCTTCGTCGCGCTGAAGGCCCATGTCGAAAATTGGCGCTGGGCGGGCGTGCCCTTCTACCTCCGCACCGGCAAACGCATGACCGAGCGCAAGACCGAGATTTTCATCCAGTTCAAGTGCGTGCCGCACTCAATCTTCGCTAGCCGCGGCGCCAAAACCAGGGCCAACAAGCTGGTCATCTCGATCCAGCCGGAGGAAAATATCCGCCTGCTGGTGATGGCCAAGACGCCGGGCCTCGACCGCGAGGGCATCCGCTTGCGCGAAGTGCCGCTCGACGTCGGCCTGGCCAATGCCTTTGCCGACGCGCGCCGCCGCATCGCCTATGAGCGATTGCTGCTCGACCTGATCGACGGCGACCCGACCCTGTTCGTCCGCCGCGACGAGGTCGAGGCGCAGTGGCAATGGGTCGACGGCGTTCGTGCCGCCTGGAACGAGGCGGGGCTGACGCCCAAATCCTACGGCGCTGGCAGCTGGGGCCCCTCGGCGGCCATCGCGCTCACCGAACGGGACGGGGTGCATTGGCATGACTAGGCTCGACCCCCGCATCGCCAACGTAACCGACCGCATCATCGAGCGGTCCAAGCCGTCGCGCGGCCGCTACCTCCAATTAATGGCTGACGAGGCCGAGCGCGGGATCAGCCGGCCGCGGCTCAGCTGCGGCAACTTCGCCCATGGCTTCGCCGCCGCCGGCGAGGACAAGCAGGCGATCAAGACGCTGAGCGGGCCGAACCTGGCCATCGTCACCGCCTATAACGACATGCTGTCGGCGCATCAGCCCTATGGCCGCTACCCCGAGCAGATGAAAATCTTCGCTCGCGAGGTTGGGGCAACCGCCCAGGTCGCTGGCGGCACGCCGGCGATGTGCGATGGAGTGACCCAAGGCCAGCCGGGCATGGACCTGTCGCTGTTCAGCCGCGACACCATCGCGCTGTCGACCGCGGTAGCGCTCAGCCACGGCATGTTCGACGGCGTGGCGATGCTCGGGATTTGCGACAAAATCGTCCCCGGACTTCTGATCGGCGCGCTTCGGTTCGGCCATCTGCCCGCCATGCTGATCCCGGCCGGCCCGATGCCTTCGGGGCTCGCCAACAAGGAAAAGCAGCGCATCCGGCAGCTGTATGCGGAAGGCAAGGCCACCAAGGACGAGCTGCTCGCGTCGGAATCCGCCAGTTATCACGCTGCCGGCACGTGCACTTTCTATGGCACTGCCAACAGCAACCAGATGATGATGGAGCTGATGGGGCTGCACGTGCCCGGTGCGGCTTTCATCAACCCGGGCACGCCGCTTCGCCAGGCGCTGACCCGCGCGGCCGTGCATCGGCTGGCCGAGCTGGCGAACGACAAGGCGCGGCCGCTCGGCCAGGTCGTTGACGAGAAGGCGATCGTCAATGCGGCGGTCGGCCTGCTGGCCACTGGCGGCTCGACCAATCACGCCATCCACCTGCCAGCGATCGCCCGCGCGGCCGGGATCGTCATCGACTGGCAGGACCTCGACGAGCTGTCGGGGGCGGTGCCGCTGATCGCCCGCGTCTATCCCAACGGGTCAGGAGACGTGAACGATTTCCACCATGCAGGCGGCATGGCCTTCGTCGCCCGCACCCTGCTCGAGGCTGGGCTGCTCCATGCCGACACGCTGACGGCGGGCGCGGACGATTTTGGCGCCTACGCCGGCAATCCCCGTCTCGACGGCGAGCAGCTGGCGTGGGACGACGTTGCAGAGACCCGCGATCCGACGATGCTGCGCCCGGCCAGCGACCCATTCCTGCCGGACGGTGGCATGCGGCTGGTAGCCGGCAACCTCGGCCGGGCGACGTTCAAGACCAGCGCGGTGACGGCGGAACGCTGGACGATCGAGGCGCCTTGCCGGACTTTTTCGGACCAGGAGCAGGTGTTGGCAGCGTTCACGGCCGGCGAACTGGATCGCGACGTGGTCGTGGTGGTCCGCTTCCAGGGGCCCCGCGCCAACGGCATGCCGGAGCTGCACAAGCTGACCCCGCAGCTCGGAGTGCTGCAGGATCGCGGGCACAAGGTGGCGCTGGTCACCGACGGCCGCATGTCGGGCGCCAGCGGCAAGGTGCCGGCCGCGATCCACGTCTGCCCGGAAGCGCTGAACGACGGCCCGCTGGCTCGCCTGCGCGATGGGGATGTCGTTCGCCTGTGCGGAAAGCAGGGGTTGCTCGAGGCGGTCGATGTTGACCTTGCCGCACGCGATCCTGCGCCGCCTCCGCCGCCGCCGGTCGGGACCGGCCGCGAGCTGTTCGCCTTCATGCGCGCCACCGCCGATGACGCCGAGCGCGGCGGGTCGGCCATGCTGCACGCGATGGATGGGGTCGCATGAGCCGGACCATTGCCGTTGCAGATGTGGGGGGCACCCATGCCCGCTTCGCCCTGGCCGAGGTGGCCGATGGCCTCGTCGCTTCGCTGAGCGAGCCGGTCACCCTCAGGACCGCCGATCATGCCAGTTTCCAGATTGCTTGGCAGGAATTCGGGCGAGTTGCGGGGGTCGAACTGCCCGATGCGCTCGGCATGGCCTTCGCCGGACCGGTCGGCGGCGAATTGTTGAAGCTGACAAACAACCCTTGGGTGATCCGCCCGGCGCTGATGGAAGAGCGGCTCGGCGTCGCCCAATACAGGATCGTCAACGACTTCGGCGCGGTCGCACATGCGGTGGCTCAATTCAGCGAAGAGCATTTCGATCATCTATGCGGCCCCGAAGGACCGACGCCCGCCCAAGGCGTGACCACAGTGATCGGGCCCGGCACAGGCCTGGGGGTGGCGCAGCTGCTGAAGACGGCGGGCGGCTATCATGTGATCGAGACCGAGGGCGGCCATATCGATTTTGCCCCGCTCGACGGGCTCGAGGATCGGATCCTGGACTATCTGCGCCGCAGCTTCCGGCGGGTATCGGTCGAGCGGATCGCCAGCGGCGGCGGCCTGGCCAACCTCTACAACGCCATTTCCTCGATCGAAGGGCAGGCGGTCCAGCACCCGGACGACAAGGCCATCTGGGCGTCCGCCCTCGAAGGCTCGGATCCGCTGGCGATCGCCGCGCTCGATCGCTTCTTTCTGACCCTGGGGGCGGTTGCCGGTGATTTCGCGCTGGCCCATGGCTCGAACGCCGTCGTCATTGCCGGCGGACTTGGGTATCGCCTGAAGGACCGCTTCGCCACCAGCGGCTTTGCCGACCGCTATATCGCCAAGGGCCGGTTCGAACGGCGGATGGAAGGCATTCCGGTCAAGCTTCTCAACCATCCGCAGCCCGGCCTCTACGGCGCCGCCGCGGCTTTCGCACAGGAGTATCAATGAGCATCGATGAGGTGATGCGCACCGCGCCGGTCATCCCGGTGCTGGTGCTGGACGGCTCGCTAGACCCGGCGGCGCTGGCCGAAACATTGGTCGAGGCGGGCCTGCCGGTGATCGAGATCACTATGCGGACCCCGGCGGCACTCGCGGCCATCAAAGCGATGGCTGCTGTCGAGGGCACCATTGTCGGCGCCGGAACCGTGCTCAACGAGCGGATGCTCGGCGAAGCAATCGATGCGGGCTCACAATTCATCGTTTCGCCCGGGCTGACCGACGCCCTCGGCCGCGCCGCGATCGCCAGCAGCGTTCCATTCCTCCCTGGCGTCGCCAACGCCGGCGACATCATGCGCGGCCTCGATCTCGGGCTCAGCCGCTTCAAATTCTTCCCCGCCGAAGCCTCAGGTGGTCTCAATGCACTGAAAGCCCTGGCTGCTCCGTTCGGCGCCGTCCGCTTTTGCCCGACCGGCGGAATCCGCGAGGACACCGCACCCGAATGGCTCGCTCATCCGGCGGTGCTGTGCGTCGGCGGCAGCTGGATTGCCCAGCCGGGCGAGACCGATCTTTCCACGATCGGCGAGCGGGCTCGCCGCGCGGCCGAGCTGCGGGCCGCCGAGTGAAAGCTCTGACCGCACTGGCCCTGATGTTAACGCCGGTTTTGGCCTTGGCGCAGCAGCCTGATCCCTACGCGCCGGAGAGCTTCGAGGGGGTGAAGCATCCCGACTGGTCGCGCGATGCTGTCATCTACCAGGTCAACACGCGCCAGTTCACACCGGAAGGCACGCTTAAGGCGGCGACCCGCGAAGTCCCGCGGCTGAAGGCTCTTGGCGTCGACATCCTCTGGCTGATGCCGATCCACCCGATCGGCGAGAAGAACCGCAAGGGGACGCTCGGCAGCCCCTATTCGGTGCGCGACTATCGCGCCGTGAATCCCGAACTGGGGACGATGGCCGACTTAAAGGCCTTCGTTGCTGCCGCCCACGCCAACGGCATGAAAGTGATCCTCGATTGGGTCGCCAACCACACTGCCTGGGATCATCCTTGGGTCGTTCAGCACCCCGAATGGTATGAGCGCGACTGGAAAGGCGCCCATGTCTCGACGCCGTGGTGGGATTGGTCGGACATCATCGATCTTGATTACGACCGGGCCGATCTCCGCCGCGAAATGGCCTCGTCGATGGCTTATTGGGTGCGCGAGGCCGATATCGACGGCTTCCGCGCCGATGTCGCCGGCTATGTCCCGCCCGATTTCTGGACCGACGTCCGCCGCGATCTGGAAGCGATCAAGCCGGTGTGGATGCTCGGCGAGTTCAACCACCGCGACCTGCACCTGACCAGCTTCGACGCCAGCTATGGCTGGGCCTGGGCCGAGGCGCTGATGAAGATCTCCAAGGGGCAGGCCGACACCGGTGCGCTCTACGGCTTCTATAGCGAGAATGAGAGCGCCTGGCCGACGGGCGCCCAGCGCATGATCTTCACCTCCAACCATGACGAAAATGCCTGGGCAGGCACCGAGTTCGAGCGGTTCGGGCCGGCGCTGGACAACACCTTCGCGCTGCTATTTACCTCCGAGGGCATCCCTCTGATCTACAACGGCCAGGAAGCGGGTAACGACAAGCGGCTCAAATTCTTCGAGCGCGACCCGATCGCCTGGAAGGATCATCCGCACGCCGCGCTGATCCGCGACTGGATCGCCTTCCGCGACGCCCATCCGGCCCTGCACAATGCCCCCTGGGGCGCCCGGATGGTCCAGGTGAAGAACAGCGACGCGCAGAAGGTGTTCAGCTTCGTCCGAGCCAAGGATGGCGACGCGGTGTTCGTCGCGCAGAATTACAGCGGCGAACCGCGGACGGTTAGCCTGGAGGAAATTCCGCACCCCGGCCGCTGGACGGAGAAGGGCGGCAAGGAAATCATGCTTGCCAGAGGTGTTAGCGTTACCCTAGCACCCTGGTCGACGCGGGTCTTCACCCGACGCTTCTAGGAAATTGGGCGGAATGACCACGGGCGCGCGCCAGAACAGCATCATCGGCGATCGCGCGCCGATCTTCTGGGGCGCCTGTGCCGCGATCGCGGTCGGCATCCTGCTGCATTTGCCGATGCTGGCCATGGCGCACAGCATGGGAAACCGGCTCCACGGCATGCCGATGGATGCCGAAATGTGGTTCGGCATGGCCTTCATCGTCCTCGGCGTGCCCGCCGCCATTTACGGAGCGCTGCCAAAGCGCCGCGCGCCCCATGGCTCGCACGCAGGCACCAGCTATGAAGCGCCGGATTCGACGCCGCTGACTCGCTGGCACGCGGCCGTGCTGGCAGTGCTGATCCTCGGCCTGGTGATCGACGTGATGAAGCCGGCGACGCTCGGCTTCGTCCTGCCCGGGATGCGCGCCGAATATGGGATCAGTAAGGCTACCGTCGCCTGGTTCCCCTTCACTGCCTTGGTTGGAACGACCGTCGGCTCCTTCGTCTGGGGTTGGCTGGCCGACGTTTACGGCCGCCGCGTTTCGATCCTGCTGTCGACCATATTGTTCGTCTCCACCTCGATCTGCGGCGCGATGCCGCTGTTCGAATTGAACCTGCTGATGTGCTTCCTGATGGGCTGCTCGGCCGGTGGAATGCTGCCGGTGGTCTATACGCTGCTGGCGGAGATCATGCCGCCGCGGCACCGCAGCTGGGTGCTGGTGCTGGTCGGCGGGACCGGCCTCATCGGCGGCTATCTGGCGGCGAGCGGCGCTGCCCATGCCTTCGAGCCGACCTTCGGCTGGCGCATATTGTGGTTGCAGGGCTTCCCGACCGGGATCTTGCTGCTGGGGCTGGCGCGGTTCATTCCGGAATCGCCGCGCTTCCTCGCCGAGCGCGGCCGGACCACGGAGCTGGCCGATATGGAGCGCAAATATGGCATCGTCGCCAAGCCTCGCGAGCCAGTGCCGCCGGATGCCGCCGTGGCCGCGCAGCGGCATGGCAAGCTGACCACCGCGCTGGTGATCACCGCTTTGGCATGGAGCTTCATCAATTTCGGACTTCTTCTGTGGCTTCCGACCGACCTCGAGGCTCGCGGCTACAGCTCATCATTGGCGAGCGGGATCCTCGCCAGTTCGGCGCTGATCGCCTTGCCGACCATCGCCATTGCCGCCTGGACCTATAGCAAAGTGAGCAGCAAGTGGACGCTGATCGGCACGATCCTGGTGACCTTCGCCGGTTTGATCGGGGCGCTGCTGCCGGCCCATATCCTGTCCTGGCCGCCTTTGCTGATAGCGGTCATCGCCATGCTGATCGTCGGCACCAACGGCATGATCGCGGTGCTGCTGCCCTATAGCGCCGAAAATTACCCGTTAGGGGTTCGCGGCCGCGCCACCGGCCTGATCGCAGGCGCCAGCAAGTTCGGCGGGGTCGCGGTGCAGGGATTTGCGCTTGCCGGCTTCATCCCGACCCTCGTCGGCGCCGCTGCCGCCCTGGCCGCGCCGATGGCGATTTCGGCCGGACTGGTCGCCTGGGCCGGGCGCGAAACTCGTGGCCGAAGCCTTCGCGAGCTCGAGAGCGGCACCTAGGCGTAACGAAACCCGCGCCTATCCGGTAACGTTGATAGCGCATGTACGAGCCGCATCTCACCCGGCGGGACCGTGTCGCCACCTTCACGATGGTGGGAGCGATTCACGTCGCGCTGGCCTTTGTGCTGATCAACATTTCTCCGGAAGCACGCCGGCAGCTGCCCCAGGAAGTCGTCGAGATGTTCGACGTGACCGAGCCGCCTCCGCCCGAAGAAGAGGTGGTTGTCGAACAAATCCCCGCAGCGCAGGAGGATGCCCCGAAGGAGGAAGAGGAAGGCGCCGCCTCGCCAGAGAACATCCGCAGCCGGGCGACGCCGATCGTCGCGCCCAAGCCGCCGATTCAGCTGCCGATTCCCCAGCCGATGCCGGTCACCCAAACTCCCAACACCGGCAGCGAAACCACCCAGGGCGCTTCGGACAGGCCAGGCCCAGGCACTGGCGCCGGCGGTGTCGGAACCGGCACGGGAAGCGGCGGTTCCGGCAGCGGAACTGGCGGCGGCGGGTCCGGCGGGCAGGGGACTCGCCCGACGCTGATCACACCGTCCCTCAGCCGCCGCGACTATCCGGACGAGGTGTCGCACTTTTGGCCGAGGAGCCGCGATGCTTTCGTCGCCGTAGCGGTGCGGGTGCAGCTCGACGGTCGCGGCACCGACTGCAAGATCAACCGCTCGAGCGGGGTGCCGGCGATTGACCAGTGGACTTGCCGCCTGGTCGAAACGCGGCTGCGCTTTCGTCCTGCTACCGACGACCGCGGACGGCCGGTCGTCGCATGGTACGGCTACATCCAGCGCTGACCTGCTGGCCTTTTCCGCAACGTTCCGGCAAGGGCCTCGCACGCGGAAAGGGAGCGAACGATGATCGAAGCCGAATGGTGGGAATATGACAGCGTCGAGGAGATGGCGGACGCCGTCGCCGGCGACATCGGCTTCATTGTCGAGAGCGCCGTCGAGGCCCGCAACGAGGCGCTGCTGGCGGTTCCGGGCGGGGAAACGCCCAAGCCTATCTATGCCAGGCTCGCCGCGGCCAAGCTGCCGTGGAAGCGGGTGACGATCATTCCCGGCGACGAGCGGCTGGTGCCGATGCAGGATGAGCTTTCCAACGTTCGGGCGATTGCCCAGGCCTTCCTCCCGACCGGCGCGCGCGTCATCCCGATCACCGGCGACATTGCCGATTACAAGCTGGCCGGCAATTCGGCCGACGCCCGGCTGCAGGATCTGCATTGGCCACCCGACCTCGTCTGGCTCGGCATGGGCAGCGATGGCCATACCGCCTCGATCTTCAACGGACCGGACATGGACGATGCCCTGAACGCGCCCAAGGCCCGCCGCGCGGTGGGGGTGATGCCCGAGCCGCTGCCCAGCGAGGCGCCGGTGCCGCGGGTGACGCTGACTCGCTCCGCTATCCTCTCTGCCCGGACCATGCTGATCACTATCCGTGGGCAAGAGAAGCGCGAGCTACTGGAGCAGGCGATCGAAGCAGGGCACTCGTCGAAGCTGCCGATCGGCCGGGTGCTGGCCGAGGCCGAGCAGCCGATCGACATCCATTGGTGTCCGTAAACTCTCCGATCCTCCCTGCGCCGAAGGCGTGGGGAGGGGGACCGCCGAGCGACGGCTCGGTGGTGGAGGGGCCGGGGGCGCCGCAGATTTGGTCCCTCCACCATGTCGCTGGCGCGCCATGGTCCCCTCCCCATCGCTTCGCGACAGGGAGGAGCGAAGAGGAGCTGGTCCAGGCTCTGGCCACCTACGGACCGACGTCCACGCCTCGCCGATGGCCCGGACGCCGCCGCGGCGGGATCGAACCAAGCCCCAGCTTGGCCGCAATCGGATTGTCCCAGCCGTAGATGTCCGGCACCAGCCGCACTATGCCCCCGTCATAATAGGCGGTGCGGTAGAGCAGCCGAACCGGTATCGCGCGCTTCAGCTTGACGAACGTTTCGTCGCCACTTGCCAGGCCTTCCTGCAGGTCGGGCAGGACGCCGTTCTCGGACGCCAGCTGCATGGCGAAATCGACCGCGCCCTCGACCCGCACGCAACCGTGGCTGCGGTGCCGTTCAACCTCGGCGAACAGGGTCTTGGCCGGCGTGTCGTGCAGATAGATCGACTGGTTGTTCTCCATGTCGAATTTGACCTGGCCCAGCGAATTCTTGGGCCCGGGAAGCTGCACCAGCTTGCCGTCCCGGAACGTCATGTTGTTGGCCGCGAAATAGGCCGAGCCCTTGCTGGCCAGCTCATCCTCCCAGATCGAGTCCGGGACCCGCCAAATCGGATTCGCGACCAGGCTGACCATCGGCGATTGCAGCTGGGGGGTTTCCCATTCGGGCTCTCCAGTCACGACGCGCCGGCGTTCCACGTGCTGCCCGCCCCGCCAATAATCGAGGAAGGTGGCGGCGGTGTTGACGTCGATCCGCGTCGGCGGCGGATTGCGCTCGGTCCAGCGCAGCCGCTCCATCCCGACCGCCAGCCGCCGCGCCCGGTCGGCCGGCCCGCGATTGAGGGCATCGAGCGTGTCGGGGCCGATCACGCCGTCAGGCTTCATCCCATAGTCCGCCTGCAGCCGCTTCACCGCCTCGACCAGCGCGGGCAGATAGCGCGGCGGATTCTGCGGCTCGCCGGGCGGAGCGTCGAGATATCCGTTGGCCTGCAGCGCCTCGGCCAGGGCGGGAATGCGCGGATCGCGGCGGCCGGGACGGATCAGGCCGCCGTCAGGAATGGTGCTCGCCTTCTTCTGGGCGGCGAGTTGGCGATACTGAAGGAAGGCTTTGGACATCGCTCGATATTCGTCGGTCTGCGGGGCAAGCGATTCCAGCCAAGCCCCGATATCGCCACTCTGCAAAGCCTGGTTGAGCCCGGCGGCAAGGTTCGGCTTGGGCCGCGGGATGGTGTAGATATTGCCCAGCGACTTCGGGTCGACGAAGCCGCTCGACAGCGCCGAAGCATAGAGCAGCGCCGCCCGGGTCAGCGCAAGCTCGCGCCTGGCGGGATCGTCGGGCAGCGGTGACCGCAGGAACATGGCCGCCCGGAGACCGTGCGCGGGGGCATTGCCGATCGCCGCCTGAAGCTTCTCAGCGGCATCGTCGTCCCAGGCGGCAACCCAGCCGCGCGCCTCGTAAAAGGCACGAGACTGCGCACCCTCGACGTCGGATTTCAGGACCTGCGCACCGGCTTGCATCGCGGAATCGCCGCCGGAACCGTCGCCGCAAGTGGCGAGGGAGACGCTGAACAGTGCAAGGCACATCGCCTTGCCGAAACGCTTTGCTGCCATGCGGTAATAACGCCGCCGAAGCGACTCATGATCCATCCAATAGTGGAGGCCATCCAAAAGCCCCTTGATCCCGTACTATGGTACGGACCCCATATGCGCCCCGACGGTTCCATCTGGAGAAGCAAAATGTCGGACCACACGCATCATCAGCATTCCAGCCATCACGCCCATCACGGCCATGGCAGCGGCGGACCGCTCCGCACCTCGGTGCAGGCGACGCTCCACTGCCTAACCGGCTGCGTGATCGGCGAGGTTGCCGGCCTCGCGATCGGTGTCAGCCTCGGCCTGGGAATCTGGCCCACGATCATCCTGGCGACCGCGCTCGCCTATGCCACCGGCATTACGCTCGGCCTGCTGCCGGTGATGAAGAACCGCGGCGTCGGCCTGGTCGAGGCCTTCCGCATCATCTGGATCGGCGAGGTGATCTCGATCGGCGTGATGGAGGTGGTGATGAACTTCGTCGATTATCAGATGGGCGGGATGACCGCCCCGTCGATCGCCTCTTGGATGTTCTGGCGCGGCATCTTGTTCGCAGTGCCGGCGGGGTTCCTGGCGGCCTGGCCGGTCAATTACTGGTTGCTCAAGCGCGAGCTCAAGTCTTGCCATTAGGCACTTGGCAAATGGGCCGCCGCGCTCCTAAGGCGGCTCAATCCGCAGCCGCTCCTAGCTCAACCGGATAGAGCGCCGGGCTTCGAACCCGGAGGTTGGGGGTTCGAGTCCCTCGGAGCGGGCCATATTTGCCTGTCCGTGTTGGAAAGCGGACCTAGCACTCCTCCAGCGGCTTGCCGGCGGTTTCCTTCATGAAGATCAGCGCGCAGATCACTGACAGTGCGGTGAAGAAGATCGGGTACCACAGGCCGGCGTAGATATCGCCGGTGATCGCCACCAGGGCGAAGCTGGTGACGGGGAGGAAGCCACCGACCCAGCCGGTGCCGATATGATAGGGAAGGCTCATCGCCGTATAGCGGATGCGGGTCGGGAACATCTCGACCAGCGCCGCGGCCTGCGGCCCGTAGAGCGCGGTCGCGGCGATGACGAACACCAGCATCCATGTGTAGAGCTTGACCCAGTTGATCACCTCGGGCTGGGCGCTGGGCGGGTAGCCGGCGGTGGCAAGGTTGACCTTGAGCGCGCTCGCGACCTCCGCCTTGCGCGCCTTCAGTGCCGGCCCGTCGAGCGCCGTGCCATCGGCGACCTCGAGCGCGGTGCCGCCGACCAGGATACGCGTCCTGCCGTCGGCCGAGGCGCGGTCGGAATAGCCGATGCCTGTCGAGGCCAGCTGGCTCTTGGCAATGTCGCAGGCGCTGTCGAACCGCCGCGTTCCCACGGGATCGAACTGGACGGAGCAGGCGGCGGGGTCTGTCTCGACCACCACCGGCGTCCGCTCCTGCGCCTCCACCAGTGCCGGGTTCACCGCATCGGCGATGCCATGATAGCCCGGGATGTAGGCGACCAGCGCCAGCGCCATGCCGCCGACCATCACCTTCTTGCGGCCCAGGCGGTCGCTGAGCCAGCCGAAGAAGACGTAGAGCGGGGCGGAGACGACGGTCATGATCATGATGACCAGGTTGACACTCGCGCCGGCCATGCCGAGCTGGCGCTCGAGGAACACCTGGATGTAGAAGAAGCTGGAGTACCAGACGGCGCCCTGGGCGGCCATGAAGGCGAAGAAGGCGATCAGGACGATCTTCAAATTCTTGCGGTCCCCAAACGCCTCGCGCAACGGCGCCTTGGTGACTTCGCCTTCGGCCTTGAGCTTGGCGTAGGCCGGGCTTTCCTGGAGCTTGAACCGCATCCAGACCGAGATGGCGAGCAGGAAGTTCGAGACGAGGAAGGGGATGCGCCATCCCCAGGCGGCGAACGCCTCCTCGCCGAGCGCGGTGCGAGTGACGAGGATCACCGCCAGCGCGCCGATCAGGCCGACCGCCGCCGACGACTGGATCCACCCCGTCGACCAGCCGCGCTTGTCATTGGCGCTATGCTCGGCGACGTAGATCGCCGCTCCGCCATATTCGCCGCCGAGCGCGGTGCCCTGGCAGATGCGCAGGAAGATCAGCAGGATCGGGGCGAGGATCCCGGCCTGGCCATAGGTCGGGAGCAGGCCGATGGCGAAGGTCGCGCCGCCCATCAGGCTGACGGTGGTGAGGAAGGTCGCCTTGCGGCCGATCCGGTCGCCCATCACGCCGAAGATGATCGCGCCGAGCGGCCGGAAAGCGAAGCCGGCGGCGAACAGGCCCAACGCGGCGATCAGCGCCGAAGTCGGGTCGAGCCCGGCGAAGAACACCTTGGAGATGACCGTCGCCAGGCTGCCGAAGATGAAGAAGTCGTACCATTCGAACGCGGTCCCCGCCGACGAGGCGGTGACGACGCGGGCCATTGACCATGATTTGGCCGCTTGAGACA
>JALYNQ010000089.1 GCA_030773115.1 Pseudomonadota bacterium
CGCCTGCTCCTCTCCCGGCCGAGCCCCAGCCGCCGGTGAACGCCGAGCCGGCCGCGCCGCCGCCGGTCGCCGCACCGGTTCCGGAGAGCAGCGCGACAGAGGCGCCGGCCTCCGATCTAATGACCAATGAAACACTTCCGATCGCCGGAGCCGCGGCGCTCGGCCTGCTGGCGCTGGGCGGGGCCGGCCTGGTCGCCCGCCGCCGCAAGCGCCGCCGGGAAGATGAGGAGTTCGACGCGAGGCAGCAGGCATTGGCGATGGCCGCAGCGGAACCCGAGGCCAAACCTATCCTCGAACTCGAGCCCGCTGACGAACTCCGTCCCGGACCGGTCTTTGCCCGAGGCTCCGCGCCTATTCATGACCCGGTGCCGGCGAAGACGGCGCCAGCCGGCAACGTGCCCGAAGGCTTCGACCTGTCGCGCTTCGGACCGCACGTTCGGGCCGCCTATCGCGGGCCGACCCCTGACAATCCGTCAGTCTCGCTCGAATATCGCCTGCGGCAGGCGGCCGCGCTCGATCAGCAGGAGCGCAGCCCAGCGGAGCCGGTCGAGCACCCTTAGGCAGCTACTGCCGGCGAGCACCGTTCCTGATCCTCAATGATCGACGGACCGCTGAATCCCTAAACAGAACATTGCAGGCAGGTAAGCAACGCCTTCAGCGGCCGAACGTTGTCCCGAGGTGCGTTGCGTCTCTTCCGGCGCACAAATGGCTGCGCGATCCCCTGCGCGGGCCATTCGGTGGAATGGGCGGGCGGCGTAATTGCCCGCCCATCCTTTTGCTCTCAGATGATGCCTGCAATCAGGCGTCGCCTTAGGGCCTCATCGGCCGGCATGTACCAATTGTGCACCGCCTTGCGGCACACCTCATCAAGCGCTCCGCCTCGGCCAGCTTCGTCAGGAAGGCTTCGACCATGCCCTCCAATATTTCCCCAAGCAGGGAAATCTGCGGATTGCGGAGGCAGGCGGGCGTGGCCTGGCGAACTTGCTGGTCCATGCGGGCCCATCCCTCGTTGTTGAAACGGCCGCCCAATGGCGGCCGTTCCGTTCAATCAAGTCGAGCGGCTATTGGCGATTGCGATCGCTCTGGCCCCTTTCCTCCTCGCGGTCGCGCTGGCCGCGTTCTTCCTCGCGGCTGCGGTCGCCGCCCTGGCGTTCGCGATCCTGCTGGCCACGCTCCTTCTCGCGGCCGGGCTCTGCACCGCGGCCTTCTTCGCGTTCGCGGGTGATGGTGTCGCCATGCTGGGTGCCGGAGGTGCCTTGGCTAAAACTGCCGCCGGCTCCACCGCTGCCCTGGCCTTTTCCGCCGCCCATCTTCTGGCCGCCTTTATCCCTATTCTGATTGGCCATTTCCTACTCCTTTGCACAGCGCCCCACGCACCCACAAAAACCCGTAAGCCATTGAACGAGTTCCGAAATCACGGATTAACTTGGGTTATGCGAGCCGCCGCCACGGCTCGTTAGGCCGCGTCGCTTTCCAGCGGCGGTACTCCGCCCAACGCCGGCGCATGCCAGACATTGGCACCGAGCTCGACGCTCGCCTCCGGGTAACCGAGCAAATATCCCTGCACTTCGTCACAGCCTTCGCGCAGCAGTATCTCGAGCTGCTCCCGCGTTTCGACGCCCTCGGCCAGCACGGGGATCGACAGGCTCTTCCCAAGCGCCAGAACGGCCCGGATGATGGCCGTCGACTGAGGACTTCCTTCCAGCTCGGCGGCGAAGAAGCGGTCGAGCTTGATCTTGTCGAACGGGAAGGCGCGGAGCGTCTGCAACGAGGAATATCCGGTTCCGAAATCGTCCAGCGCGACCCCCACGCCCAGCGCCTTGATCTGCCGGAGGACATGAAGCGCCCGATCGCGGTCGGACATGATCGCGCTTTCGGTCAGTTCGATCTCGAGCCGGCGCGGCGGAAGCCCGGTCTCGATCATGACCTCGTGGAACAGGGCCGGCAGGTCAACATGGGCCAGCTGCAGCGGAGACACGTTGACCGCGACCTTGGAGTCATGGTCCCAACCCGCCGCATCGGCGCATGCCCGGCGCAACACCCATTCGCCCAGTGCCAGGATCAACCCATTTTCCTCGGCGATCGGAATGAAGACCGCCGGCGCGATGGTTCCGCGCTGCGGGTGAGTCCAGCGGAGCAACGCCTCATAACCCGTCACCGCGCCCGTCCTGGTCTTGGCCTGGACCTGGTAATAGACCTCCAGCTCATTGCCCTGGATGGCGCGCCTGAGGTCCGATGCCAGCTCGCGGCGGGCGCGCACCGCTTCATCGAGCCCCGCGTCATAGTGGCACGGACCCGGTGCGGCTTCGGCTTTCGCCCGATACATTGCCAGGTCGGCGTTGTTGACCAGCGCCTCGGCGCTATCGGCGTCGTCCGGGAATACGGCGACACCGATGCTGGCGCCCAGGCGGGCCTCGAAGTGGCCGACCGACAATGGCGTCTTCAGCTCGACATCCAGCCGCTCGGCGAAAGCCACCAGCTGACCCTGATCGGCAAATTGAGTGAGCGCGACAAATTCGTCCCCGCCCAGGCGAGCGACGATATCGTTCGGGCCGAGCGCGTCGCGCATCCGCTCCGCCAGAAGGGCAAGCACCTCGTCGCCTGCCTTGTGTCCGTGGACGTCGTTGATCTCCTTGAAGCGGTTGAGATCGATCATGCACAGGCCAAGCTGGCCGCCCGATGCGCGCGCTGCCTCCAGCCGGCGGGCGAGCTCGGCCTTGAACCCGACCCGATTGGGCAGCCCGGTCAGCGTGTCGTTCAGCGCCATGTAGGACAGTTCGCGCATCGCCTCGGACCGGGTCTGGCGATCGATCAGCGCCGCGAATACCCCGGCGGCGATCACCATCGCGCCGACGATGGCCGTCGCCAGCGCCAGCGCGCGCAGATCCCCGGATTCGAGCGGAGTATCGCTCAGGGCCAGCGGTTCGATGTTCATTGCGGTCATGGCGATGAAGTGAAGCGTGGCGATGGCGGTGACGATCAATGCGATGCCGGCTGCGACGCGATGGCGTCCGATCCGGTTCGACCGAAGCGCGGCAAATGCCGCTGCCGCAAAGACTAGCGAGCAGATCAGGGACACGATCACATAATCGGCATCCCAGGTAACGATCCCGTCGACTCGATAGGCCTCCATCCCCATATAGTGCATGCCCGAAATAGCGGCGCCGAACACCGCTCCGCCGACCGCGCCGAACAGGTCGCTCCTGGCCCGGGCGGCAATGCTAATTCCGGCGAAGGTCCCGGTGATGGCGATGACCAGCGAGGTGATGGTCAGGACCGGATCGAGCGTAACCGGAACACCGGCCCGGAACGCCAGCATGGCGACGAAGTGGGTGCACCAGATGGTGGCGCCGGAGGCGACCCCGGTCAGGAAGGCCCAGCCGAATGCCTGGACGCCCGAGGTGCCGCGCACCCGTTCGAACATCTGGACGATGGCGAACGCCCCGACCGAGCAAATCAGGACGGCGAGCGCGACCAGCCACGGGTCATGCTCCACCCCGATACAGAGCGCCACCTCAATCACGGAACCCCCACAGGTCCTACCGCCGCCCGAGCGCGACGGATCGACAGCCGTTAACTGGCGCCCATTAGCAAAAAGTAAACGCTGGCGGCCGCCCGCTGACCACCGCTCCCCACCGCTCGCCTGGGCCCGCCAACGACCTGTCTCATCGCGGGAACAAGTCGGCCCTGACTGAAACCATTTGTTAACCAGATCGCTGGACCTTCGGCCTTTCGCAATTCAAGAGCGGGTGAGGCATGAAGTTCATCGCGTCTTTCCTTTGGTTTTCGCTGGCCTTCGCCACGCCGGCTTTGGCCGAGGCACCGCCTCGCCTCCACTATCTCGAGCAGCAGCTCGCCTCGATCGGCGCGGCCAACCCCGGCAACCTCGGATTTGCCGCCCTCGACCTCGAAAGCGGCGAGTTGGTTGCGATCGAAGGCGACAATCCCTTTCCCATGGCCAGCACCGTCAAGGTCGCGGTCGCCGCCAACTACCTCCTCCAGGTCGAACATGGCCGCCGCAGCCTCGATGACCGCATCGGCGGCCGCTCCGCGCGCTCGCTGATGGAGGCGATGCTGATCCACAGCGACAATTACGCCACCGACCTGCTGCTGCGCGATCTTGGCGGGCCGAGGGTCCTCCAGTCCTGGTTGACCCAGGTCGGCGTCAGCGGCCTGCGCATCGACCGCAACATCTCCCAGCTGCTCCGCGCCCGCCGCGACCTCAAGGACCTGCGCGACTCCAGCACGCCGCGCGCCATGGTCACCCTCCTAAAGCGGATCGACGATGGCAGCTTGCTGCAGCCGTGGAGCCGCTCCTACCTGCTCGGCCTGATGGCCAAATGCATGACCGGAAAGAACCGGATCCGCGGCCTGCTTCCGGCCGGGACGCCGGTCCAGAACAAGACCGGCACCCTCAACGGCTATGCCAGCGACGTTGGCTTCATCACCCTGCCCAACGGCCGCCGGATCGCGATCGCGCTGTTCGCCCGTTACGGATCGAACCGGCCCTACACCATCGCCCGCGCGGCCCGCGTCATCTACAACGGCTTCCTCTACGCACCGTCGCCGCAGCGGTTCACCTCGCTTGCTCCCAACAGTTGGACCTACCAGCCAGCCGGGAACGTGCCTTCGCTGCCGCTCGTTCAGCCTCCCTCACAATAGGGAGAAACCCCATGCGCTATTTCGTGCTGGCACCGGCGCTTGCGTCGGGCCTGGCGCTCGCCGCCTGCGACTACAACAAGGGCGACTATAACGAGGCCGAGGCCAACTATTCGGCCGAAGGCAACGCTTATGACGAGGCAGCCGGCGGCGCTGGCTACAACGCCGCGACCAGCTGGCCGGAAGGCGCCCGCATCGTCGAGGAAGACGGCGTCTTCTATCGAATCGACACCGGCGGCACCCGCGTCCGGCTTGAGCCGAACGATGCCCGCATCGTGGTTGAGGAAGGCGTCCGCTTCCGCGTCGATCCGGACGGCACCCGCGTGCGCATCGATGACGAAGGCCTAACTGTCCGCGTCGCCCCCGGCGATGTCGACGCCACCGTCAACACCGGCGACACATCGGTCACCGTCAATAACCAGTAATGGTTTGACGACCTACCGCTCCAGCGCGGACTCGCTTCGCGCTGGAGCCACGCATTCCATATTTCGATATTTCCGGAAATATAGTTGACACGCGGCCGGCAATCCGTCATTTTGAACTTCGTCGAAAGGACGAATGATGGACGTCAGCGCTGCTGTAGTCGCTCTCGGCGCATTGGCGCAGGAGCACCGGCTCTCCCTGTTCCGGTTGCTGGTCCAGGCCGGCGATGACGGTCTGCCTGCGGGCGCGATCGCCGAACGGCTCGGCATTCCCAACAGCTCGCTCTCCTTCCACCTCGCCCAGCTGCGCGGCGCCGGCCTGATCAGCCAGGAGCGGCAGCACCGCTCGCTGATCTACCGCGCCAACTATCCGGCGATGAACGGACTGATCGATTACCTCACCGAAAACTGCTGCGCCGGAGCCGATTGCTCCCCGGCAAGCCTGTCTGCGTCATCCCAAACCGAAGCCAAAAGGAAACGCGCGTGAAGCGAATGCACGTCCACGTCGGTGTCACCGACCTCGATTCCTCGATCCGTTTCTATTCGACCCTGTTCGGCGCCCAGCCGACCGTCACCAAGCATGACTATGCCAAATGGATGCTGGACGATCCGCGGGTCAACTTCGCCATCTCGGCCCGCGGCCAGGCGGTGAAGGGCGTCGAGCATCTCGGCATCCAGGTCGAGAGCGGCGAAGAGCTCGGCGAGGTCTATGCCCGGCTGCAGGCCGCCGACCGCCCGGTCATCGAGGAAGGCGCAACCACCTGCTGCTACGCGAAGAGCGAGAAGAGCTGGATCACCGATCCCAGCGGTGTGGTGTGGGAAACCTTCCTCACCAGCGGCGACGCGACCATCTACAGCGATGGCCAGACCCTCACCGCCGCATCGATCGCCGCTTCGAATGACGCCTGCTGCGTACCCGACTTGGGCGAAGTCGGAAAGCAGTCAGCGTCTACTGAGCGACCGCAGCCCGAACGCCGTAAGGCCTGCTGCTAGCCAATTCCAGGGGGCAACCACATGACCGACCGCACCTACAACGTCCTGTTCCTCTGCACCGGCAACTCGGCCAGGTCGATCCTGGCCGAGGCCATCCTCAATCAACTGGGCATGGGCCGCTTCCGCGCCTTTTCGGCCGGCAGTTTTCCCAAGGGTGCAGTGCATCCGGCCGCGCTCTCGCTGCTCAAGGAGCTCGACCATGATATCGACGGGTTCCGCTCGAAAAGCTGGGACGAGTTCTCCGGCCCCGATGCGCCCGGGCTCGATTTCGTCTTCACCGTCTGCGACAACGCCGCCGGCGAAATCTGCCCGATCTGGCCGGGCCAGCCGATGACCGCCCATTGGGGCATCGAGGATCCCGCCGCGGTCGAGGGAGAAGGCCAGGCGCTGGCCTTCTGGAACGCCTATCAGCAGCTTCGCCGGCGGATCGAGCTGTTCCTCGCCCTGCCGCTTGAAGACATCGATGAGCTCAGCCTACAAAACCGCCTCAAGGAAATCGGCACCACCGCCGACCAAGGCTCGACGGTTGGCTGATTTTCGTCTTCTCGCGGCATTCGCCGCATCAGCTCTGATGGCGTACCATGGCCGCCTCCCCTGACGCCCCCGCTCCGCTGACCCCGCTGGCTGACGCACCAGCGCTCGTCCGCGATGCGGTTCTGGCCTTGAACGCGCAAAATATCACCGAACTGTCGGAGCTCGATGCGGCCAAGCTTGACTGGCTCGTGGAAGAGGCATTCCTCGCAACATTTGTCGACAGCGGCGCCGCCTTCCTGATCGCATTCGACCAGCATGCCGACTACGACAGCCCCAATTTCCACTGGTTTCAGCGCCGATATCCTCGCTTCGTCTATGTTGATCGGATCGCGGTCGCCGCCGATGCTCGCGGCAGGGGCCTGGCGCGCAAGCTGTACGACCAGCTGTTTGCCGCGGCGAAGGCGGACGGCCAGGAAATCATCGGCTGCGAAGTTAACCTCGACCCGCCCAATCCGGCTTCGGATGCCTTCCATCAGGCCCAAGGATTCAGCGAGGTCGGGCGCGCCAGGCTGCCCAATGGCAAGACGGTTCGCTATTTGGTCAGGCGGCTTGATGGCGAGCCAGCCCATGGCTGAGCAATTGGCTGCGATCCGTTCGGCGTCGGCGGCGGATGCCTCGGCCGTTGCCGGCATTTATGCGCACCATGTTGCCCATGGCACGGCCTCGTTCGACACCGATCCTCGCAGCGAACAGGAAACCGCAGCAAGGATCGCCCAGTGCGATGCCCATGGATGGCCGTTCCTGGTGGCCGAACGCGATGGGAAGGTCGTCGGCTATGCCTACGCCACCCAGTTCCGCGACCGCCCGGCCTATCGCTCCACGTGCGAGAACAGCATCTACATCGCGCCCAGTCATGTCGGCCAGGGGATAGGCGGCCAACTGCTCGCGGCTCTGATCGACGCGGCCGCGGAAGCCGGGTTCCGGCAGATGATCGCGGTCATCGGCGGTGCCGAACCGGCGTCCGTAGCGCTTCACCGCGGGGCCGGCTTTGTCGAGGCGGGCCGGATGCGCTCGGTCGGCCGCAAGTTCGGACGCTGGCTCGACACGCTCTACATGCAGCGACCGCTTGGGGCAGGCGACAGCGAAGCACCGGTGGTTGAGCCATGACCCATCCGGCCGGCCAGCGACTTGCCGCCGAAGCGCTCGGTTCTTTCTTCCTGTTCGCCGCCGTCATCGGCTCCGGCATCATGGCCGAGGCGCTGGCGGAGGGGAATGTAGCGATAGCGCTGCTGGCCAACACCATTGCCACTGGCGCCATCCTGTTCGTGCTGATCGCCATGCTTGGCCCGATCTCGGGCGCCCATTTCAATCCGGCCGTGACGCTGGTCATGGCCGCCCGGGGCGAGCTGCCGTGGCGCAACGCCCCACCCTACATCATGGCCCAGCTGGTCGGCGGCATGCTTGGCGCACTGGCGGCGCACCTGATGTTCGACCTGCCGATCTTCCAGCTGTCGGTGAAGGTACGCAGCGGCATTGGCCAATGGACCGGCGAAGCGGTCGCCACCTTCGGCCTGATCCTGACCATCATCGGAACCGCGCGGCACCGGCCGGGCCTCGTGCCGGCCAGCGTGGCGCTCTACATTACCGCCGCCTCCTGGTTCACCTCGTCAACCAGCTTCGCCAATCCGGCCATCACCGTCGTCCGCTCCTTGAGCGACAGCTTTGCCGGCATCGCGCCCAGCGATGTTCCCGCCTTCATCGTCGCCCAGCTGGTCGGCGCGGCCGCTGGCGGCCTCACGGGTGGGTTTCTTTTCCGACAGGACTGACGCCCGGTTGGACGGAGCTCGCGCACATAAATAGGGACCGGCCTCCGGAGTGTGGAGACCGGTCCCTTCGGCGGTGGGTTAGCGCGCCTACAGCCATGACTAAGCCGCGCAAATGGCGGATCAATTTCCTCCGCTTTGACCATAATCGTCACCAAAATGGTTGCATCCTCAAGGGTTGGTACAACGCCCCTGCCGTAACAGCGCCGCCATGCAGTTACGGGGAAACATCTTGGCGCTCGGCGCCCATCCGGACGACCTCGAGCTGGGTTGCGGCGCAACCCTGGCGAAGCTCGTTGCGGGTGGCGCGAACATCACGGCCGTGATCATGAGCGACGGCGACCGAGGCGCCGACAGCCGGTTCGATCGCGCCGCCGAGGCGCGCGAAGCCCTGCTCAGCCTTGGGGTCAGCCAGGTCGTCCAGCACAGCTTCCCCGATACCCGTCTCCACGAGCATCTCAATGAGCTGATCGCCGCGGTCGAAGAGCAGGTCCGCCTGGTCGCGCCCCAGCGCGTCTACACCATGTTTCACGACGACCGGCACCAGGATCATCGCGCCGTCTACCAGGCTTCGGTGGTAGCCTGTCGCACCGTTCCGCAGATCCTCGCCTACGAGACGCCAAGCTCATACCCCAACTTCGTCCCCACCGTGTTTGAGCCGGTCGACGAATTTATGGAACGCAAGGTCGCGGCCCTGAAGCTCCACAAGAGCCAGGGCGAACGACTCTACATGCACGAAGAAAAGATCCGGAGCGCGGCGCACTTCCGCGGCGTCCAGGTCGACCTCGGCCAGACCGAGGGCTTCATTCCCTACAAGCTAGTCCTTTCCGGAGTTAACGCGTGAAGACCATCCTCTTCTTCGTGATGTGCGCGGCGGTGCTCGTGTTCATCTTGTGGCGCATGCGTCGGCCGCCAAGCGGCAGTCGCGGGCAAGTCGATGTCATCGTGCCGGCGTTCAACGAAGAGCCGTGCCTCGAGCAAACTCTGCGCAACCTTCACGCCAACAAATATGTCCATCGCGTGATCTGCGTGAACGACGGTTCCACCGACGGGACCGGCGCCGCGCTCGACCGCTGGGCCAAGGCAGCCCCGAAGCTGGTCGTCGTGCATCAGGCGAACACCGGCAAGGGCGGCGCGGTCATGAACGGGCTGCAGCATGTCACCACGCCCTACGTGTTCCTGACCGACGCCGATACTTATGTCCCGGCGACGGGGGATGACCTCGGGCATTTGCTAGCCGAACTGGAAGCCGGCGCCGACGCGGTGGGCGGGGTTCCCTCGTCGGATTTGCGCGGGCTCGGCTGGCTCGGCTACATCCGCGCGACCGTCAAGCTGCCGATGATCATACTCAAGCGCACCTTCCAGCAGCTGCTCGGCGGGGCCCCGTTCATCATCTCCGGGGCATGCGGCATGTTCCGCACCGATGTCCTCCGTAAGGTCGGACTGTCCGACCGCACCAAGGTCGAGGACCTCGATCTCACCTGGGAGCTGGTCGGCCGCGGCTACAGTGTCCGACAGGTCAACCGCTGCGTGGTCTATCCGCAGGAATGCAAGACGATCCGCGAGGATTGGCGGCGCTGGCGGCGCTGGATCATGGGCTATGCGGTTTGCATGCGGCTGCATCGCAAGCTGCTGCTGACCCGGTTCGGCCTGTTCAGCATCCTGCCGATGTTCCTGCTGGTTATCGCCGGAGTGGCGATCCATGCCGTCGCCTGGACGCAGGCCGTCATGTCGGGAGCGCCCGAAAGCATCCCGGTGCTGCTGTTCCCGCCGATCTGGGTCGCGGCGGTTTGCGCCATCGGCCTGATCAGCGCGCTTCATCACGGCAAGGCGCGCCTCATGTTCCTGGCGCCGCTGGCGGTCCTCTACGTGCTTCTTTCCTACGCAGTGTGGATCATTCACGGACTGGGCGCGCTGTTTACTGGCCGCGAACTCGGCCGCGACAAGCCGACGAGGTACTCCCGTGTGGTGGCGTGAGCTGCAGCGCCAGCCGGGCGACTTGCGGCTTGCCGCGTCAGCGGAAGGACTCCATGTCGATCCTGCCGCCGACGTGTCCGCCGCCGCAATATTGGACGCCAGTCGCGGCCCCATCTCGATCGGCCCGCGGACCAGGATTTGCCCGGGGGCCTATATCGAAGGGCCCGTCGTCATCGGCTCGGATTGCCTGATCGGCAATCTGGCGATGATCCGCGGAACGACCTCGATCGGCGACGGCACGCGCATCGGCTTTGCAACCGAGGTCAAGAATGCGCTGATCGAGGAGCGGGTCACGATCGGGCCGCAATGCTTCATCGCCGATTCCAAGATCGAATGCGACGCCTATCTCGGGGCGCAAGTCCGCACCTCCAACCACCGGCTCGACAAGCGCAATGTCGAGGTGATCGTCGACGGCGGGCGGATCGATACCGGGATGGAAAAGCTCGGCTGCCTGATCGGCGCTCGTGCCTCGCTCGGCATCCAGGTGATCCTCCTCCCCGGCCGGGAAGTCGCGCCGGACTCGATCTTCGCCCCGCGCATCACCGTCGAAAAGAACCTGCCAACGGGCCGTTACCGCCTCGCGCAGCAGCTTGAATCCTATTGAAAGAAGGATCTGACCAATGATCAAGACATCTATCTTCCTCGGGGCCGTGCTGCTGCTCGGCGCCACCTCGGCCCACGCCGCCGGCAGCAACACCGCGAAGCCCGCCGAACCCAGCAGCTTCAAGGCGGCCGACAGCAAGTTCCTGCTGACCACCGAGCTGACCGACTATTCGAGCGGCTTCGGCAGGCGGCGGGAGACCACGGCGGAATATAGCGCCGACTTCGGTCGCACCGCCTTCACGATCAGCGCCTCGCAGGCCCGGCGCAGGTTCGAATCCGACAGTTTCAAGGCGTTCGAGGTCAGCGGAACTCTCTACCGCGACTGGAACGACAGGCTCTACACGCGCACCCATGTCGCGCTGGCGTCAGACAAGCCGGTGTTCGCCTCGCGCCAGTTTGCCAACGACTTCAACCTGAAACTGCTGCCGAAGACGGTCGTCACCGTCGGCGGCAAATATGCGCGCTATTACGGCGACCGTGACGTGCTGACATGGTCCGTCGGCGGCACCCGCTATTTCGGCGACGCCTTCGTCACCTACCGCTACAGCAACCATGACGTCGCCCGGCTCGGCAAGAGCCACAGCCACCTCGCCACCTTCCGGATGAAGGACCCGCGCGGCAGCGGCCAGACCCAGCTCTGGCTCGGCGCCGGCAGCTCGCTCCACGAGCAGGAAGTGCTGCTCAGCGGCCGCAAGGGCAGCTATCGCGGCGTCTCGCTGCAGCGCGTCCAGCCGATCAAGGGGCCGCTGGCGGTCAACCTCACCGTCGGCCGCACCTGGTACGACACTTCGGCCACCGACTATCGCGGCACCACCGCATCGATCGGCCTCAACTACAGCGGCTGGCGCATATTCTGATGCGATGACCCATCGTCCCGCTGGCGCGATTGCTGCTCTTCGTTATGAATGACGGGTGGCATCGGTAGCCGGCGCGGATGGTGAGGGTTGGGGGAAATCGGCGAAACAGATTCCGCGCTCGTCGCCGCCGCCATCGCCGGCGACCGCGACGCGTTCGCCGCGCTGCTCGAACGACATTATGATCGCATCCACAGCCTGGCCTGGCAGCTGACCGGCTCGCGCGCAGACGCGGACGACATCGCCCAGGACGTCTGCTGCACCCTGGTCGAGAAGCTCGGCAGCTATCGCGGGCAAGCCAGGTTCACGACCTGGCTCCATGGCATCACCTTCAACGCCTGCCGCGACCTCCGCCGGCGCCGCCGCTCGCTCGGCGCCTTCACCGACCGGCTGGCGGTGCTGGTGGGCCTCGCGCAAGTGCCCGACGGCCGCGACCTATATGACGCCATCTGGCTCAACAGCGCCATTGCCCGGCTCAAGCCGGCTTTGCGCGATACCGCCGTCCTCGTCGCCGGCCAGCAGCTCAGCCACGCCGAAGCCGCGGCCATCCTCGGGGTAGCCGAAGCGACGGTCGCCTGGCGGATGCATGAGGTGCGCCGCATCCTCTCCGCCGAAAAATAATTTGCGCAAGGCTCAAAGGAACCTCCCGGGACGCGCGTCTCAGTAATCAGGCAGGCAATTTTGCTTGGCTGTGAAAGGGAGGTTCAGATGGGGTGCCAATATCATAGCTTGGCCGTGGCCTTGGGGGCGCTGCTCCTCGCGTCCTGCGCCGGGTCCGGCATCGACAATAGGGTGGCCTCGCCGCCGGCCGAACCGGCAGTGCAGGAGGAAGCCGCCGACGCCAGCGCGATCGTCGTCACCGGCTCGAAAATCAGTCGGTCAAACCTGGAATCGCGCAGCCCGGTCGCGGTCATCGGGATGGCGCCGCCGCCACCGCCACCGCCGGCTCCGGGCATGGTCGCGCCGGTTATCGCCTATCCCTATTACCAGGACGTCGGCCGCGACAAATTCAACAGCTTCGCCGAGAATGCGTTCAAGATCGTCCGCGAGGCGCCGGTGTCGACCTTCTCGATCGACGTCGACACCGCCTCCTATTCCTGGGTCCGGGCGTCGCTCAACCAGAATGTCCTGCCGCAGCCGGCTGCGGTCCGCACCGAGGAGATGGTCAACTATTTCCACTATGACTATGCCCCGCCGCGAACCACCGCCCAGCCGTTCAGCACCAACGTCGCGGTCTTCCCCAGCCCCTGGTCCCCAGGCCGCAAGCTCGTCCGCATCGGCATCAAGGGCTATGCCGTCCAGCAGGCCGCTCGGCCACGCGCCAACCTCGTCTTCCTGGTCGACACGTCGGGCTCGATGAACCATCCCGACAAGCTGCCGCTGGTGCAGCAATCGCTGAGGATGCTGCTCAATGAGCTCGACCCGCGCGACACCGTGGCGATCGTCACTTACGCCGGCAGCGCCGGAACCGCGCTCCACCCGACCTCGGCCAGCGACAAGCAGCGGATCCTATCCGTCATCGACCGGCTTGGGGCAGGCGGCAGCACCGCCGGCGCCGAAGGCATTCGCCAGGCCTATGCCCTGGCCCAGGCCAATTACGATCCGAAGGGCGTCAACCGCGTGATCCTCGCCACCGACGGCGACTTCAACGTCGGCATCACCGATCAGGGCGAGCTCAAGGGCTTTGTCGAGCGCGAGCGCGGCAAGGGCGTGTTCCTGTCCGTGCTCGGCTTCGGCATGGGCAATTACAATGACGCGCTAATGCAGACGCTGGCCCAGAATGGCAACGGCACCGCCGCCTACATCGACAATGTCCGCGAAGCCCGCAAGACGCTGGTCGAGGAGGCCGGCTCGACGCTCTTCACCATCGCCAAGGACGTGAAGATCCAGGTCGAGTTCAATCCCACCACGGTCGCCGAATATCGCCTGATCGGCTACGAAACCCGCGCCCTCAACCGGGACGATTTCGACAATGACAAGGTCGATGCCGGCGACATCGGCTCGGGCCATACCGTGACCGCCCTCTACGAGGTGGTCCCGGTCGGCGGGCCGCGGACGATGGACGGGCTGCGTTATGCCACACCGCGGTCAGCTCCAGCATCCGCGGCCCGCCCAAATAGCGTCCTTGGGGAGCTCGGCTTCGTCAAGATCCGCTACAAGCTGCCCAAGTCCGACACCAGCCGGCTGATCACCACCCCGATCGACCGCCGCCTGGAGGTCCGCAGCTTCGACGCCGCGCCGCGCGACGCCCGCTTCGCCACTGCCGTCGCCGGCTTCGCCGAGCTGCTGCGCGGCGGCCGCCACACCGGCTCGCTGACCTATGACGATGTGCTGCGGATCGCCAGCGCATCGCGCGGACCCGACCAATATGGCTATCGGTCGGAATTCCTCGAGCTGGTGCGGGCCGCGAAGAATGCGCAGAGCATGGCCCAGCTCGAACAGTAGCGGCTCATGGCCGCCGGCGCTCGCCCCCGGCGCCGGCGGCCGCCCAACGAAATGGGGCTGAACTCGCCTTAGACAGGACCGCGAATGTCGCTATGAGTTCTGCGATGGCTTTCGAAGGAACGCGGTAGATGGGACAGGACAGCGACGATATCGTCTCGCTGCCGAGCCCGCCTCCGCCCCGGCCGGCCGCCCGCCGCGAAGCGATCGATGCCGCCCTCCGGAAGTTCGACGGCATCGAGGAGGTCTCCGCCCAGGCCCGGCCTAGCTCGCAGCGCTGGTGGACGACCATGCACCGCCGCCCGGCCGGCGCCTTCGCCACGGTCGCGCTCATCGCCCTCATCTCGATCCCCGTCATCCAGATCGCGCTGCGCGAAGGTCCGCCGAGCGAAATCCTCGAAACCGGCGAGCCCGCTGCAATTCGGCCGGTCCAGGACGTCGCCGAGCCCACCCGCGGCAGGCCCGAAACGCCGCAATCCAGGGCCGACGAGGCACCCGCCACCGTCGAAGCGCCCAGGCTGCCACCGGCGGTCGCGCGATCGAGTGAAGTTGAGGAAAAAAGCAGCTTCATTTCCTTTGGTGCCAACCGAAAGGTCGCTGCCGATGCCGCCCCAGCCGAGGCAGCAGCCCCCGCACCGCTCGTCGCCCCGGCGCCGCCGCCACCACCGCCCCCGCCGCCTCCACCGGAGCCGGAGCGGATGGCCGAGGAAACATCGGACCAGAGCATCGTCGTCACCGGCACGCACATCCGCAGCCCGAACCTGGAATCGCCGACACCGGTAACGGTCATCGGTGCTCAGGACGCATTTCTGTCGCGCCTGCAGGCCGGTCTCAGGGCCAATGACCGGCGCGCCATCCTGAGCCTGATCGCCCTGCCCCTGCGGGTGAATTTCAGCGAAGGCATCCGCACCTATCGCTCGCGCCAGGAGATCGAACGCGACTTCGACCGCATCTTCACGCCCGAAGTCCGTTGGGCGGTGGTCGCGATGCGCCCCGATACGCTGACGAGCCGCGACGGCGGCAGGCTGAAGGGCAATGACCGCCTGTGGTTCGGCTGCGGCAGGCCGTCCTGCGCCCCCAACGACAGGATCCGCATCCGCGAGGTCAAACCCGAGCGCTAGGCTCTTGCCTGCGACCTGACCGGCGCCAGCAACTATCTCGGCTCAGAATTGGCATTTGAGCCCGGTGTCATTGGCGATCCACGCGGCAGGACTCCTATAATTCCCCCTCGAACGGGTGCCTGTCGACCGGCCCTTCGAAGGCAATGAACAGCGTACATGGCTCGCTCGAGCGGCAGTCCGCCCGGTGCGGCAGCCGGGCCGGCCCGTAGGCGTAGGTCCCGGGCAACAGGTTGGTCTCTGCGGCCCCCTGATATTTGACCGCCAGCTGGCCGCTGACCAGCATCATCCGCTCGGCCGAACTGTGCCAGTGCGGCGCTATGGCGGAACCCGCCGGTACCTTCAGCAAAATGTCGGAATTGGGCCTGGCCGGGTCGCCGTGCAGCACCGCGATCTGGCAGCCTTCCGGCATCCCGGGCGGACACGGACCCCATTTCAGATCAGCGGCAGCGGCCGCGATGGCCAGCGGCTTCTCGCTCTGCGCCGGTGTTGCTGGGCCAGCTGGGGCTGGGGCTGGGGCCGTTACCACATTGCCGCCAGTAATGACGGCGTTGACCTCGCCGGGCGCATTGGCCTCGGCTCCCGCATCCGCCGGCGCATTCCGCACCTCGCAGCCGGCTGTCGCCAATGCCGTCGCCACCGCAATGCACAAGGAAATCCGCCGCATCGAACCTTCTCCTCGGGCTAGTAACCCATCAGTGCCAAGACCTCTCTTCTACTCCGTTCGTCGCTGCGGAAAATGCCCATCATCCGTGACGTGGTCATCATCACTCCGGGCGTGCCCACCCCGCGCGCGGTCATGCAGGCGTGGCTCGCCTCGATCACCACCGCCACTCCCTTGGGCTGGAGATGCTCGCAGATGCAGTCGGCGACCTCGGCGGTCAGCCGCTCCTGGACCTGCAGCCTCCGGGCAAAGCCGTGCAATACGCGGGCTAACTTACTGATTCCAACCACTTTATCGCGCGGGAGATAGGCGATCGACGCCTTGCCGATGATCGGCGCCAGATGATGCTCGCAATGGCTCTGGAACGGGATATCCTTGAGCAGCACGATCTCGTCATAGCCGCCGACCTCGTGGAAGGTCCGCTGGAGGTGCTGCGCCGGGTCCTCGGCATAGCCGCGCGCATATTCCTTCCACGCCCGCGCCACCCGCTTCGGCGTATCGAGCAGCCCTTCGCGGTCCGGATCGTCCCCGGCCCACCGGATCAGCGTCCGGACCGCCTCCTCCACCTCCTCCGGCACCGCCACCTTGGGCGCGCTGCTGACGAGGTCGCCGTCTTCCGGGCTGGATGGAGGAGTCATGGCTTCAATTCCTTGGTGATGTCGTAAGCGACCTGCGCGACCTGCCCCCTGATATCAGGCACCGCGACAATCTCCCAGTATTTGCCCTTGGTCAGCGGGCCAATGGCCCAGGCATTGTCTGAGCCCGCGATGCGCGAATTCGCGTCGACTTCGAGCCCCAGGTCGAGCGCATCCGGCTTCGCCAGCCCCTGCTCGAACAGACTCATCAGGAGCGGGTCCCCGGTCGCCGCGATCGATCCGAGCGGCCCGGTGCAATTCACCACCAACGCGAAGCGATGGTCGGTCACCTGCCGCTGGCCACGTCGCCGGATCGCGACATCGAGCTGCCGGCCATCGGTCCACATGTCGGTGACGCGCCCGGCGAGGACCTCCAGCTGCCCGATCTGCATCAGCCGCTTGATGCGCCCCGCCACGTCGGGCGCGATGCGATGGCGATGAACGTTCCACCACGGTTGGACGTGGCGCAGGAAGCGCCGCTGATCCGTCTCGCTCAGCGATTGCCACAGCGCCTGATTGTGCGGCCTCAAGCTGTCCATCGCCGCCCGCCATCCGACCGCCGCGCCCCGGTTCAGCAGCCAGCGCCAAAGCCGCTTCAACGACCCCTTTGGCAATTCCTCCAGCGTCACCGGCGCCACGCCATGCTCAGCATGAGGCTGCGGCATCAGTCCCCGCCGCGACAGGGTGGTGATGCGGCCGCGTAGGCGCGCCTCGTCCAGGCTCAGCACCACGTCGACCATGGTCAGGCCCGTGCCGATCAACAGCACGTCGCCGCCACTCCCGGCGCCCTTGACGATCGCCTTGCGCCCCGCCTCGTTCCACGGGTCGTTGACGAACAACTCGGGCGGCAGGCCGCGCGCCAGCGGCGGCGGCGCGGGCGGCTGGTTACCCTGCGCTAGCACCAGCGATTGTCCCTGGATCCGCGATCCGTCGGCCAGGGTGACGGTCCACCCATCAGCGCTGCGCTCGGCCGTCCGGGCCTCGCCGGACATCAGGCTCACCAGCCCGGTGGCCCGTGCCTCATTGAGGATATTGGACAGATATTCGCCATAGCGCCGCCGCGGCACATAATCGTGGGGCTCATAGCCCTCCTGCGCAACCGCCTCCGCGAAATCCTCCGGCTTGTCGGCCCAGGCGCCCATCCGCCCCGCAACCACATTGAGCAAATGGGCGGCTTCCGGCGTCGAAAAGGCGGTACCCTTGCCTTCACGGCCACTACCGTCGACCAGCATGCTCGGCACGCCGCGCCGCGCCAGCTCCGCCGCGACCATTGTGCCGGAATAGCCCCCGCCTATGATGACGGCGGCCGCGCCGTCAGATCTCATAATCGGGCCAGGCGTCGGGGTTGGCCGCTCCCGCCTTGCGCTTGACCATATGGTCGTGGAGGCTGAGCACCACCTTGCCCGCGGTCTGGGTGAACAGGCCGGGGACGATCGCATGGACGATGCAGGCCAGCCCGCCGCCAATCATCCGCGCGCCGATCGCCACCGCGCCCACGCCATGCTCCGCCCAGCTCATTCCCAGCGCCTTGGGATGATCCCGGAAAAGCCGCGCGAGCATCGAATTTACCCCTCTTTTCAATCATTTACATGGTGGCCCCGGCAGGACTCGAACCTGCGACCTTCGGTTTAGGAAACCGCTGCTCTATCCTGCTGAGCTACGGAGCCATTCGCCGTCCCTTAGGAAAGCGCGGCGCCTTAATCAATTCGCCACGGGCGCGATCGGGCGGCGATGCTGGTGGACCGGGATTCTCGCCCTGACCTCTGCGATGCGGCCAAGGTCTATCTCGGCGAAGGCCAACCCGGGCTCGCCGCCCATCTCCAGCAGCAGCTCGCCCCATGGGTCGGCGACCAGCGAGTGGCCATAGGTTTCGCGGCCATCCTCATGGTGCCCGGCCTGCGCTGCGGCGACGATGAACAGCTCGGCTTCGATCGCCCTCGCCCGCATCAGCACCTGCCAATGAGCCTTGCCGGTGGGAACGGTAAAGGCTGCCGGCACGGCGATTACTTCGGCTCCGGCCTCGCTCAATCGCTGGAACAGCTCTGGGAAGCGCAGGTCATAGCAGATGGTCAGGCCCATCTTCCCGACTGGCGTATCGGGCACGACCACCGCCGAGCGCCCTCCCTGGTACATCGCCGACTCGCGCCAACTTTCCCCAGTCGGCAGGTCGACGTCGAACAGGTGGATCTTGTCGTAGCGCGCCCGAATTTCGCCCTGACCATCGATCACGAACCCTCGGTTGACCAGCTTGCCGCCATCGCCCTTCAGCGCCAGCGATCCGAGGTGAACCCAGATGCCCGTATCGGCCGCCGCGTCGCGGACGGCGGCCAGCACCAGGTCTTGGTCCTCGCTGCGAGCCTTGCCGAGGGCGCGCTCACGGTTTCGGTCGAGCATGCCGGACATTTCCGGCGTGAACAGCATCGCCGCCCCGGCCGCCCCGGCCTCGCGCACCGCTCCCTTGAGCCGTTCGGCATTGGCGGCGGGCTCGATCCCGCTTTGCGCCTGATACAGTGCGATGCGAACCAGGTTCATGCCTGTCCCGAGCTCAGTCGAGGGACGGCCAACAGCTCGTCCAGCTTGCCCTGCTGCTCGAGCGCCATCAACTCATCGCACCCGCCGATATGGCGGCCGTTCACGAAGATTTGCGGCACGGTCATCCGGCCGCCGGAGCGCTCGACCATTTCCGCCTTCTTCGGCCCGCCCATGTCCACCGAATATTCCTCATAGGGGACATGCTTCATATCGAGCAGCCGCTTGGCGCGGATGCAGAAGCCGCAAAAGCTCTTTGTGTAAATCTCGACCTGGGCCAATGTGCGCTCCTTCGAATCACGCCTCCTTAACGCATGAGCTGGGATGGGCGAACCACCCTTGCCCAGCAGATTAGCTCCACCTGGCCCGCACCGGCTCGGCGAAGCGCTCGGGCGCAAGCTTCGGCGGTGCTTCCACTGGTCAGGACATCATCGATCAGGATGACGGTCCGGCCCTCGAATCTGGAAGCCGCCTTGAACGCACCGGCGACCGCCTTGCGCCGCTGACCATGATTGAGGCCCTTGAGCGGCTGGGTTCGCTTGACTCGGCGCAGCGCCGCAACATCGGTGCGCAATCCCCACATCCGCGCCAGCTCGCGGGCGACCAATGCCGACTGGTTGAAACCGCGGCCCCATAATCGCCAGCGGTGCAGCGGCACGGGGACGACGATGGCGTCGGCCGGCCAATCACCTCTTAGTGGCATCATGTAGCGCGCCATGGTCCTCGCCAGTGCGACCTTGCGCCCATATTTGAGCTTCAAGGCGATCGACCGCGGCAAATCGTCATAAGCTACCGCAGCTCGGATACGGTCCAATTTTAGCGGCTCGGCCAGGCACCGGCCGCATATGTCGATTTCGGTGCCGGCCAGCGGCAACCCGCAGCGGTTGCAACCCGAATTTCCAAGCCATTCGATGTTTGACCAGCAGGGCGGACAGAAGGCGCCAACTTCGTCGCTTACCTCGCCGCATCCCGCGCAACGCGGCGGCAAGGCGAAATCCAGCAGCAGCTTTCCGACGGTATGGAATGGATTGGTCAGGGCGCTGGCCATTCCCCCTTGTCGCCCGAGCCTCGCCGCCGCACAAGCGCGCCCGTGACCCGGGACTTATTCGATCGGAGCCTACGAGCCCTGCGCCGCGACCGTGCGGCCAGGATCGGAACCGAGCTTTTCCTATACGATCGTGCGTTCGAGGAATGCCTCGATCGGCTACGTGACATTGTGCGACCATTCGAGCGCAGCTTGCTGATCGGCTGCCCGTCTGCCGACTGGCCGCGAAGGATGCGAGAATTCGTACCCGAAGTCGACGCGGTCGATCCGGGAGCGCTGTTCGCCGCTGCCGTCGGCGGACAGCAGATTGAGGAGGATCGGTTCGACTTCGGCGAAGACCGCTATGACCTCGCCCTTGCCGTTGGAACGCTGGACACGGTCAACGAGCTGCCCCTGGCGCTGAAACTCATCCATAGCGCGCTGCGACCGGGCTCTCTGTTGGTCGGGGCGATCGCCGGGGGAAATAGCTTGCCGGCCTTGCGCGCCAGCCTGATCGAGGGCGGCCGAGCCGAAGGCCGCGCGGTTGCGCGAACCCACCCCCGTATCGAGGCCACTTCACTTGCGGCACTGCTGTCGGCCGCGGGTTACTCTGCAACGGTTGTGGATGTCGACCGCATCACGTTGCGCTATTCCGGTTTCGCCTCTCTGGTCCAAGATTTGAGGGCTATGGGCGCCACTTCGATGCTTGCCGACCGGCCCCCAGCCCTGAGGCGCAGGGAATATCGGACCGCCAGCAAGGCGTTCGAGCAACTTGGTGCAGGCGGCCGGACGGAGGAGCAGATCGAAATTCTCCATTTCCTCGGATGGCGCCAATAATCGCGGCAATCGAGGAATTAACCTCGTTACGCCAATGAATCTTTAATCATCCGTCGATTAATCTTCCAGCGTGGACCAAGACCAGAGGAGGGTGGCGTGCTCGCTATCCGAACGCTGCGTCGCCTGCGCTCGGACAAGCGTGGTGCGACCGCAATTGAATATGGGTTGATCGTCTCGTTGATTGTCGTCGCCATCATTGGCGCGCTGTCGAATCTCGGCGGCGGTGCCGGCGGCATGTGGGGCAAGCTGGATAGCGAAGTCAGCAACGCAATGTAGCTAGCCGCGCCGCGCTCCGTAGACGACGATCTTTACTTTCTGCCCCGGCGTGAGCCGGCTGTTCGCAGCCAGCCCATTCACCGCCAGGAAGCGCTCCAATTTGAAATCGCGGTAAGCCATTCGGCTGGCCAGCGACTGGACCGTGTCGCCGCTTTGCACGGTGACCACATCAATCACCTTGGGGCGAATGGCCGCGGCTTCGGCCGGCGTGATCCGGCGAAGCGAGTCCATCATCGTTGCGAAGGGCGCCAGGCCTTGCCCGCCACGAGTCAGAGTCACGAAATGATAGATGGTATCGGCATCCCACTGGTAGGCGAACACCCCGACATCAACTGCGCCCGATGACGTGTTGGCCCGCCCGACGACATAGCTGGCCGGGATGTTATTCACCCTCGTCCGTTGGATCGGGCCCATTGCCAGCTGGACGCGGCCGCCAGTCAGCTGTTGGATCACCCGGTAGATATAATCGTCTATCCCGCCGGTATGGCGGCCGCCGGAAAATTGCGCCTGACCGGCCGACCCCTGGATCGTCACCGCGCGGGTGCCGTTCTGCATTAGATATCCGGTCGGCACGCTGAACTGCATGCCGAGATCGGGATGGGTGAAGCTGCGCCCGTCGATCACGCCCTGTGCGGGATCGTCGTCGACCATCACGCCCTCGACCTGGGCCAGATAAGCGTCGCGATTGCGAAGCCCCTGCCCCGCCCGGCCGGTCTGCCGCGCCATCTGCCCGGCCTGCGCCATCCGGTTCTCGCTTAGCGGATGGGTGCTGGCCCATTCCGGCGTCGAGCGGTTCCGGTCGCCCTGCAGCCGAGCCTCGAGCGCGGCTGAGCGGGTCAGTTGCGCCAGCATCGTTGCGCCGCCATTCGGATCGTAACCGGCGGCCGTGATGTAGCGGATGCCGAGCACGTCCGCCTGATATTCCTGGTTCCGGCTGAAGCTGAGCAGCCGAGCTTTGGAGAATTGCTGGGCGCTCTGCGAAACTAGGCCGCCGAACGCATTGTTGCCGACGACTGCGCCAAGTATCTGCCCCAGCACCCCCCAGATGGCGCTGCTGCGTTGGGCCGACCGCCGCGCCTGGTGATGGTTGGCGGCAATATGGCCGGTCTCATGACCGACGACGAAGGCCAGTTCGGACTCGTCGTTGATGATGCCCATCAGCTGTCGGGTGATGTAGACATATCCGCCCGGCACCGCGAACGCATTCTCGACCGCGCTGTTGAGCGCGGTGAAGCGATAGACTTGCCCGGCATTGGCGGTGCCCGAAAAGGCCGCGACGCGCCGGCCGACGCTCTCGACATAGGCCGCACGGGGTCCAGTCTCGGCGCCGCCGAATTCCTCGACGATCTCAGGATGCTGGCGGGCGGCTTCCTGAACGTCGCGCGGGTTGAGATAGGAAAGGCGCTGCTGGGATTGGGCCAGCGCCGGCGTCACAATCACCGCGGCCGCGGTGAGCAGGGCGAGCGGGGTACGCATGATCAACTCCATCACCATTCTCGCATTTCACCTCGATGAACGGGAAACGGGACGGAGTGGTTCCGAAACGATTGCGCCTGCTTAGCCGATGGCCAGGAACTTCTTGCGCCGCTGATCCAGCAATTGCCCCTGATCGAGCTTGGCCAACCCATCGAGCTCTTCGGCGATTGCCGACTTCAAATTGGCGATCGCCTCCGCCGGATCGCGGTGCGCGCCTCCTAGCGGCTCGGGCACTACCCGATCGACCACCCCCAGCGACAGCAAGTCGTTGGCGGTAACCCGCATTGCCTCCGCCGCATCCGCCGCCTTGTCGGCCGTCCGCCACAGGATCGAGGCGCAGCCTTCGGGCGAAATCACGGAATAAACCGCATGTTCGAACATCAGCACGCGATTGGCCGCGGCAATCGCCACGGCGCCGCCGGAACCGCCTTCGCCGACCACGGCCGCCACCATCGGCACCCCCAATGACAGGCATTGCTCGGTGGAGCGGGCAATGGCTTCCGCCTGGCCGCGCTCCTCGGCCTGCACGCCCGGAAATGCGCCCGAGGTATCGACCAGGCTGATCACCGGCAGGCCGAAGCGGTCGGCGAGCTGCATCAGGCGGATCGCTTTGCGGTATCCCTCCGGCTTGGCCATGCCGAAATTATGCCTGAGACGGCTCGCGGTATCGTCGCCCTTCTCATGGCCGATCAGCATGACCTTGCGGCCGTCGATGCGCGCCAGGCCGCCGATGATCGCCGGGTCGTCGGCGAATGCACGATCGCCGGCGAGCGGCATGAAATCGTCGGCAATGCCGGCGACATAATGCTTGAAGTGCGGGCGCTCGGGATGGCGGGCGACCTGCGTTTTCTGCCACGGGGTCAGCTTGGCAAAGGTTTCTTTGAGCAGCCGCTCCGACTTCGCCTGGAGCTTGGCCACCTCCGGCTCGATATCGATGTCGCCGGCACTGGCCGTCTCGCGCAGCTCGGTGATGCGCTGGTCAAGGGCGGCAATCGGCTTTTCGAATTCAAGATAGGTCAGCATCGCGGCGCGGGGTAAGCGGCAGGACGCCCCTCGTCAACGATGGTCGGTAGCGAGCGGATGGCGGCTGTTGACCAGCTCGACCAACCGCGCGGAATCGACGTGGGTGTAGATTTGGGTGGTCGCGATGTCCGCATGTCCGAGGAGCGACTGGAGCACGCGAAGGTCGGCACCTCCCGCCAGCAAGTGGGTCGCGAAGGCATGGCGCAGCACGTGCGGGCTGACCCGGTCGGGCGCGATCCCGGCCAGCGCGGCCATTCCCCGAACCAGTTGGAACAGCCGCACGCGGCTCAGGTGAGACTTGCCGCTGGGGAACAGCCAAGGGCTCGAATCCGCGATGTGCGGCAACCATTTCCGCACCGCTTCGGCGGCGCGGGCGGACACCGGAACCAGCCTCTCCTTGCCGCCCTTGCCGCGCAACATCAGGAATGGCTGGCCGGGCCGGAACGCGCGCCGTGGCAGGGAGACCAGTTCTGTCGCTCGCAGCCCTGACCCGTAGAGCAGCTCGAGCAAGGCCAGATTGCGCAGCGCCAGCGGCTCGCCGCTCGCCGCCCGTTCCTCGACAACCGTGAACATGGCCTCGACTTCGTCGCTGTCGAGTATCCGCGGAAGCGGTCTCTGCAAGCGCGGTTTGGGAAGGGCCGGCGAGGGATCGTCGGGCCGCAGCCCTTCGTCGAGCAGGAAGCCGTAGAAGCGCCTCAAGGCGGCGGATCGACGCGCCACGGTCGAAGGAGCTAAAGCCGCCCAGGCTTCGCCAAGCCTGGCGAGTTCGGCCGTCCCCGCCCTTTCCAGCGAGCCGACGGTCTCGGCTGCAGCCTCCAGATCCCGCCGGTAGGCCAGCAATGTGTTGCGGGCCGCGCCGATCTCTGCCGCCATCATGTCGCAGAAGCGGTCGACCAGCGCGCGGTCGCCAAATCCGCTATCTGGCTCGCTCACGTCCGCGCCAGAGCCTCGGCGGCGATCATTCTGGCGAGATACTCCTGGCCCGTCCGCCTCAGCGCGTTGACGGAGTGGTACAGGTAAACCGCGCGCGTTTCCTCGAAAGACAGCCCCTGCAACGCGCTGGCGGTCAGCAGGATGGAAGTGGCTGACTGTCGACGGCGCATCGCTCCGTCGATCATGCGCGTCCAACCCGTCTCCGCGGCCAGACCGAGCCGATAGGCGCGGTTCAAATTTCCTGCAGTCGCAGCATCGATCCGGCCGAGCCCGGCAAGGCCTGCGACCAGCAGCGCCGTGCGTTGCTTGCCCTCGCTTTGGTCGCGATCGGCGAAATCCTCGATGCGGCTCGCCTCTACCGCCGGTTGCTGCCCTTCCGGTGCGCCAAGTGCCAGCATGGCCCAGACCGCGTCGCCCGGCTGGTCGTCCATTTCCCCGACGACAGGCGTCCAGCGAGCGGCCTCACGGTCAAATCCTCCCGCGAGCAACGACGCAACCAGGTCGGGTGCATCCGACTGCAATGCGATGTTGGGAGCGACGTGCCGTGCCGCTCTCGACAGAAGCACCTGGCTCGCGACCCGATCGAGCGGCGACTGCGCATTGCCCCAGATGGTCCGCATGGCCGACATCCGCGCGTCAAGGTCTCTGCCGATATAGGCCAGCCGCAGCTGCCACGCCTCGGTCTCACCCAGTGTATCGGGATCGGTCGCATCGAACGATGCGGCATAGAGATCGGTCAGCGATTGGCTGGAAAAGACCCCGAGCGCGGCGGCCGTCCTGGCCATCGGCAGGCGTTGCGTCGCCGGGAACATTGGCGCGCGCGCCAGCCATGCCTGCGTCTGGAGGCTCGCCGAATTGATCAGCCGATCGGGCGGCATCAACGCAGTGGCGGTGGCCAGGCCATAGCGCCAGCTATTGAGCTCCTCCACCGGCTCCCACTCGATGGTCACGGCGCGTGAGGTTTCGGCGCCCGCTCCAACCACCTTGTCGGCTAGGGCAATGTCGATCGGGCTGACCCGGCCGCGGCGACGCGCCGCCTCGACATCGGCCGCCGCTCGTTCCGCCTCGCCGGACAGCGATGCGCAAATCGCCGTCACCAGCGGCGCGACTCTCGGCTCGACCTTGGAAAGTTCAGGCTCGACCGAGCACATCGCCGACGGATCGCTGTTCGCCAGCGCCGACTGCAATGCAATCTGGCGCATCTTGGGCGTGAAGCGATCGCTGTCCATGCTGGCGATCAGCAGCCGCGCGGCATCGGCCTCGCCCATCCGAAGCAGCAGCCACGCCCGCTCCGCCGCCCAATCGGCCGGATGGACGTCGGCCGGACTGGTGGCCCTGGCCAGCAGCGCGCCTCTCAAGCCGATGTGTGCCCAGCGCGAAACTAGCGGCGTATCCATCCGCCGCATCAAAATTTCGAGCGCCTTGCCGCTGGCTGCACCCCACGGCCGATAGCCCAGGCCGTTGGCCAGCGGGTCGATCGTTCCGGCAAAACGCGGATCGCGGCGGGCGAAATCCGGATATTCGACCTGGGGCTCCGGCTCGTCTTCGGCCATCTCGTCGAGCGCCTCGAGCAGGTCGACAATCGCGACCCCCCCGCCTTCCGGCGTGGTCCGCTGTCGTTGCGCAGTGCTGGCCGGCTGGCTTTCGTTGCCGACCGGCTGAGGCACGGTAGGCGGGTCCTCGAAGCCCGGAGGCAACAGCGATTCGGGCTGCTTCTGGGCCAGCGCTGGAATGGCCAGCGCCATCCCGAGGGCGGCCGACCCGATCAGGATAGGCTTAATTCGTGGCATTGGCGGCGACGTCGGCCTCAATGGTCTGCACGGGCACTTCGTCGGCGCTGTTGGACAGCAAGAACAGCCCGCCAACGATGACGAGAATGATCAGGATCAGGAAAATCAAGCCTCGAGGCATGGTTACTCCGCTTGGGGCTAAGAGGTTGGCGAAAGGCTTTTGCCCGACCTTGAGCCTGTCTGTATAGCCCCGCCCAAAAGGACGCTTCGACAAATTGCAAAAGCTGACCGACAAACTGGATCGACCCATCGTGCTGGTGGGGCTTATGGGCGCTGGCAAGTCGACCGTTGGCCGTCGTCTGGCCAAGCTTCTCGGCCTGCCGTTCGTCGACACCGACACGGAAATCGAGGAGGCTGCCGGGACCAGTACCGCCGACCTGTTTGAACGTTTTGGCGAGGATGATTTTCGCGAAGGCGAGCGAAGGCTGGTTGCCCGCCTGATTGACGGTACCGTTAGGGTGATCGCGACTGGCGGCGGAGCCTTCGTCGATCCGCAAACCCGGCGGTTGCTCAATGATCGGGCAATCACCGTGTGGCTGGACGCTCCGGTGGAGGTGCTTGCCGAACGGACCGGCCGACGCAACACTCGGCCGCTCCTCCGGACCGGCGATCCGGCTGAAACATTGGCGCGCCTCGCTGAGCAGCGGCATCCAATGTATGCTGAAGCCCATATTCACATCCGGAGCGGCGACGGCCCGCACGGCAATGTCGTCGAGGCGATCGTCGCCGCCGTTGGAGAACATCTCGACAAATGACGATCATCCGGATCGATGTTCCGCCACAGGGTTATGAAGTCGCGGTCGGGCCGCTTGCCGGCGGCATCGACCGCATCCGCGACATCGCGCGCAAATCAAAGCCGATTCTGGTCAGCGAACCGCGGGTGTTCGGGCTTCATGGCCACGCTTTCGCCGAGGCGTTGCAAGCGGATCCCATCCTTGTCGCCGAAGGAGAAGCGGCCAAGGACTGGCAGCAGCTGCATGAGCTGCTCGCGGCCATGGCCAGGCTTGGGCCGACGCGGAATACGCCGATCGTGGCGCTCGGTGGCGGCAGCATCGGCGACGTCGCCGGCCTTGCTGCGGCGTTGTTCAAGCGTGGCTGCCCGGTCGTCCATGTCCCGACCACCCTGCTGGCCCAGGCCGACAGCGCGGTCGGCGGCAAGACGGCAATCGACGCGTTCGGCGAGAAAAACTTGATCGGCACCTTCCACCGGCCGGCGTTCGTCATTGCCGATCCGTCCCTGCTCGACACGCTCGACGAGCGGCAGCTGCGGGCCGGCTATGCGGAGGTAATCAAATATGGGCTGATCGACGACCCGGCCTTCTTTGCCTGGTGCGAAGCCAATGGGCGCGGAATCCTTGCCGGCCACCCAGATCTGCGCCGCCAGGCGATCGTCACGTCGATCCAGTCTAAGGCCCGCATAATCGGTGGCGATATCGAAGACCGATCGGGCAAGCGCGCGCTGCTCAACCTTGGCCATAGCTTCGGCCACGCGATCGAGGGGGAAAATGGCCTCGGCAAGATGCTTCATGGCGAAGCCGTTGCGCTCGGCCTGTCGCTCGCCTTCCGGTTTTCGGCCGAATTGGGGATTTGCCCCAAGGCCGATGTCGAGCGGGTGACCGGTCACATCGCGGCTTGCGGGCTACCGATCCGACTGGCCGAGGTTGGCCTCGCCGGCCGCGCTGCCGGGCTCATCAAGCGAATGGCCGGCGACAAAAAGAACATGGATGGACGGCTGGCCCTGGTCATGGCGCGTGGAATCGGCAAGGCGTTCCTTGAGCCGAACATCGATGCCCGCAGGCTAACCGATTTCCTGGACCGCTCGGGCTAGCCGTCACCCTTCGGCAGCGCCCGGTCGGGACCGAAGGATTGGTCCAGGCCGGCGTACAAATTGCCGGTCGAGCTCTGCAATTCCAGCCGCTCACAATCGCGCAGTCGATACTCGAAATCGACCCGGTCGACTTCATCTTGCTCGAGTCCCATCACCTCAAGCGCGGCGCGGCCCATTCTCACCGCGCTTTCGAACAGTTCGCGCTGGGCGAATGCGAGATCCAGGCCATCGAATGACATGAGGTGAACGCGGTCGAACGCGCGGACCAGGACGGCCGCTTGCGGGAAAGCCTCCAGGACGCGCTTCACGGCTGCCTTCGTCAGGCCACCATCTCGATTATCCTGGCAGAACAGGATCGCCCTGGCCGTTTCGGCGCCGGCCAGCCTCAGCAGGTCAAGCCGCATCCCGTCGCCATAATAGACTTTGGTACCAAAGGTCCCGGCGACCTCGATCATTTCCGCCTCGGTGTCGATCAGCGTGACGCCGATCCCCTTGGCCATCAGCATTTGAGCGGCGGTTTGCCCGAAGCGGCCGTAACCAACCACGATTGCGCTGGTTTCCGGCGATTTTTCGGGTCCTTCTAGGTGCGCAGTGCTGGCCTCTTCGCGTCGCTCCAGCCAGTCGGTCAGCCGCATCAGGAACGGCGTCGCCGCCATCGACAGGGTGACGACCGCGCCGAACAGTGATGCCGCCTCCGGCAGGATCAGCTGCGCCGAGGCGGCCTGCGCGAACAGCACGAAACCGAATTCGCCCGCCTGGCTCAGCAGCAGGCCCAGCCGAATGCTGCGCGGCCAGCTATTGCCGAAGGTTCGTGCCAGGCCGGCGATGATCAGGCCCTTGATGGCGATCAGCGCGGCGGCGATGCCCAGGACGAAGAACGGACTTTCGGCAATCGTCGAGAGATCGAGCAGCATCCCGACCGCCAGGAAGAACAGGCCGAGCAGGATCGAGCGGAACGGCTCGACGTCGCTCTCCAGCTCATGCCGATACGGCGACTCGGCCAGCATCACGCCCGCGACAAAGGCACCCAGGGCGACCGACAGGCCCAGGGCGTGCATCAGCGCCGCCGAAGCGATCACCGCGAACAGCCCGGCGACGACAAACAGCTCACGTTCGCCCAGCCGGCCGATCAGCCGGAACATCGGATTGATGACCCAGCGTCCGGCGAGCACGAGCCCGGTGACCGCGAGCACGGTATACAGCGCCAGGGTCCAGCCACCGGGGTCGCTCGGGTCCGGCGGCACGCGCGACATGGCGGCGATGATCGTGATCATCGGCACGATCGCCAGGTCCTGGAACAGCAGGATCGAGAAGGCCCGCTCGCCCTGCGGCGTATTGAGCTCGAGGTCCGAACGGAGCATCGGTAGCACCTGCGCCGTCGATGAGAGGCCCAACGGCAGGCCGATCGCCAGAGCCGCCGCCGGGCTGACGTTTAGCGCCAGGTGAATGAACAGGCTCAGCGCCAGACCGCACAGCACGACCTGGGCCAGGCCCAGCCCGAAAATATCCTTCCGAAGACGCCACAGCCGAGCCGGCTGAAGCTCCAGGCCGATGATGAACAGCAGCAGCGCGATCCCGATTTCAGAGATGCTGGCGAGGTCTTCCGGGTCCCCGACAAGGTCCAGCAGGTGCGGTCCGATAATCGCGCCGCCGACAATATAGCCCAGCGTCGCGCCCAGCCTGAGCTTGCGGAACAGTGTGACGAAGATCAGCGCCGTGCCCAGCATGATCGCGCCGCTTTCGAGCAGCGCGCTGGTCGCCTCGGCGGCTTGGGATTCGACGCTCACCGCGCCGCCTCGATCGCAGCGAGCAGAGCCCGGAATGGCAAGAGGATCGCCCCGTGCCGCCCCTTCCGCTGCAGGGCCGGCGCGAGCGTTTCAAATCCCGGCCATGAAATGGGAATATGTCCGCTCCCCGCCAACCAGGCTTCCAATTCTGCCAATGCGACGCCGACTTCCTCAGCGCTCCGACCCATGGCATGACCACCCATCAACGCTGCCGCGGCCTGCCCATAGGCGCATGCCTCGACCGATTGACGCAGCCGCACTATCCGATCGGCCCAATCAAGTTCGACCGCCACCCGCATCCGGCTGCCACAGGTTTTTGAGCGAACCTCGGTCCCGCCTTCCAGCTCCTCGAACGGCTCGAGATAGGGAATTGAAGCCGCCAGGCGCAGGATTTCACGGGTGTAGGGCGGGTCGTTCACGTCACATTACCCCAGCCCGTTCGTCCTGCGGAGGGACTGAGAAGGCGAAGCCTGTCGAAGGCTCGTCTCCAAGGACCATCCTTCGAGACGCCATTTCGACAAGCTCAATGGCTCCTCAGGACGAACGGAAGCGGTAATCATTCTCTGCGCCATGTGGTACCGGAGGCTCCGTCTTCCAACAGGATTCCCTCGGACTTCAGCTCTTCGCGGATGCGGTCGGCCGTGGCGAAATCGCGGTTCTTCTTAGCCTCGGCGCGTTCCGCAATCTTTTGCTCGATGAACTGTTCACCACGTACGATATCAGCCTCAGCATGATCCGACACACCCAGCCTGTCGCGAACAGTTCTTCCTTTGAACCAGTCAGCCGGGGGGTGGTTTAATAAGCCCAACAGCCGCGCCCCGTTGATTGCACTCCATGCCTGCGACCCAAGCATGACGTTGTGCTCACCAACGCCCGCGCCCCCGATCCACTTGGATATCTCAGCGATTGCCTGGGGAGTATTGAGGTCATCGGATAGGGCATTGACAATCTCGGCCAAGGGCGTGCCGTGATTTTCGCTCCCGGTATTTTCTGTGTTTTGTAGGAACCGGTACCATCTGTCCAAGATCGCCTTGCTCTGGGCGACCAATTGATCGGTCCATGGCAACGGCGACCTATAATGCGCGGACAGCAGCGCCAGCCGCAGCACCTCGCCGCGGTGCCCCGCCGCCAGCAGCTGGTCCACTGTGATCACATTGCCGAGGCTCTTCGACATTTTCTCGGCGCCCATGTCGACGAAGCCGTTGTGCACCCAATGGCGGGCCAACGGGATTCCGCGATGCGCGCAGCGGCTCTGGGCGACCTCATTCTCATGGTGCGGGAAGATGAGGTCGAGCCCGCCGCCATGGATGTCGATCGTCTCGCCCAGGTGGGCGCGGATCATCGCCGAGCACTCGATGTGCCAGCCCGGCCGGCCACGACCCCATGGGCTGTCCCAGCCGACCACCCCTTCCTCGCTCGGCTTCCACAGCACGAAGTCGGCCGGGTCGCGCTTGTAGGGAGCCACCTCGACCCGCGCCCCGGCCAGCATCGCCTCGCGGTCGCGGCCGGAGAGAATCCCGTAACTCGGATCGCTCGGCACATGGAACAGGACATGGCCCTGTGCCTCATAGGCATGGCCCAGCTCGACCAGCCGTTCGATCATGGCGATCATCGCAGGGATTTCCTGCGTCGCGTGCGGCGCGATGGTCGGCGGCGAAACCCCAAGCGCCCCCATATCCTCGAGGTAGAAGCGCTCGTAACGCTCGGTGATCACGCCCGTGTCGACGTCTTCCTCGCGCGCCGAATTGATGATCTTGTCGTCGACGTCGGTGACGTTGCGCGCATAGACCAGACTGGCGGGACCGAACTCATGGCGGATCAGCCGCGCGAGCGTATCGAATACCACTGCCGGCCGGGCATTGCCGATATGCGCGCGGCCGTAGACCGTCGGACCGCAGACATACATGGTGATCCGCTGAGGGTTGATCGGAACCAGCGGCCGCTTTTCGCGGGTCATGGTGTCGTACAGGCGGATCATGCGTCTTCTTCACTTCCCTTGCGCCGCGTTTCGACCCAGTCGACCACGGCGCGGCCGGTCGCGTTCAGCAGCGGATAGGTGCGGCTTTCCGTCATCCATCCCGGCCGGTCGGCTTCGCCGCCATAGATCATGTCGGTGGCGAGATTGGCCAGCAGGAAGAACAGGGTCGCGCCGATCAACCCCTTCAACATCCCGAACCCGCCGCCGAGCAGCCGGTCGACCGGCCCCAGCACCGACCGCCGCGCCTTGCCGCCAACCGCCCGGGCGAACAGCTTCACGCCGATATAGGCCGGCAGAAACAGCAAGGCGAAAGCCACCACGCTCGCGCCCGCGTCGGTGCCGACCGGGTCGACCAGCCGCTCCTGCAACGGGCCGTGGAACAGCTTCAGCGCCGCAATCCCGACGACCCAGGCGACCAGCGACAACACCTCATGCGTAAAGCCGCGCACGAAGCCGATCAGCGCGGCGCCGCCTAGCAGCAGGATGACGAAGATGTCGAGCGCGGTCATACCGCGCACCGGCTAGCCGAGGCGATTAAGGAGCGCCAGCCCTCTACCGCCGTCTGAAAGGTCACAAAGGTCCCGCTCCAACGCACGCAGGCGAGGCAGTCTGCAAATTGGCTGGAGAGGTTGGATGGACCGAACCGAAGGCGGCTCGCCGCCCAGCCCATGCGCATTCAACCATGAGTAGGACAGGAAAATCGTACCGCGGCTCATGACCGCTTACCACCCATTGCGGTCGCAACCGACCGATTGCGGTCCCTATTCATCACCAAAGGTTCGGCTAATATAGCGCAATGGTTGAGCAGCTCTTCGGAACTGATAATTTCAATATCCTGCCCCATCTGGTAGCGCTTCTCGCTGCCTACGCTCTCGCTTTCCCGATTGGTTGGAACCGCGAGCAAGAGGAGCGAAGTGCGGGTTTGCGCACTTTTCCCCTGGTGGCTGTGGCGACCTGCGGTTTCATTCAAGCCGCTGAATCGATCACAGCTACACACCCTGAGGCAATGACAAGAGTCGTCGAAGGTTTGATTACCGGCATGGGCTTCATCGGCGGTGGAGCAATCTTGAGGCGTGAGAATAGCGTCAAGGGAACGGCCACAGCCGCAAGTCTCTGGATCACCGGAGCAATTGGGGTGGCAGTTGGCCTGGGGAGCTATGACGTAGCCTTGATGCTCTCCATAGCAACGATTGTGACTCTTAGGGTGCTGCCTTCGCTCAAACCTGTCACGAATGAAAACAGCGAATCCAAATCAAGCAAAAAGTGACCCAGCTGGTGTCCGCCTTCCAGCCATTGCGAACATTCAGCGACCTAGAATCTGATCGACCAGCTCGCACAGCCGCCCAAAGCGGGTCAGGGCGATGCCGCTTGCCCCCTCCGTCCCGGCCGGCACCCATCCTCGCTCGAACCCCAGCTTGGCCGATTCCTTGAGGCGCAGTCCGGCGTGCGCCACCGGCCGGACCTCGCCGGACAAGGCGATCTCGCCCATGATGACCGCTTCCTGCGGCACCGGACGTTCGGACAGCGCCGACACTAGCGCCGCAGCCACCGCCAGATCCGCCGCGGGATCGCTCAAGCGGTACCCGCCGGCCACGTTCAAATAGACTTCGGCCGTGGCGAAGCTGATCCCGCAGCGCGCTTCCAGCACCGCCAGGACCATCGCCAGCCGGCCGCTGTCCCAGCCGACTGCCGAGCGCCGCGGCGTGGCCCCGCTCGCGAGCCGCACCACCAGCGCCTGGATTTCCACCAGCACCGGCCGCGTTCCCTCCAGCGCCGGGAACACGCTGGTCCCGCTGACCGGCTCGCCGCGCTGGGTCAGGAACAGCGCCGAGGGATTGGGCACCTCGATCAGCCCGCCGCCCTCCATCGCGAACACGCCGATCTCGTCGGTTCCGCCGAAGCGGTTCTTGGCGGCGCGGAGGATTCGATACTGGTGGCTGCGCTCGCCTTCGAAGCCAAGCACCGTGTCGACCATATGCTCGAGCACGCGCGGCCCGGCGATAGATCCGTCCTTGGTGACATGGCCGACCAGCACCAGCGCCGACCCGCGCTCCTTGGCGAAGCGCACCAGCTCCTGCGCCGAGGCGCGAACCTGGCTGACCGTCCCCGGCGCGCCCTCGATCAGGTCGCTGTGCATTGTCTGGATAGAATCGATCACCAGCAGCGCCGGCGGCGCGCCTTGTGTCACGGTAGTCAGGATGTCGCGGACGGAAGTCGCCGCTGCCAGCCGCACCGGCGCGCCGCCCAGGCCCAGCCGGATGGCGCGGAGCCGGACCTGATCGACCGCCTCCTCGCCCGATACATAGACCACTTGGCGGCCGGATGCGGCCAGCTTGGCTGCGACCTGCAGCAGCAAGGTCGATTTGCCGATTCCGGGATCGCCGCCGAGCAGCATCGCCGATCCCGGCACGATCCCGCCGCCAATCGCCCGGTCGAATTCGGCGATGCCGGTCTGCATCCGGTCGGGCAGCGCGACCACCGCGTCCAGCCCGACCAGTTCGACCGCCCGTCCGCCGCTGCGCAAGTCATGCTTGGCCGAGAACACCGTCGGCGCGGACGCCTCCTGCACCAGCGTGTTCCACTCTGCGCAGTCGGGGCACTGCCCCTGCCAACGGTGATGTTCGGTTCCGCACGCCTGGCAGACGTAACGGGTCTTGAGCTTGGCCATTACCAGGAACAATACACGAACATCCGGCCCGCGAAAGCGATAAAATCGCCAGCTTCCGCGCGGATAGCGGCTTAAGTATCATCGGAAAGTGGCGGACATATTCCTCTCATATGCGCGGGAGAGTGCGGAGACCGCGACACGCATCGCTACCATCCTCCGCGACCAAGGCTACTCCGTCTGGTTCGACGAGGAACTGCCGGCACATCGGGCCTATGCCGATGTCATTGCTTCGCAGCTGGATGCGGCCCGCGCGGTGCTGGTCCTCTGGTCGGAGCAGGCCGCGCGGTCACAGTGGGTCCGCTCGGAGGCCAACCGGGCGCGGGAGAAAGGCAATCTGGTTCAGTTACGGCTCGATGGCGTGCATCTGCCCATGCCGTTCGACCAGATCCAATGCGCCCAACTCGCCAAAGCGGAGCTGAGCGGAATCGGGTGGCGCTCAGTCACGAATGCGATCTACGCACTCGTCCATGGCGAGCTGGACGCCGAGCCGGCCACCGCCTCCCGCCCCCAAGCTCATCGCATCCCGTCGCTCGCGGTGCTGGCGTTCCGCGAACTCGGTCCGCAATCGGACGACTATCTCGGCGAGGGAATTGCTGAGGAGATCGTGAGCGCGCTGGCCCGGCTTCCAAATTTGAGAGTGGCGTCGGGAACGGCCAGCGAGCATGGCCTGCAAATCGATGCCTGTCTCGAAGGAAGCGTCCGCCGCTCGGACGAGCGCGCCCGAATCAGCGTCCGCCTTTTGGACACAAAAACGGGGTTCGCACGCTGGAGCGAGACGTTCGACCGCACCATGTCAGATGTGTTCGCAGTCCAGGATGAGATCGCACAGTCGGTTGCAGCCGCACTTGGCGTCGTGCTGCTCGATCGCGACGCCCAGTCGATCGGTGCCTGTGCGAGCAGCGATGCGCAAGCCAATGACCTCGCGCTGAAGGCCAGGCATCTCGCCAGACAGGAGCTGGAGGCGGAACGCCGAACCGCGGCTGAGCTATTCCGTGAGGCGATCGGGCGCGATCCGGAGTTCGCGCTCGCCTATGCGGGACTTGCCGATGTCCTCGTTTCGATGGCTCGCTGGCATCTGCCCGACTGGAAGGAAAGTGAGCGAGAGGCGGTCGAGGCCGCGCGGAAGTCCGTCGCGCTTGCGCCGGACCTCGCCGATGCGCAACTTGCACTCGGTGCCGCGCTCGCGCTGGTCCATGATCCGGAAGCCCACAAGGCCTATTCACGGGCCCTTGCCCTCAGTCCGCACGACGCGGGCGTGCATTACCGCGCTGCACGCTATTTCGTCCTTTCCGGCGACAAGGCCGGCGCGGTTCGTCACTACGAGCGCGCGTTCGAGTTGGCTCCGGACGACTATCGCTACATTGTCTATGCGCTGCAGGAATATCAGGCGCTTGGCGACGAAGCCGGCGAGCGAAGCTGCCTCCAACGGTCCGCCGCCGCCATCGAACGCCACCTCAAGCTGTATCCGAGCGACGTTCGCGCGCTTGGCCACGGAGCGGGCGTGATGGCATGCCTTGGTCACCAGGACCGGATGCAACAGATGATCGACCGGGCGCTTGCGCTTCGGCCCGAGGACTACGGTAATGTCGTAACGCTGGCCTGCGCCGCCATGCTGGGCAGCGACGCCGAACAGGCGCTTGATCTGCTCGAACGCGCCGCCGCCACCGGCCAGGGCGACCGCGAGTGGCTCATGCAGGACAATGACCTGAAGCCGCTCCACGGCAACCCGCGGTTCGAGGCGATCATAGAGCAGATGTCGGGCTAGCGCTCGGATTTGCGCGAAGCGGCCCCCGCCGCTACCGGACGGGCATGGCGCTGATCCCCGAACCGCTGCGAATCCCCGATTTTCGCGCCTTCTGGCTGGCGCGGCTGACCACGACCATCGGCCAGATGGCGATGGTCATCGTCATTGGATGGCAGGTCTATGACATCGCCCGCGAGACGATGGACATTCGCGATGCGGCGTTCCAGCTCGGCCTGATCGGCCTGGTCCAGTTCGTGCCGCTATTCGTGCTGACCCCGATCAGCGGCTGGACCGCCGACCGGCTCGACCGGCGGCACGTCGCCAGGGCGGTAATCCTGCTCGAACTGGTCTGCGCGCTGATCCTCCTGGCAGCGACCTGGAGCGGGATTATCAGCCTGCCGATCCTGTTCGGCGTGGCAGCGCTGCTCGGTGTCGCCCGCGCCTTCGCCGGCCCGGCACTCGGCGCGATGGCGCCCAACCTCGTGCCGCGCGAGATCCTTCCCAATGCCATCGCCCTAAGCTCGACCGCGTGGCAGACCGGCGCCATCGTGGGGCCGGCGCTTGGCGGCATTCTCTACGATGTGACAGCACATCTGCCCTATGCGCTCAGCGCTGGCTTGTTCGCCTTTTCCGCCGCTTGCCTGTTCACCATCGGCCCGCTTCCTCGAACAGTCCTCAAGCCCGGCAGCCCCTTCCGCCAAATGGCCGACGGGCTATCTTATGTGCGACGCAATCGGCTGGTGCTGGGGGCGATCACGCTCGACCTGTTTGCCGTTCTTCTCGGCGGTGCCACGGCCATGCTGCCACTTTATGCACGTGACATCCTGCACGTCGGCGCAGACGGCCTCGGCCCGTTGCGCGCCGCTCCGGCCGCCGGGGCGACTCTCACTGCAATCTTCTTTTCGGTCCGTCCGCTCAAGACCGATGTCGGGGTCAAGATGCTGACCGCAGTGGTGGTGTTCGGCGCCGCGACCGCGGTGTTCGGCATTTCCCGGTCCTACTTCCTGTCGTTGGCCATGCTGGCGCTGCTTGGCGCCGCGGATATGTTCTCGGTCTATATCCGCCAATCGCTGATCCAGCTTCACACGCCCGACGAAATGCGCGGAAGGGTTGCCGCCGCTTCCACCCTGGCGATTTCCGCATCCAACGAGCTGGGTGAAACCCGCAGCGGCTTTGCCGCCGCCCTGCTCGGACCGGTTGCTGCCACCGTCGCCGGGGGCATCGCGGCGGTCGGCGTGACGCTGCTGTGGGCGCTGTGGTTCCCCGAACTGCGCCGGGCCCGCAGCTTCGAACTGGCCGAGGAGCCGCCACCGGAAGAAGCCGTGATCGCTGGTGGCGTCTGACCGCTTGCAACCTGTCGTTACGCCCCCGATGTTGCCGCAGCTGCGAAGGAGAATTTGAATGAAGGCCGCCAATATCCTCGAGACGATCGGCAACACGCCGCATATCCGCCTGAACCGGCTGTTCGCCGGCAGGGGCGAAGTGTGGATCAAATCGGAACGGTCCAACCCGGCGGCATCGATCAAGGACCGCATCGCCCTGTCAATGGTCGAGGACGCTGAAAGTTCGGGCAAGCTCAAACCCGGCGGCGTGATCGTCGAGCCGACCAGCGGCAACACCGGCATCGGCCTGGCGATGGTCGCCGCGGTCAAGGGTTATCGGCTGATCCTCGTCATGCCGGACAGTATGTCGGTCGAGCGGCGGCGGCTAATGCTGGCCTATGGCGCGGAATTCGACCTGACCCCGCGCGAAAAGGGCATGAAGGGGGCGATTGCCCGCGCGCAGGAGATCATTGACCAGACGCCCGGTTCCTGGATGCCCCAGCAGTTCGACAATCCGGCCAATGTCGAGGTCCACGTCCGTACCACCGCACAGGAAATCCTGGCCGATTTCGGCGAACGGCCGTTCGATGCGCTGATCACCGGCGTCGGCACCGGAGGCCATATCACCGGCTGCGCCAGGGTACTGAAGCAGGCTTGGCCATCATTGAAGGTGTTCGCGGTCGAGCCGACCCTGTCGCCCGTGATTTCCGGCGGCGATCCCGCACCACATCCGATCCAGGGAATCGGCGCCGGATTCATCCCGGTTAACCTGGATGTTTCACTGCTCGACGGGGTTATCCAGGTCGCTCCCGACAAGGCCAAGGAAATGGCCCGCCGCGCGGCTCGCGAAGAAGGAATATTGGTCGGGATTTCATCCGGCGCAACGCTTGCCGCGATCGATCAGAAGCTTTCGGAACTAGGCGAAAATCCGCGGATTCTCGGGTTCAACTACGACACCGGTGAACGCTATCTGTCGGTGCCCGATTTCCTTCCTGAAGAACAAGGTTAAGTTTCTGAAAACAACGTCTATTTGACGTTGCATTAATCCTTTTCCGTTAATCCCGGGCACTCAAGGGGAGTGTCGCGGGGAATGCGTAGGGCACGGTTTGCCGTTTCCCAAGGGGACGGAATCAATGATCGGGCCTCGGTCCGCGACGCGCTGACCTTCGATCTGAGGGCGCCCGACACGTCGGACGACGACAGTCTGGCGATGCAACGCGTCGCCATGTTCGAGCTTGCCCCAGCGCTCCTCGGCGCGACCCATTTGGTGTGGGGCCTTGCCTGCCTGGTGATGCACCCGGCCGGTGGTTTCCAACCCACGGCCAGCAATCCGATCACTCCCGTCCTCGCCGTCCTGCTGCTCGACGTCCTCGCCTTCGTCGGCATGCGGTATCGCGACCGGTTCGGAATTTCGCCCCGCAACGTTTCGCGAGCCCTCTGCGTCTATATCGGCATTAGCGGCGCGCTTTGGATGGCCTATGGCCTGATGCTCAGCTCCAACCCGCATTTGGCTAGCACCGGCTTCATCGCGCTGGCGTTCGGCGCCGGCCTGGGCGCGGCAACGATAGTCTCCATTTCATCTCCGCCGGTGACCATCATCAATGCGCTGGTGGCCATGGCGGGCGCGCTCGCCGTCTCGCGCCAGCCAGCCGTCCTGGCGGGCATCGCCTTTGTTGCCATCATCAACATCGCGTACAGCGTTGCCAGCGCCCGAACCGTACTCACCAACGCCCGCGCCCGCCTCAATCTGGAAGCCCAGGCCCGCAAGGCGCTGCAGTTCGTCGACGAGTTCGAGAACAGCGGCCGCGGCTGGTTCTGGGAGACCAACAACCTCGGCACCCTGTCCTATGTCTCGCAGCAGCTTGCCGACGATTTCAAATGCAACCCCGAGGACCTGCTCGGCCGTCAGTTCACCGACCTGCTGTCAGTTGATTCCGGCTCGTCCGACAGCTTGCGCGAGGAGCGCACCCTCGGCTTCCACTTGTCGGCGCGCTTCCCGTTCAGCGACGTGATTGTCCGCGCCGCCAGCGATGAGGACATTCACTGGTCCTTGTCGGGAAACCCGGTGTTTGATGAACGAGGACGCTTTCTCGGTTTCCGCGGCATTGGCACCGACCTCACCGAGCAGCGCCGTACCGAGCAGGAGGTGGTGAGGCTCGCCCGGTTCGATTCACTGACCGGACTGCCCAACCGGGCGCTGATGCGCCAGACGCTGGACGAGGCGCTGCGCAATGCCACCAACCGGCGCAAGGGCTGCTCGCTGTTCCTGATCGACCTCGACCGGTTCAAAAACGTCAACGACACGCTCGGTCACCCGATTGGCGATGCGCTGCTCCGCCAGGTTGGCGAGCGCCTGAAGTCGGTCATGGGCGACCATGGCCAGGTCGGCCGGCTCGGCGGCGACGAGTTCAAGGCGGTGCTGCCGGGCACCGTCGAGACCGGACTCCTCGAAAGCCTGGCGCGCACCCTCATCGAGCAAGTATCGCGCCCTTACATCATCGAAGGACATCGGGTGATCATCGGTGCGTCGGTCGGCATCGCCATTGGCGATCCAGGCCGGAGCTGCGCCGACAGCATGATCCGCAATGCCGACCTCGCACTCTACGCGGCAAAGGCTGCCGGCCGCGGCAAACATTGCTTCTACGAAGCTTCGATGCACAGCGAAGCCGCCGATCGCCAGCTGCTGGAAAACGACCTTCGCCAGGCACTCGACCGCGGCGAAATGTGGGTGGCTTTCCAGCCGATCGTCAGCATCGGCAGCGAGGCGGTGTCGGGCTTTGAAGCGCTGGTCCGCTGGAACCATCCCAAGCGCGGACCGATCTCGCCGGACAAATTCATCCCCCTGGCGGAAGAATGCGGGATGATCGGCCGGATCGGAGAATATGTGCTGCGAACAGCCGTCGCCGAAGCCAAGGCGTGGCCGGACAATGTCCGTATCGCGGTCAACCTCTCACCGATCCAGTTCAATGACCCGAACATCGTCGATACGGTGGCGGCGCTGCTCGCGGAGTATAAGTTTGAGCCGGCGCGCCTCGAGCTGGAGATCACCGAGGGCGTTTTCCTGGCAGACAGCGATGCGACCGACGGCACCTTCGCCCGCTTGAAGTCGATCGGCGTGCGCCTGGCGCTCGACGATTTCGGCACGGGATATTCGTCGCTCGGCTATTTGAAGAAGGCGCCGTTCGACAAGATCAAGATCGACCAGAGTTTCGTTCGCGGCGCCGCGTCGACGACCAAGCGCAACGGCGCGATCATCCGCGCCATCGTTTCGCTGGCCGAAAGCCTCGACATGGACACCACGGCCGAAGGCGTCGAAACCCACGACGACCTCTATCTAATCCGCGAGCTGGGGGTCAGCCAGGTCCAGGGCTACATCTTCGGCAAACCCATGCCGGCGGATGAGGCACGCGTGATGGCCAATGCCAGTCGCGTCGAGGCCGAGGGATATCAATGCATCCGCGAGCCGCGCCAACGGCTGATGCGGCGAGCTATCGCCTCGATCAACGGGCGGGCCACGGAGATCCGGCTGCGCAACATTTCGGCGATGGGGGCGCTGGTTGAAAGCCCGGAGAGTGTCGCGCCCGGGCAATCCATGGCGATCGATATCGTCGGAGTGGGACCCGTTGTCGGCACCGTGAAATGGGCGCAGGCTGGCAAATTCGGCGTGCAGTTTACCGAACATTTCGACCTTGCCCGGCTCGCGGCCAAGCGGCCTGGCGGCAACGAAGTCACGATGCTTCAGCCCTGGTATGTGAACCAGGGGCCAAGCAAGGCTGCCAGCTAAGCGGCTAGAAAGCTTCCACCGGGAGCGCCATCAGGCTTTCGGCCCCCGCCTCCACCTTGCGGCGAAGAGCGCCCGAGATCACCAGTTCGCGGTCGGCGAAGAAACGTGCCGTTACAATCTTCGACTCGTGGAAAGCCCGGTCTTCGCCGGCCTCGTCCTTCAATCGTGACGACGCGCCGGCCATGTTGAGCCACATCCAGCCGAGGCTGACGAGGCCCATCAGCTGCATATAGGCATAGGCCCCGGCTCCGGCATTGTTCGGATCGGCCATGCCGTGCTGGGCGAGCCACATCGTCGCGGCTTGGAGATGCCCCAGCGCCTTCTCCAGCGGCTCGGCAACCCCGGCGGGATCGCCGGCTGCCTTGGCCTCCGCAATGTCGCGGCCGATCAGCTCGAACAAGGCCCGAACTCCACGGCCGCCGTCCTTGGCCAGCTTGCGGCCGACGAGGTCCATCGCCTGCACGCCGTTGGTGCCCTCGTAGATCTGGGCGATGCGGGCGTCGCGCACGAATTGCTCCACGCCCCATTCGCGAATGTAGCCATGCCCGCCGAACACCTGCTGCGCATTGACGGTCGCCTCGAAGCCCTTGTCGGTGAGATAGCCCTTGATGACCGGGGTCAGCACGGAAATGATGTCATCGGCCGCTTGACGCTCTTCCTCGGTCTGGGCCTTGCGCGACAAATCGACCTGCAGCGCGCCCCACAGGATCAGCGCCCGCGCCCCTTCGTTGAAGGCCTTGGCCTCCATCAGCATTCGCCGAACGTCGGGATGGACGAACAGATTGTCGGCCTTGGCATTCGGATCGCGGTCCTCCGGCTTGAGCGCCCGGCCCTGGCGGCGATCCTTCGCATAGGCGACGGCATTCTGATACGCGACCTCGCCTTGGGCCAGGCCCTGGAGCCCAACGCCGAGCCGGGCCGCGTTCATCATGATGAACATGGCGGCCAGCCCCTTCTCCGGCTCGCCGACCAACCAGCCCTTGGCCCCGTCATAGTTGAGCACGCAGGTCGAGTTGCCGTGAATGCCCATCTTGTGCTCGATCGAGCCGCAGGAAACGGCATTGCGCTCGCCGATCGAACCGTCCTGGTTGACGAGGAACTTCGGCACCACGAACAGCGAGATGCCCTTCACATTGTCGGGCGCCCCGGTGATCTTGCCCAGCACCAGATGGATGATGTTCTCCGACAGGTCATGCTCGCCGGCCGAGATGAAGATCTTCGTGCCCGTGATCGAATAGCTACCGTCGGGATTTGGGTCTGCCCGCGTCTTCAGCAATCCCAGGTCGGTGCCGCAATGCGGCTCGGTCAGGTTCATCGTCCCGGTCCATTTACCGGAGACCATGTTCGGCACATATTTGGTCTTGAGCTCGTCCGATCCCTTGACCAGCAGTGACGCCACCGCGCCCTGGGTCAGGCCATTGTACATCTCGAAGCCATGGTTGGCCGAACCGAGATACTCCGCCACGGCCGTCGCGACGACCGACGGCAGCCCCTGGCCGCCATACTCCTGCGGTGCGTGCAGGGTCGTCCAGCCGCCGGCCACGAACTGGTCCCATGCTTCCTTGAAGCCCGGCGGAGTGGTCACCGATCCGTCCTCATTGCGTTTGCAGCCATGTTCGTCGCCGACGCGGTTCAGCGGCTGGAGAACCTCCTCGCAGAAGCGGCCGCCCTCGGTCAGGATCGCCTCGATAAGGTCCGGCGTGGCGTCGGCGAAGCCCGGCAGGTTGGAGTAGTTCTGAATGCCCACGACATGGTTGAGGACATATTGGGTGTCGCGGATCGGCGCGCTGTAGACGGGCATCTGGCCTAATTCTCCTGACTGTCCTGGGCTCTCACCAGCTCGATGAAGCCTTCGAGCTCCTTGATGGTCGCCTCGATGTCGACGCGCTGCTGCTTGAGCATGTCGACCCTGCCCTGGCAGATTTCGACCGTCTTGAGGCGCTGCATCCTTCGGCCGTCGCCGATATCGTAAAGGTCGAGCAGCTCCTTAATCTCGGCCAGGCTAAGCCCGACTCGCTTGCCGCGCAGGATCCAGGCCAGTCGTGCCCGGTCGCGATCGGTGTAGAGCCGCTGGGTGCCTCGCCGTTCGGGCGCGATCAGCGCTTCATCCTCGTAGAACCGCAGGGCGCGAGCCGTGACCCCGAATTCGTCGCACAGCTCGCCGATCGAATGATGCTGTTTGTGCTGGAGCATAATGCCCGAGTTACTTTACGTTTCCGTAAAGGTCAACCCTTGCACAGGCCAGCTAACAGAGGGGATCGCCGGCCAAATCGACCGCTGTCGCGCCCATATCGGTCCGATTGTAAGCCTTGCCGGCCATCGCCGCGCCCGGACCGCAATAATAAGAGCAGGCGGCCGGCACCTGACCAATCCGAACGACATTGCCCTCAATTTCCAGCGGGATTCGACAGTCTCCTTCTCCGCGCGGAACCAGCGCGAGTTGCCCACCCTGGATCTCGATGCGGCCGCTAGCCGAGCAATTGGCATCGCCCTCGCCGAAAGCGATCAGGCCAGCCCGGTAATTGCCAGGCTCGCCGGCAAGGCATAGCCGGTCCCGTCCTTCTCCGGTAAAGGTGCCGGTGGTTAGCGAGCGCTCGGCGGGCGGTTGCGAGCAAGCGGCGAGCAGCAGGGCAAGGGGCAATATCGTTCGCATCCCGCCACTATGTTTCAGCTTCGAGACAGGTGGAAGGCGACAAATGCGCATCGCTCACCTATATCGGGCCAAACATCGGGGATTCGGGCGAAAAATGCTGACCACCAATCCGTTTGACGACGACAAACTCCGCGAGGAGTGTGGCATTTTCGGAATCTGGGGAGCGGAAACCGCCTCCAGCTTTGTCGCGCTTGGCCTGCACGCGTTGCAACACCGTGGCCAGGAAGCGGCCGGCATCGTCAGCTTCGACGGTACCAATTATCATGCGCACCGCGCGATGGGCCACGTCGCCGGCAACTTCGACCGCGACGACATCATCCGCAAGCTGTCCGGCAAGGTCGGCATCGGCCATGTCCGTTACTCGACCACCGGCGAGACTGCGCTTCGCAACGTCCAGCCGCTCTTCGCGGACCTGGCCGAAGGCGGCTTCGCGATTGCCCACAACGGCAATCTTTCGAACGCCATGACGCTGCGCGCGGCGCTGATCCGCCGTGGCTCCATCTTCCAGTCGACCAGCGACACCGAGGTGATCATCCACCTCGTCGCGACGTCCAGCTATTCGACCCCGCTCGACCGGCTGACCGATGCCCTGAGCCAGGTGGAGGGTGCCTATTCGCTGCTCTGCCTTACGCCAGAAGGCCTGGTCGCCTGCCGCGATCCGCTCGGCATCCGCCCGCTGGTCATGGGCAAATTGGGCGAGGCGACCATCTTCGCCTCGGAAACCGTCGCCCTCGACGTTATCGGCGCCAGCTATCTCCGCGACGTCGAGCCGGGCGAGCTGATCATCGTCAACGAGGCGGGCGTGCGCAGCTTCCGTCCGTTCGCGCCGGCAAGCCCCCGCCCCTGCATCTTCGAGCATGTCTATTTCTCGCGTCCCGACAGCATCATCGAGGGCACGTCGGTCTATGAGGTTCGCAAGAACATCGGCGCCGAGCTCGCCCGGGAAGCGCCGGTCGAAGCCGACATTGTCGTTCCCGTTCCGGATTCTGGGGTGCCGGCCGCGCTCGGTTTCAGCAATGAAGCGAAAATTCCGTTTGAGCTCGGCATCATCCGCTCCCACTATGTCGGGCGGACCTTCATCCAGCCGAGCCAGGATGTCCGCCACCTCGGCGTCAAGCTGAAGCACAACGCCAACCGGGCGCTGATCGAGGGCAAGCGCATTGTCCTCATCGACGACTCTATTGTTCGCGGCACGACCTCGGTGAAGATCGTCCAAATGATGCGTGACGCCGGCGCTCGCGAAGTCCACATGCGCATCGCTTCGCCGCCGACCAAGTTCAGCTGCTTCTATGGCGTCGACACACCCGAACGCTCGAAGTTGATAGCCAGCCAGATGAACGTCGAGGAAATGGCACGCTACATCAATGCCGACAGTCTCGCGTTCATCACCATCGACGGGCTCTATCGGGCGCTGGGCGATCATCGCAACGCGTCGGCGCCGCAGCGCTGTGATGCCTGCTTCACCGGCAATTACCCGACCACGCTCACCGATTGCGACAAGGACGGGAAATTGAAGCCGTTGTCATTGGTCGCTTCCCGATAACATCCTAACTCCGCTCATCCCGAGTAGGGACTGAGTCGGCGAAGCGCATCGAAGGCCCGTATCGAAGGATCGTGCTTCGATACGCCGCTTCGGCAGGCCTCAGCGGCTACTCAGCATGAGCGGTTTGAATTTGAATGGAATGTCCCTAACGGCGTCCTGATGAGTGAATCCCCCAAACCCTTCGACGGCAAGCTTGCGCTCGTCACCGGTGCAAGCCGCGGCATTGGCGCCGCCACTGCCGAAGCACTGGCCGCGGCGGGCGCACACGTCATACTCACGGCCCGCGGCACCTCGGCACTCGAGCAGGTTGAAGAGCGGATCCACGCCGCCGGCGGCAGCGCGACGATTGCGCCGATGGACCTCAATGATGCCGACAATATCCGCAAGCTTGCGCAGGCGGTCGCCGAGCGGTGGGGCAGCCTCGACATACTGGTGCTGAACGCTGCGATGCTCGGCTCGCTGTCGCCGGTCGAGCATCTCGAGGCGAAAGAGCTGGAGCGTGTCTTCAAGCTCAATGTGCTGGCCAACCAGACGCTGATCGCCGCCTTCGATCCGCTCCTTCGGCGAGCCGAAAGAGCGGAAATTGTCGGTATCACCTCCTCCGTCGGCGAAGAGCCGCGCGCTTTCTGGGGCGGATATGGCGCGTCCAAGGCTGCGTTCGACATGCTGCTCGGCGCCTATGCGGACGAGACGGCCTATGCCGGCAAGCTTCGCGTGCAGATCGTCGATCCCGGCGCGACCCGCACGCGCATGCGCCAGCTGGCCTTTCCCGGCGAGGAGCCTGAAAGCCTGAAGCCGCCGGAAGTGGTGGCGGCAGCCATCGTCGAATGTCTGCTGGGAGATGCAAAGACGGGAAGCCGCTATCGAGTGTCCGGCTAGGCCTTCACCATGGTCACTTGCGCGACGTCGATGCCGCCGCCTCGGAAGCCGCCCTCACAGTACATCAGATAATAGCGCCAGAGATTGTGGAACCGGTCGCTGAATTCCTTCAGCCGCTCCTCGCGCACCGCGGCGTCATATCGCTCGCGCCATTGCTTGAGCGTCTCCGCATAGTCGAGCCCAAAGCCTTCACGCGCCTCCCAGCTTAACTTCCGTTCGGCCGCGAGCGCCTCGAATTGGGGCTCGTCGAGCAGCATGCCTCCCGGAAAGATATAGGCCTGGATGAAGTCGGCATTGCGCGAATAGCCGTCGAACAGCTCGTGCCGAATGTTGATGAACTGAAGTGCGGCCCGGCCCCCGGACTTCAGGTTGCGGGCGATGGAATCCAGATAGGCGGGCCACCAGCGCTGACCCACCGCCTCAACCATTTCGACCGATGCGACTGCGTCGAACTGCTCGGATATCTCGCGATAATCCCGCAGCCGCACTTCCACCTTCTCAGACAATTGGGCATCCGCAATTTTTTGCTCGGCCCAACCTTTCTGTTCCGCAGACAAGGTCAGGCCGACCACCTGGACACCCCTCCTGGCCGCCTCGATCGCCAGCGTCCCCCACCCGCAGCCGATTTCCAACAGCCGGTCGCCGGGCTTGATTTGAAGCCGGTCCAGCATCCGGTCAATCTTGCGATGCTGCCCCTGCTGCAGGGTGTCGCCCGGCCCAAATCGCGCGGAACTGTAGGTCATGCTGGGGTCCAGCCATTCGGCATAGAAGTCATTGCCGAGGTCGTAATGGGCGGCGATGTTCTCCCGCGCCTGCCCAGGCCCATTGTCGCGCAGCCGGTGCGCCAGCCAGTTGATGCGGCGCATCAGCCCTTTGGCCCGCCCGAGTTCCCCCAGCGACTCTCCGTTCAGCATGAAGAGCGCGAACAGCGGCACCGGGTCCGGCGAGTTCCATTCGCCGGCCGCCCAGGCCTTGTACCATCCGACCGAGCCGCTGGCCGCCAGCCGCACCAGGGCGAGCCAGCTCCTCAACTCGACGACCGCAACCGGGCCGGGACGATGGAAGCCGAGCCGCCGTTGCGATCCGTCGGGTAGAGTCGCTTCGATTCCGCCCTTCTGGAGCCGATCGTGGATCAGGTCGAGGACTTGTTTGAAGCCCGGCGCAGCCATTTTGCCCAATAGCCCTGCGCCCGTCGCAAAGCGGCGGTCGGCCCTGACCAAATGCTCGCCCCTCGTGGCCATTTCCGTCCTATCCTCATCTCCCCACGCCTTGGCAAGAACGCTTCGCCGTAAACCGTGCCCGTAACGGTTAGCCACATCTGGTCATTGACCGTTGCATCGCCAAACTGACGACCAACGACCCGCGCTTCAGTGCGCGGCAAGAATAAGGGGAATTTTGATGCGTAAATCGATCCTCGCGCTGACCGCTGCTGCGCTGGCAGTTCCGGTCGTGCCGGCGACGCCCGCTTTCGCTCACGACGGTTATCACGGGAAGATTTGGCGCGATTCTCAAGGCCGCTACCGCTGCAAACGCCCCAACGGTACCACCGGTCTGATTGTTGGTGCCGCCGGTGGCGCCTTAGTCGGTCGGGCGATCGACACGCGAGGCGAGCGAGCCACCGGCACCATCCTCGGCGCCGCTGCCGGCGCGCTGATCGGTCGCAAGATAGACCGCAGCCGAGCCAGGTGCCGCTGACCCGCAGAGATTTTCCGAGTTTGGCCGGCGTCCACCCCCACCCCTGATCTGGGCGCCGGCCATTCCCTCCGTTCTACTGTATTGACACAATAACACACCTGTGCGATTTTGCCGCGCATCAGGGAGGTTACGAGTCATGTATAGCCAGAACGACCTCGATGAGGCTGTGGCTGCGGGCGCGCTGAGCGCGGAAGCCGCCGCTGCCCTTCGCAATTACGTCGACAGCCAGCGCGCGTCACCAGCGGTCGACGAAGAGAATTTCCGGCTCATCACCGGCTTCAACGATATTTTTGTGGCCATCGCTTCAGCGATCTTGATGTTCGCGGTGGGCTGGATTGGACAGTCGATCGGCCAATCTCTCGGCCTGGTTATCGACTACAACGGCCCGAGCCCGATCGCGCCGTTGTTCGTCGCTGCCACGGCTTGGGGCTTGGCCCTGTTCTTTACCGCCAAGCGGCGGATGGCGCTTCCCTCCATCTTGCTGCTGCTGGCTTTCGTCGGCGCAGTTTTCGCGACTATCGGTTTCGCGCTGGTGATCCCGATGGGCGAGCCCCCGGAAGGGCAGGAAGCCCTGTACGGCGGCGCGATCGCCTCGATTGCAGGAGCCGTTGCGGCCGGCGCCGCGTGGCTACATTGGAAACGATTCCGGGTGCCCATCACAGTCGCAGCCGGTGCTGCGGCGGTCGCGGCAATCGCGGTCGGGCTGCTGATCGCTGCCCTCGGCGATCCGGAGTCGTATCAGAATCTGCTCTGGGGCTTCGTCCTGATGCTTGGCATTGGCGTATTCCTGTTCGCCATGCGCTGGGACTCGTCCGATCCGGCCCGCCTCACCCGCCGCTCGGACGTCGCCTTCTGGCTTCATATCTTGGCGGCGCCGATGATCGTCCATCCGGTCTTCACCTTGCTCGGGCTCAACGACGGTACCGCCACGGTTGGCGAGGGGCTGGTCGTAATCGCGCTTTACGTCGGGCTCGGGCTGACCGCGCTCGCCATCGATCGTCGCGCGCTTCTCGTCTCGGCGTTGGCCTATGTGCTCATCGCCCTAAGCGAACTGTTCAAGCAGGTCGGTGCGGTCGAGCTCAACATCGCGCTCACGGCGCTCGTGATCGGCTCTGCGCTGCTGTTGCTGTCCGCATACTGGCATCAGGCCCGGTCGATGGTGGTGCGCGCACTGCCGGTACCACTGCAGGCCAAGCTGCCGCATCTGGGCCGGGCAATTAGTCCCGCACGAGCCGCATGAGTCGACGCTCGAGCGGGGCAAGGATGCCGTGAAGCTCGTGGCCCCGCTTGAGCACCGTTCCATGCTCTGAAACCAGTGCATACGCCCCCTGCTTCAAATGAAGCTGGGGGCGTTTTTCGATGCGAACCTCGGGCCGTTCGGCCGTCCGTCGGAACGCGGCGAACACCGCCACATCGGCGTCGAACCACATCCCATAGTCGCGCCAGTGACCCGCCGCGACCATCCGTCCATATAGGTCGAGGATGCGCTGCAACTCGCCACGGTCGAATGCAGTAATAGGACACCGGTCCCGCGGATGCGGAAACGGCGTGATGACGCTCAAGCGCTTTTGACCTTTGGCTCGGCCTGGCCGCGTGCCCGCAGCTCGGCCACGTCACGCCGAAGCGCTTCAATCTCTTGCTCAAGCTCGGCCAGCCGGGCGCGGGCCGGATCGCAATCCTCGCCGCACGGCGTGCCGTAGGGCACGAATCCCGGACTGTAGTGCACGGCGTCGACCAGCACCGGCTTGGCAGGAATGCCGACCATGGTGCTACCCGGCTCGACATCCTTGGTGACGACGGCATTGGCGCCGATCTTGGCGCCCTCGCCCACTTCGATCGGGCCCAGCACCTGCGCGCCGGAGCCGATCACGACTCCGTTTTTCAAGGTCGGATGGCGCTTGCCGCCGACACCGGTCGAGGGGTTGGTCCCGCCCAACGTCACATTCTGGTAGATGGTGACATCGTCGCCAATGTCCGCGGTCTCCCCGATCACGGTAAAGCCGTGATCGATGAAGAAGCGCTCGCCGATCTTCGCCCCGGGATGGATATCGATCGCGGTGATTGCGCGCGAGAAATGGTTCACCAGCCGCGCCAGGAAATAGAGCCGGCCGCCGTAGAGCCAATGGGCGACGCGATGCAGACCAAGTGCCCAGACACCCGGGTAGATCAGGATTTCCCATCGCGATCGCGCTGCCGGATCGCGCAGCCTCACCGATTCCAGATATTCGACAATGCCCGAAGCCAAGCGACGCGTCCTTGCTGTTTCGGCCCCTAATTTAAGGTGTCAGGCGCGTAATGAAAAGCCGAATGGAACTTTTCACGCGCCGGAAAGGCTTGCCGCGGCGCTGAATATTAAGGCAGTGAGGCACGGAACAGAGTGGAGAACGGGCATTTTAGCTGAGATCCTAAGCGATCCATCGGTCCTGGTGCCCTTCATCATGATCGGCTTCGCCGCCCAGCTGATCGATGGCGCGCTGGGCATGGCCTTTGGTCAGATTTCCACCACCCTGCTGATCACGATGGGGGTTCCGCCGGCGGCCGCTTCGGCGGGCGTCCATACCGCCGAAACCTTCACTACCGCTGTCTCGGGCATCAGCCACGTCGCCCATCGCAATGTCGACTGGCAGCTGTTCTTCCGCATTGCCGTCCCCGGCATCCTCGCCGGCATCATCGGCGCCTATATCCTGACTCAAGTCGATGCTTCAACCGCCAAGCCGTTCGTCCTCGCCTACCTCACGGCGCTTGGCCTTTACCTGTTCTACCGCGGCGTCATGCATCGCCATACCGAGCGCAGGCCCAAGATCGTCGAGCCGCTCGGCGCCGTCGGCGGCTTCCTCGACGCTGCGGGCGGTGGCGGGTGGGGAGCAATCGTCACCTCCAACCTGCTGGTGCAGGGGAGCAATCCACGGAAGACCATAGGAACGGTCAATACAGCCGAATTCTTCCTGACCATCTCGATCTCCGCCACATTCCTCGCAACACTGACCCTGACCGGCTCCGACGAGGAACAAGCCTTCCTGATCAAGGCGGTTGCCGGTCTGGTTGTCGGGGGCGTCCTGGCCGCTCCGTTCGGTGCCTGGATTGCCAAGCGGGTCAATCCGGACCTGCTGCTGACCTTCGTCGGGGCGGTGCTGACCCTGACGAGCGGTTATGGCCTCTATCGGGCGCTCAGCTAAACTCGATCCGATTAGGTGACGGCGGGGGCAAAATTAGGGGAGAATGCCCCCGCCGTCCTGCTGCTCGCGTCGCGTTAGGCAGCAGTATCCCCGTTGCACTATGCCGCTAGCCTAAATCGTTCAAGTTCATTATATTGCGTATACTGATTGGAAATTTCGATTAGCGATGACTGTCCACCCGCCGACCATCAAGCAACTGCAATATCTCGTCGCGCTGCGGCAGTACGGCCATTTCGGCAAAGCGGCGGATTCCTGCTTCGTCACCCAGTCAACCCTTTCCGCGGGGCTACGCGAGCTTGAAACCCTGCTCGGCGTGACCCTCGTCGAGCGAACGCGCCGCGTCGTCCGCTTTACCGCTTTGGGTGAAAAGGTTGCTGACAAGGCGGTCCGGGTCCTGCGCGAGGCTGAAGAGTTGGCCGAGCTTGCGCGGGCGGAAGGCAAGCCGCTCCACGGCGAGCTCCGCATGGGGGTCATTCCGACCATTGCCCCATTCCTGCTGCCGACCATGCTGCCGCGGCTCCGCCAGCAATGGCCGAAACTGAAGCTGTACCTGCGCGAGGAAACCAGCCAGACGGCCTGCGAGGCACTGCACCGCGGGCAACTCGATTGTGTGCTGCTTGCCTTGCCATACAGCTGCGGAGAGGTGGATTCGGCGCCATTGTTCGAGGATCGGCTGTTCATTGCCTATCCGCAGGGCGAGGCGCCGCGCGGCGCCATGGTTGATGTGGACACGATCGACGAGGGCCGAATGCTGATGCTCGAAGACGGCCACTGCCTCAAGGATCATGCGCTTTCGGCCTGCAATCGGCCGGAGCTCCGCGCCCATGCGGCGATGATGGGGACGTCTCTCCACACGCTGGTGCAAATGGTCGACAACGGCCTCGGCCTGACCTTCATCCCTGCAATGGCGATCGCAGCCGGAATCCTGGAGGGCACGGGGGTCGACGCGAAGCCGCTTCGCTCCGACCATGGCTATCGTCGGATCGCGCTCATCTGGCGCCGCTCCAGCCCGCGGGAAAGCGAGTTCCAGATGCTTGCCGACAGCCTGCGTTCGATCGTCAGCGACGTCATTCCAGGCCAGGAAGTCGTCGACTCAAAGAAGACCCAAGCTGCGTCCTTGGTCGATTAAGGATCCAAGGTGTGCCGCGGCGCCCTCCTCGGGGGCTAAGAGGTGGGCGCCGCGGCGGCCGAAGGCTGACTATTTGGCCAATTCGGGTTCCCGAGCCGGCGTGGCCCGCGTCTTTCCCGTGGCGGTAAGATCGAAGCGATCGGCGTTCATGACCTTGGTCCAGGCGGCGATGAAGTCGCGGACGAACTTCTCTTCATTGCCTTTCTCGGCATAGACCTCGGCGGTTGCACGCAGCTGGCTGTTCGAGCCGAAGATGAGGTCGGTGCGCGTGGCGCGCCACTTCTCCTGCTTGCCGCCGCGATCGTAGCCGATGAATTCCTCGTCGCCGCTCTCGTCGACCACCTCCCAGAAGGTGTCGTTATCGAGCAGGTTGACGAAGAAATCGTTGGTCAGCTGGCCCTTGCGGTTGGTGAAGACCCCAAACGGCTCATCCTTATAGTTGGCGCCGAGCACCCGCAGGCCGCCCAGCAGTACCGTCATTTCCGGCGCCGACAGGCCGAGCAGCGAGGCACGGTCGAGCAGCAGCTCCTCGGTCCTGACCGAATGCTTGGTCTTGAGGTAATTGCGGAGCCCGTCCGCGGCCGGCTCCATCACCGCGAAGCTGTCGACATCGGTCCAGTCGTGCGACGCGTCGCCGCGCCCGCCAGTAAACGGGACTTCGACATTGAAGCCCGCGTCCTTGGCCGCCTTCTCGACCGCGGCCGTGCCGGCGAGGACGATCGCGTCGGCCATCGACAGGGAACCGCGCAGCTCGTCGATCCTGGCCAGGGTCCTGGCCAGCTCGTCCGGCTCATTGACCGCCCAATTGCGCTGCGGCTCAAGCCGGATGCGCGCGCCATTGGCGCCGCCGCGATGGTCGCTCTTGCGGTAGGTGGAGGCGGAGGCCCACGCGGCTTTGACCAACTGGCCAACGCTTAGCCCTGCGTCGAGGATCTTCGACTTGAAGGCAGAAACGTCCCCGTGGGACGGCTTGGTCCCGGCGGGAACCGGGTCCTGCCAGATCAGGTCCTCGTCCGGCACCTCGGGCCCGAGGTAACGAATCTTGGGACCCATGTCGCGGTGGGTCAGCTTGAACCAGGCCCGCGCGAAGGCGTCCTTGAACGCCTCATGGTCGTTGCGGAATTTCTCCGAGATCTTGCGGAACTCGGGGTCCTCGCGCAGCGCCATATCAGCCGTGGTCATCATCGTCGGCACCCGCTTCGACGGGTCGTGCGCCGCCGGCGCCATATCTTCTTCGCGCTGGTTGATCGGCTGCCACTGCTGGGCGCCAGCAGGTGATTTTACCAGCTCATATTCATAGTCGAGCAGCAGGCGGAAATAATTCTCCGACCATTGGGTAGGCGTGTTCACCCACGATCCCTCAATCCCGCTGGTGATCGTGTGCTCGCCGAACCCGCTTTCGTGGGCGCTGGCCCAGCCGAGACCCTGGAGCGTGATGTCGGCCCCTTCCGGCGCGACGTCGACCAGGCTCGGATCGCCGGCTCCATGCGCCTTGCCGAAGGTATGGCCGCCAGCGGTCAGGGCGACCGTCTCCTCATGGTTCATCGCCATCCGTTCGAAGGTGATCTTGATGTCGCGCGCCGACTGCAGTGGATCAGGCACGCCCCCCGGCCCTTCCGGATTGACGTAGATCAGGCCCATCTGGATCGCCGCCAGCGGGTGCTCGAGCTCCAGTTGCTCTTCGGGCAGGATCCGGGTCTTGTTGCCTTCCTGGCCGACCCACTGCTCCTCATTGCCCCAATAGACGTCGCGTTCCGGCTCGAAGATGTCCTTGCGGCCGCCGCCGAAGCCGAAGATCGGCCCGCCCATGTCCTCGATCGCGACATTGCCGGCGAGAATGAACAGATCGGCCCAGCTAATGTTCTTGCCATACTTGCGCTTGACCGGCCACAGCAACCGGCGCGCCTTGTCGAGGTTGCCGTTGTCCGGCCAGCTGTTGAGCGGAGCAAAGCGCTGGTTGCCCGAATTGGCCCCGCCGCGCCCGTCCGCCGTGCGATAGGTTCCCGCGGCATGCCACGCCATGCGGATGAAGAATGGTCCATAGTGCCCATAGTCGGCCGGCCACCATGGCTGGCTGTCGGTCATCAGCGCCCGGAGGTCGTCCTTGAGCGCCTGGTAATCGAGCGCGTTAAAGGCCTCGGCGTAGTCGAAGTCGTCGCCCATCGGGTCCGGCGAGACACCGCCCTGGTGAAGGATGTCGATCGGAAGCGATTCCGGCCACCAGTCGCGGTTCTGACGGCCGAGCAGCGAGCGTACCGTGGTTGGCTTGTGAACCGGACACCCTCCACCCATTTCACCGGTCTTCGCGTCCATATTCCTGTCTCCTGTTCGAAAGTCGCGCTCAGCCTAGGCTGCGAGTTGAACGGGCGGAAACGAGATAAGTTCGTCAGAGAGAGTTGGAAAATCGATCAGTCCATATGCCGGAGGCCAAGGCGCAGATAATCGTAGCCGGTGACCAGCGTAAGTGCCGCGGCTGCCCAGAGGCTGGCGACACCGACCAGATGGACCCATGGCTGTCCCGGCAATGCTCCGCCAAGGATCAACGCGCCTAGCGCTACCAACTGGAACGTGGTCTTCCATTTGGCCAGCGCGCTGACCGGCACGAGCACCTTGAGCTCGGCAAGAAACTCGCGCAGGCCGGAGACGATGATTTCGCGTAGCAGGATGATCAGGGCGGGAATGACGCTCCAATCCTGAATGATCGGTGGAGCCCCGTCGGCTTTGCGGGAGGCCATCAGCATGACGATCACCGCGGCGACCATGATCTTGTCGGCGATTGGATCGAGGAACTGGCCGAGTTTGGAGGTCAGACCCTGGGCACGCGCCAGATAGCCGTCGAAATAATCGGTGATCCCCACAATGCAGTAGAGAACAAACGTGATCAGATAGTCGTAGGGGGCAGGCTTCCATAGCAGGAAGACCAGGATCGGCACCGCCAGGATCCGGGAAAGCGTCAGCAGGTTGGGCAGCGTCAGCATTGTGCCCTTGGCTAAGCCAAGCGGCGCCAGTTGCACAGAGTCAAAAAACCGCCGCTTGCGGGCATTAGTAAAGCCGTTATCAGGAGGCCGGAAGACAATGCAGGACACCGCACACCTATTACGAACGCGGCGCTTCCTGCCGATTTTCGTCACCCAGTTCCTGGGCGCCTTCAACGACAATCTGTTCCGCACGTCGATGGTGATGCTGGTGATTTACGGCATCTATCGAGACCCTCAGCAGGAAGCGACGTTCAGCGCAATCGCCGGGGGATTGTTCATCCTGCCATTCTTCCTGCTGTCCGCGCTGGCGGGGCAATTGGCGGACGAGCGCGACAAGGCGAAGATCGTACGCATCGTGAAAACCGCCGAGATTTTGATCATGATCGCCGGGGCGGCGGGATTGCTGTTGCACAATGTCCCGCTGCTGTTGCTGGCGCTATGCGCAATGGGCGTTCATTCGACCTTTTTCGGACCAATCAAATACGCCATCCTTCCGCAACATCTTGGGCCCGATGAAGTACTCGGTGGAACAGGGCTGGTCGAGGCCGGAACCTACATCGGAATCCTCGGCGGGACACTGCTGGGCGGCGTGCTCGTCGTGCAAAAGCCGGACGGCAGCTTTCACGCAGAATTCGCCGCCATCGCTGTGTTGGCGGTGGCCGCCATCGGCCGGATCGCGGGCCATTTCGTTCCGCCGGCTCCGCCTGCGCCCGACGCCCCGCCATTCCATTTCGACTGGCATATCGTTCGGGCGTCCCGAACATTGGTCAGCAACACTCTCCATATCCCTCGCTTGTTCCTGGCGATCATCGCCATCAGCTTTTTCTGGGCAATGGGCGCGGTGCTGGCTGCCCAGTTCCCGCCGCTTGTCAAAAATGGGCTCGGCGCCGATCAGACCGTGGCGACCCTGTTTCTCGCGACCTTTTCGGTCGGCGTCGCCATCGGCTCGGTGGCGGTCAATCGATTGCTGCAAGGGCAGGTTTCGGCGCGCTATTCGCCCGCCTCTGCCCTGCTCATGGGCCTGTTCGTGCTCGACCTGTTTCGGCGCATCAAAGGCTGGCCCGAACCGGCCGCGGAACTGCGCGACCTTGAAACATTCCTCGCCGTTGCGAACAGCTGGATGATTGTCATCGACCTACTCGGCGTTGCCATATCGGGCGGCATGTTCGTCGTGCCGCTCTACGCCTTCCTGACCACCACCGTACCCAAGTCGGAAACCGCGCGAACCATCGCAGCCAACAATATCGTCAATTCAGGATTGATGGTCGCGGCGACGCTTATCCTGACGGCGGCGGTGCAATTGGGCGTGACCGTCGCCGACAGCCTGCTAATTGTGGCCGGCGCGACCGTCATTTCCGCCTGGCTTGGTTGGAAGCTCCATCTCGCCTGCGACTAGCGGACGCAATCGGTCATGCCGGGGGCGTGGCCAAATGAGCCGTTCAGCCCAGAAAGATCGAGGTGAACAGGAAAGCGCCGGCGAAGGTCAGCGCGAACAGGCGAAGGTCGCCGACCAGCCCCGGGGCCGGCTCGCCTACGGCGGAGGCCGCAGCCGGAATCGAGCCGCCCAGCTGGCGGATTGCCAATATGCGTTGCAGGCGCAGATTCGACCGCATCGCCAATCCTTAACGCGATTTTTACCACGGCATCAACGCCGGTATCTGGCGTTACGGTCCGCCCGTCCCATCACGGGACGCGGTGGCGAATTGGCTTAACTCTGGGCCCGGCGGCTTGGTTGAGCTGCCTGCTCTGTTTTCTCGCCATGGCGAGAGCGAAGCAAGGCTGTAGCCTGGTCGGCGCTCATTGGCTTGCCGAAATACCAGCCCTGCCCGACCGCGCAGCCGAAGCCGGCGACCGCCGCGTGGGTCGCCGCATCCTCGATGCCCTCCACCGTAACCGGCACTCCCAGGCCGTCGGCCAGCGTCGTGACGGCGCGGATGATCGCCGAGCTTTCCGGGTCGCGCGCCAGGGTCGAAACGAAGCAGCGATCGATCTTGATTACGTCGAATGGGAGCGAGCGCAGATGGGCAAGCGAGGAAAAGCCGGTACCGAAATCATCGAGTGCCAGGCGAATGCCCTGGTTCTTGAGGCTGGTGGCGATCGTGCGGGCAAGATCGAGATCCGAGAACAGCGAGCTCTCGGTGATTTCAACCACCAGCCGCTCGGCCGGGAAGCCCGCTTCGGTCAGCAGCCGCACAACGCGCTGCGCCAGCCAGCTGTCCGCCAACTGAGTTGGCGAGATGTTTACCGACAGCTTGATCGAAGGATCCCAGTTGGCCGCTTCGACCATCGCCGCCAGCATGATCTGCTCGGACAGCCGTCCGATCAGCCCATGTTCTTCCGCAATGGGAATGAAGCGTAGCGGTTCAATCATGCCGGAAAGCGGATGGTCCCATCGTGCCAGCACCTCGAAACCGATGATCTCGCCCGTGAGCAGGTCCACTTGCGGCTCGAAATAGGGAAGGAACTGACCATGTTCGAGACCATAGCGAATCCCCTGCTCCAGCTCGCTGTGGGCAATCAGCGCGCGTTCCATTCCCTCATCGAACCAGACGGGACGCGCGGAACGGGTTGATTTGGCGCGATCAAGCGCAATGTCGGCTCGCCGCAACATGTCGGGGATTTGGCCATCGCCGGGATTTGAGACTGCAATCCCGACGAACGCGCCGACCTGTACGAGCTTTCCTTCGGCTTCCATCGGCCGGGTAACCGCCTTGAGTACCCGTTCCGCCAGCGATTCTGCTTCGGCTACCGATCCCCGGGGCGCAGCATATGCGAGTGCAAACTCATCGCCAGCAAGCCGCGCAACGAGATCACCTTGGCCAGCCGTCTGCTCCATGGCGGCGGCGATCAGTCGCAGCATGTGATCACCAACATCATAGCCGTGGCGATCATTGATCGCTTTGAAGCGGTTCAGCTGGACCGACAGGATGATGAGCTGCCGCTCATCCATCTCAGCTCGAAGTCGAAGAACTTCTCCCTGGTCGGCGAAGCCCTTTCGGTTCAACAGCCCGGTCATGCCGTCAGTCGAAGCGATCAGCGCGGCGCGCGCCTCCCCCTCCTTGCGCATTTCCGATTCATGCTGGAGATCGACGTAGCGACGCCATCCGAACAAGATCAGCGCGACATTCAGTGTCAGGGCAATCAGCGCCACCTTGAGACCAGGACCCAGGCTCGTGCCGACACTGGTCAACCGCTGGAAAAATTCGCTGCCGTTCCAGATCAACAGGAATACCGCAGCGATGAGGATGGCCAGGACCAGTACGTCCCGGCGGGCGTTGGCGAGCGCCTTGTTTCGGTCCCGCAACGCGAACCTTTGTGACGAATTGTTGCCCACGACCCGACGAATTAACGCGGATTGCTTAATTTTTTCTCCACGATGGAGGGTAAGCCGCGAGTTTCCGGGATTTGCTTCCACAGACGGTTGAGCTTTGAAATCGGCATGCCCCAGCATGCCTAGATTTCAAAGCTGGTGCGGACGGCGGGACTTGAACCCGCACGCCCAATGGGCAGAAGATTTTAAGTCTCCAGCGTCTACCATTCCGCCACGTCCGCTTTTCGCTCCGACACCGATTGGGTCGGCGCCGAGTAAAATTATTCAGCCGCTTCGCCGTTTAAGTTGAGGCGTTCGCGCATTTCCTTGCCCGGCTTGAAATAGGGCACGCGCTTGGCGTCGACGTCAACCGCCTCGCCGGTGCGCGGGTTGCGCCCGGTCCGCGCATCGCGCTGGCGGGTCGAGAAGGCGCCGAAACCGCGCAGCTCCACGCGGCCGCCCCGGGCCAGCTGGTCGGTGATGGAATCGAAGATCGCGCTCACCACATTTTCCACTTCCCGCTGCGACAGGTCAGGGAAGTCACTGCACAATTTTTGCACCAGCTCGGAACGGATCATCGATGCCCTCTGAGATCTTCAAGTTGTCGTAGCGCCGCCCCCGGCGCTGGCGCACTGCGTATCAGCCGGATGGGCAAAGGAAAAGGGCGCAGATGCATAACCGCACCCGCGCCCCTCCTTTTGTATCGCCGCGGGACAAAAAAGTCCCACCGCCAATGGCTTAAGTCTACTTCTTGGTCTTCTTCTCGCCAGCTTCCTTCAAAGCTGCGCCGAGAATGTCGCCGAGCGACGCGCCGCTGTCGGACGAGCCGTACTGCGCCACCGCCTGCTTCTCCTCGGAGATCTGCAGCGCCTTGATCGAGAAGTTGGGCTTCTTCGAGCGGTCGAAGCCGATCACCTGGGCGTCGAACTTCTGGCCGACCTGGAACCGCTCCGGACGCTGCTCGTCGCGGTCGCGGCCGAGGTCGGTGCGCTTGATGAAGCCGGTCGCGCCGCCCTCGGTCACCTGGACGTCGAGCCCGCCGTCCTTGACCTCGAGCACCTCGACGGTGACGATCTCGCCCTTGCCCACCCCGGCCCCGCCGGCCGCAACCACGCCGCCGCGCTCGAGCTGCTTCATGCCGAGCGAGATGCGCTCCTTCTCCACATCGACGTCGAGCACCACCGCGGTGACGGTCTCGCCCTTGCGGTGAAGCGCCAGCGCCTCCTCGCCCGACACGCCCCAGGCGATGTCCGACATGTGGACCATGCCGTCGACGTCGCCGGGCAGGCCGACGAACAGGCCGAACTCGGTCGAGTTCTTGACCTCGCCCTCGACCGTCGAGCCGACCGGATGCTTCTCGGCGAAGTCGCTCCACGGGTTGGACTGGGCCTGCTTGAGGCCAAGCGAGATGCGGCGCTTCTCGCCGTCGACCTCGAGGATCTTGACCTCGACCTCTTGCGACGTGGAGACGATCTTGCCGGGGTGGACGTTCTTCTTGGTCCAGCTCATCTCGCTGACGTGGACCAGGCCTTCGATGCCCGGCTCCAGCTCGACGAAGGCGCCATATTCGGTGATGTTGGTGACCCGCCCGGTGAAGGTGCCGTCGACCGGATATTTGGCGGCCGCGCCTTCCCAGGGATCGCTCTCAAGCTGCTTCATGCCCAGCGAAATGCGCTGCGTGTCGCGGTTGATGCGGATGATCTGCACCTTGACGGTGTCACCAATGTTGATGACCTCGCTCGGGTGCTGGACGCGCTTGTAGCTGATGTCGGTGACGTGCAGCAGGCCGTCGATCCCGCCGAGGTCGACGAAGGCGCCATAGTCGGTGATGTTCTTGACCACGCCGTCGATCACCTGGCCCTCTTCGAGGCTCTGGATCAGGCCCGAGCGCTGCTCGGCGCGGGTTTCCTCGAGGATCGCGCGACGCGACACGACGATGTTGCCGCGGCGGCGGTCCATCTTCAGGATCTGGAATGGCTGCGGCAGGTCCATCAGCGGCTGGACGTCGCGCACCGGGCGGATGTCGACCTGGCTTCCCGGCAGGAAGGCGACGGCGCCGCCCAGGTCGACGGTGAAGCCGCCCTTGACGCGGCCGAAGATCACGCCGTCGACCCGATTACCGGCCGAGAATTCTGTCTCCAGCTTGTCCCACGCCGCCTCGCGGCGGGCGCGATCGCGGCTCAGCATCGCCTCGCCCTGCGCATTCTCGACCCGGTCGACGAACACCTCGACCTCGTCGCCGACCGCCAGCTCAGCCTTCTGGCCCGGCGCGGCGAATTCGCGCAGCGCGACGCGGCCTTCGCTCTTCAGCCCGACATCGATGACGGCGAGATCGTTTTCGATCGCGGTGACGATGCCCTTGACGACCTTGCCTTCGAAGGTCTCGTTCTCGCCGCCGAGGGATTCATTGAGAAGCGCCGCAAAGTCGTCGCGGCTGGGAAATGCCGTAGTGGCCATAGAAAATTGTCTTCCAAAAATCAGTTTTCATGCCGCCGCCGGCCCCTTTGGCCGGACTACCATCAGGCGGACCTGGAAACCCTTATGTTGCCCCCGCGGCCCCATGCCGGGGAGGCGTCCAATGAATTGAGACCACGGGAAGCACGCTCAAGCGGAATGAGCCAGCGCAGGCGATACAGGGTATCGCCGAGCAGGACATCGCGTCCCGCCCTGCACTAGCTCGCGTGATAAGCGGGCCGCCCGCGAGCACAGCCCGCCGGACGGGGCGCGCATAGCGGAAGCCTTGCTTGGAGGCAATGCAGGTGATTGGCGGGCCGATAGTCCGGCAAAGCGACAGCGGATTGTACCAGATTAAGACACTGGCACAGATTTGCCCTTGTTATCCAACGTTAATTATCGTTAGTTAACCACGGGTTAACGCACATCGAGTCGCGAACCCCGGGGGCTCGGATAATGGCAACTAATACCAACGGTGGTACGACCACGTCACTGAACAACACGCCGCAGGCAAAAGCCGATACATTCTATAACACCGAGGATCTGATCGGCATCGCCCTGCTGGACGTGATGCTCAACGACCTCGGCGGCAATGCCAAGATCCTGTGGTCGGTCGATGATTCCGCGACCGATGCGGCTGGTTCGACTGACCTGATCTCCACCGATATCGGCAAGATCGAATCCACCGCCACCGATACCAGCGCGCACGGGGCGAAGATCTGGATCCAGGACGGCAAGGTCGCCTATCAGTCGGACACGCTCAGCACCGCCTTCAAGGCCCAGCTCCAGGCGCTGGCGGTCGGCGAAACCATAACCGACACCTTCACTTATGCGATCCGCATGTCCAACGGCACCCTGTCGTGGAACACGGCGACGATCATCTTCACCGGCAGCAACGACGGCCCGGTCGCCAACGCCGATAGCAATGGAGCCGACCTGGTGACCGAGGCCGGCGTCAACCCTGGCGACACTCCTCACGCAGGCGATCCTTCCGCAAGCGGCAATGTGCTGGCCAACGACACCGATGTCGACAATGGTGCGATGCTCACGGTCAAGGAGGTCAACGGCTCGACCGCCAACGTGGGCAGCGCGATCACCGGCACCTATGGTTCGGTGACGATCAACGCCGACGGCAGTTGGACCTACAACCTCAACAATGCCGACAGCGACACTCAGGCGCTTGCCCAGGGCGACACCGTCACGGAGACGTTCAACTATACGGTGACCGACGAGCATGGCGCGACGTCGAGCTCGACCCTCACGATCACCATTGCCGGCGCCAATGACGGCCCGGTCGCCAACGCCGACACCGGCACGACGTCCGAAAATTCGATCGTCACAATCAATGTCCTCGCCAATGATAGCGATGACGACAATGGCGCGGTGTTGACCGTGACCGCCGCCAGTGCGCCGGCCGGTCAGGGCACGGCGAGCGTGGTCGGCAACCAGGTGCGGTTCGATCCCGGCACCGACTTCGACCATCTTGACGATAACGAGACGGCGACGGTCACGATCGGCTACACCATCCAGGACGAGCATGGCGCCACCTCGACCTCGACGGTCGAGATCACCGTCAACGGCGCCAACGACGCGCCGGTCAGCGGCGGCGACGATGCCGCCTCGGGCAGCGAGGACGATGCGCTGATCAGCGGCACCGTTCCGGCGGCAACCGACGTCGA
>JALYNQ010000090.1 GCA_030773115.1 Pseudomonadota bacterium
GCACCAGCGAGACCAGGAACGGCAGCCGCCAAGCCCAGGCGAGGAACGCCTCCTCGCCCAATGCGGTGCGCGTTGCGAGGATGACCACCAGCGCGGCGAGCAGGCCGAACGCGGCCGACGACTGGATCCAGCCGGTCGACGCGCCGCGGCGGTGGTCGGGCGAATGCTCGGCGACGTAGATCGCCGCGCCGCCATATTCGCCGCCGAGCGCGAGGCCCTGCAGGATGCGCAGGAAGATCAGCAGGATCGGCGCCCAGATGCCGGCTTGGCTATAGGTCGGAAGCAGGCCGATCAGGAAGGTCGCGCCGCCCATCAGGCTGACGGTGGTGAGGAAGGTCGCCTTGCGGCCGATGCGGTCGCCCATCACCCCGAAGATGATCGCCCCCAGCGGGCGGAAGGCGAAGCCGGCGGCGAACAGGCCGAGCGCGGCGATCAGCGCCGAGGTCGGGTCGAGCCCGGCGAAGAACACCTTGGAGATGACCGTCGCCAGGCTGCCGAAGATGAAGAAGTCATACCATTCGAAGGCAGTCCCCGCCGACGAGGCGGTGACGACGCGGGTCATCGACCATGGCGGAACCGCACCGTCACCCCGGACGGTGCTGGGTTCCGTCATTTTGGCCGGATCGGACATCTATGGTTCCCCCGAAAATTCTTTGCTTTTCAGGCCAGACCCTAGCGCGCGCCACGCACGGCGCAACAGTTCCCCGGCGCAGGCCGGGGCCCAGGGCGCTGCGCAAGCAGCGCCTATCGGCGCTCCTGGACCCCGGCCTGCGCCGGGGAACAAGGATCAACGCTTGTCGATCCGTTCCTTCATGATCGCGACCTTCATTCCGAATTTCCGGAAGGTGCCGCGATTGATCACCGCCCGCCCGCCCGGCACGGCGGTCAGCTCCTGATCGACCTTGATATTGCCCTTCATCACGTAGCGGATTCGAACCGTCGGACCCCGAACCTCCGCCTTAACTGGGCCTTTCGCATCGCTCAGCGTGCCGCTGTACTTACCGGGCGCAACCTGTTTCAGCCGCCAGCGCCGCTGCCGCACGGGATCGCCTTCCACGGCCACTTTCTGGTCGAGTAGCAGCCAGCCGTCCTTGTCGACCCGACCGACGCTTTGGGTCGATGTCTTCTTGGCCTTGCCGAGCAGCTCCCTGAGCTCGCCCCGTCCCTGGGTCGCGCCGGTGAAGAAGGCGACCGGATCGAACGGCTTTGGGGACTGGGCAGGAGCGGAACTGGCGGTCAGCGCCGCAGCGATCGCGGCGGCGCCGACCCGATTCACAAGCCCTGCGCCATCTCGATCACGAAGCGATAGCGGACGTCATTCCTGAGCAATCGCTCATAGGCCTCGTTGACCTGGTCCATGCGGATCGTCTCGATATCCGGGTAAATCTGCTTCTCGGCGCAGAAATCGAGCATTTCCTGGGTTTCGGGGATGCCGCCGATGGCCGACCCGCCGACCGCCCGGTTCCACCAGATGAGGTTGGCGCCGACGAAGCCGGGCATCTGGGTTAGGGCTCCGACGATCACCATCCGGCCCGATCGGCCGAGCAGCTGCAGGTAGCCGTCGATCTCGTGGCTGACCGGTATGGTGTTGAGGATGAAATCGAAGCGGGTCGCCGCGGCCCGCATCGCTTCCGCGTCGGTGGAGATAATCACGTCGTGCGCGCCCAGCGCCCGCGCGTCGTCGCCCTTGCTTGGCGTGGTGGTGATCATGGTGACATGCGCGCCCATCGCCGCGCCCAGCTTCACGCCCATATGGCCGAGGCCGCCAAGCCCGACCACCGCCATTTTGGTGCCCGGCCCGACCTTATATTGGCGTAGCGGCGAATAAGTGGTGATCCCGGCGCACAGCAAAGGTGCGACCCGGCTGACGTCCATCCCGTCGGGCACCTTCACCACGAAATGGTCGCGCACCACGATATGGTCGGTATAGCCGCCCTTGCTGATGCTGCCATCATGATAGTCGGGGCTGTTGTAGGTCTGGACGCAGCCCTTGCGGCAGAAGACTTCCCATCCTTCGAGGCACTGGTCGCATTCCATGCAACTGTCGACCATGCAGCCGACCGCAACGGTATCGCCCACCCGGTGCCGGGTGACTTCATTGCCCACCGCGGTGACCGTGCCGACGATTTCATGGCCGGGGACCGTCGGATAGCGGGTGGCGCCCCAGTCGTTGCGGCAGGTGTGGAGGTCGCTGTGGCAAATGCCCGAAAAGTCGATCCTGATCGCGACATCGTTGGGCCGTAGCGCGCGGCGCTCGACATCCATCGGCTTCAACGGCTGGTCGGGCGCCTCGGTGCCCCAGGCCTTGGCGATTGTCGGCCCGGCGGCGGTTTCGGATGTCGTGGCTGAATCGGGATGCGCAGTCGTCGCCATATGAGCCTCCTATCGGGAACGGGCCAGTACGCGCCTTGCTTGGATGAGATGGGGCCGGTCGACCATTTTTCCAGCCACCGACAGCACGCCGGCGTCCGGTTCCGCCTCGAACGCCTCGACGATCGCTCGGGCGTGGTCGATTTCCTCGGGTGAAGGGGTGAAGGCGGCGTTGATCGGGCCGATCTGCGCCGGGTGGATCGCCAGCTTGCCGGTGAAGCCCTCAGCCGCCGCAGCGCGCGCTTCCTCGACGAGGCCGGCTTCATCGCGGAAGTCGGCGAACACGCCATCGACCGGCTGGACTTCCGCCGCGACCGCTCCGGCGAGGCACAGCGACCGGGCCAGCTGATAGGTGAAGGCGAGATCGCCGCGGGCCGAATATTTGGACGAAGCGCCGAGCGCCGCGGACAGATCCTCCGCGCCCCAGCTCATCGCCGCCAGGCTCGAGCAGCAGTCGCGGTAGCTCAATAGCCCGAACAGCGAGGCGGCAGTTTCGGTGACGATCGCGTGGATCGGCAGGGAGCGCGGAGCGAGGGCCGCCGCCAGGTCCGCGACATCGTCGCCGCTCTCGGCCTTGGGCAGAACCACGCCGTCGAGATCGAGATCTTCGAGCAGGTCGAGGTCATCGCGATGGTCGTCGGTGCCAAGCGGGTTGATCCTGACCCAGCGCTCGGGCTCGCCCTCGCGCCGATCGGGCAGCAGGCCGAGAAGCTCGCGCGCGACGGGCTTCTGTGCTGCTGCAACGCTGTCCTCCAGATCGAAGATGATCGCGTCGGCGCCGCTTTCCAGCGCCTTCATCATCTTCTTGTTGCTGTCCGCCGGAACGAACAGCCAACTGCGCGGAGGAGCGCTGGAGCTCACGCCGGCTTCTTCAACAGGAGCGCCGAGCGGGTGCATTTGCACACCAGCTCGCCGCGCTGGTTGAAGCTGCGATGCTCCCAGGTGACGATGCCGGCATTGGGCCGCGACTTGGACTCGCGCACCTCGAGGCATTCGCTCTCGCTGCGCAGCGTGTCGCCGACGAACACCGGCGAGGGGAAGGTCAGCTTGTCGTAACCCAGGTTGGCAATAAGCGTGCCCAGCGTCGTATCGGCCACTGACACGCCGACCATCAGGCCGAAAGTATAGATCGAATTGACCAGCGGCTTGCCGAACTCGCTGTTCGCGGCAACCTCATGATCGAGGTGCATCGGCTGCGGGTTGTGGGTGAGGGCGGAGACCAGCACATTATCGGTCTCGGTGACGGTGCGGGTGACCGAGTGAGCGATGACGTCGCCAACCTGCCACTCGTCGAAATAGCGTCCTGCCATGCGCCAGCCTTAGGCGACGCGCGGTTCTGCCTCAAGCGCGCTGAGCTTGGCCTTGAGCTCGCACATGCCGATTCGATCGATCGCTTCGCGCGGATTGTCGGCGCGAACCACGTTGGCAATGTGACCGAGCATCTGGCCGACTATGTCGACCGCCTGCAGCGCCATGCCATGCTCGGAAACGATCTCAAGGCTCATCGCTAGCTCGTCACCCATCATCACCAGCATGTCGCGGGCGTGGTCGAGTTCGGCTGCAAGGAGGTGATCGAGCGGGGTCAGCTGGCGGTCCATCCCCTTGCCGCTAAACGCTTATCCTTAAGAAGCGGTTTGCGGCAGGAGCAATTCCGCGATTCCCTGGGTGATCGCGTCGCCGTCGAGCCGGTATGCGGCATAGAGCTCGACCAGGCTGCCGGTCTGGCCGAAACGCTCGACACCGAGCGGCGCGACCCGCTGGCCGAGCACACCGCCGAGCCAGCTCAAGCTGGCGGGGGCGGCGTCGCATAGGGTTACGAGACCCGCTCCGGGCGCAAGGGCAGCCAGCAGTTGCTCGACGTGACTCGCATTGCGCTGACCTTGCCAGCGTGAGGCTTGCGCGGCGGTCCAACCGCGATGGAGCAGGTCCGGAGACGTGACCGCCAGCAACCCAAGTCCGGGAATGTCGGCGCTCAATTCCTCCCACGCCGCAAGCGCCTCGGGCATCAGCGCTCCCATGGCGACGATCGCCGCCTCGGCGTTCGGGCCGGGCTGCTTGAGCCAATAGCCGCCCAGCAGCGCGCCATTCTTCCAACCATTGTCGGCGCGCTGAACTTGCGCGATCGAGCGGGTCGAGAGGCGCAGGTAGGTCGATTCCCCGGCCGGTTCGTCGATCAGGCGAAACGCCTCCTCCATCATCGCCGCCAGCTCGTCGGCATAGGCCGGCTCATAATGGCGCAATCCGGGCTGACCGAGCGCGATCAGCGGCGGATTGATCGACTGGTGCGCCCCGCCCTCCGGTCCCAATGTCAGCCCCGACGGCGTCGCGACCAGCAGGAAGCGAGCATCCTGGTAGCAAGCATAGTTGAGGCTATCGAGGCCGCGGGCGATGAACGGGTCGTACAGCGTCCCGATCGGCACCAGCCGCTGGCCGAACAAATCGCCCGACAGGCCGAGCGCGGCCAGCATCAGGAAGAGGTTGGATTCGGCGATGCCCAGCTCGATGTGCTGGCCATTGTTGGAGGCCGACCATTTTTGCGCCGACGGAATCTTTGCAGTGGCAAAAACGTCCTGCATTTCGCGCCGCTTGAACAGGCCGCGCTGATTCACCCAGGCGCCGAGGTTGGTCGAGACCGTGACGTCCGGCGAGGTGGTGACGATGCGATCGGCCAGGTCGCCGCCGGCCCGCGACAGGTCGAGCAGGATGCGACCGAAGGCAGCCTGTGTTGACTGCTCTTCGCCCTGCGGCGCGGGAATCGCGGGAATGGCGATCTTCCCGAACGAGCGTGCACGCTTTTCCTTGGCAATGCGGGTGCGGTCGAGCACCGCCTCGACGCCGACCCTGGCGTTGCCGCCGATCCCGGCCAACCGCTCCCATTCCTCGCCTTCCTTGACGCCCATGGCGTTGCGAAGCGCTGCGGCCTGAGTCGGGTTCATCAGGCCGGCGTGATTGTCCTTGTGGCCGGCGAAGGGCAAGCCGAAGCCCTTGATGGTGTAAGCGATGAACAGGGTCGGGACATCGTCCTGTGCAGCATCGAACGCCTCGGTCAGCGTCTCCACGCAATGCCCGCCGAGATTGGTCATCAATGATGCCAGCTTATCGTCGTCGCACTTGTCGAGGATTGGCTTGATCGCCTTGCCCAGATCCTTTCCGAGGCGCTCGCGCCAGGCCCGGCCGCCGAGATAAGTCAGCGCCGCATAATCGGCATTCGGGCATTGATTGATCCAGCCGCGCAACGCCTCGCCGCCTTTTTCCGCGAAGGCCGCTGCCTGCGCCTTGCCATATTTCAACGTGACCACGCGCCAGCCGCAGCTCGCGAAAATCTCGTCGAAGCGGTCGAACATGCGATCGGCGGTCGTAGCGTCGAGCGACTGGCGGTTGTAGTCGACGATCCACCAGCAGTTGCGAACGTCATGCTTGGCGGCCTCGATCAGGCATTCGTAGATGTTGCCCTCGTCGAGCTCGGCATCGCCGAGCAGCGCGACGAAGCGGCCGCGCTCCTCCTCGGCCATCATCCCATGCGCAGTGAGATAATCCTGCACCAGGCTGGCAAAGGCGGTGATCGCCACGCCGAGGCCAACCGAGCCGGTCGAGAAGTCGACCGGGATCCTGTCTTTGGTCCGGCTTGGATAACTCTGCATGCCGCCGAACCCGCGGAAATTCTTGAGCTGCTCGAGAGTCTGGCTGCCAAGCAGATAATGGACCGCGTGCAGCACCGGCCCGGCGTGCGGTTTGACCGCGACCCGATCGTTCGGGCCAAGGGCGTGGAAATAGAGGGCGGCCATGATCGCGGTCATCGACGCGCAGCTCGCCTGGTGCCCGCCGACCTTCAGGCCGTCAGCGCTCTCGCGGAGGTGGTTGGCATGGTGGATCGTCCAGGCGGACAGGAAGCGCAGCCGGTCATCGAGGATCTTCAGCGCGTCAATGTCGGCCGGAGTCTTCTTAAGCATGGCCGCGCGATAGCGGCTTCGCCGGTGGCCGTCATCACCCGGCGCGAAGGCTCTTCAGAATCCGGTCGATGCGCTGGACGGCAATGTCGAGCGTCTGGATTTCGGGATGGGTGGCGACAACGATCACATCGGCAGTCAGCGCCGTTTCCAACCGGGAAAGCTCAAGGCGGAGCTGGCGAAGCTCAGACTCGATCGAGGCCGGATTGGCCGGGGCGGTCATCGCCGTTGCACCCGGCCTATCCTGTTTGACGATGGCCAGCATTGCGTCGACCTGCTGCTGCCCGGCGCTGCCCAGCCGCGACATCCAGTCCGCTACGCACACCGAGGCATCGAACCGGACGCCGGCGCGGCGGTCGGCGCGCCAGGCGATATGGCCGGCGACCCGCAACTGACCGCGCCTGAGCGAAACCCGCGTGCCGACATCGGGCACCCCCCCGGCTTCGATCAACGTGCCCGTTTGCGACATATTGCGGATGTTGACCGGTATCGAGCCGGCGTCCGCATGGAGGATCGCGGACACGAACAAATGCGTTCGCGGTTGCTGCCGCCCTTCCGGGCCTTGGTCCAATTGTCTTGCTGTCATGGTCACCGGCCACTTGTGCCGGGCAAACATGAACAAGCGGCGGACTACTGGTCCACAATGAACCTAGTTGGCTGTCCCACTCACTCGGGCGAGACTCCGACCGGGCAGATCGCCGCGCGCTGCGCCGCCGGAGTGTCCTTGCTGCACACCCTGAGGATCGCGCGCGGGTTGGCATGGTCGTCGCCCTGGTCGCCGTCCGCTTTCGGGTTGAACTGGCCGGGCTGTTGCGCGGTTGCGGCGACGGCCGCCAGTGCGCGGTGAAGTTCGCCAACGCTCTGTCGTTGAGGATTATCGGGCTGGCCTTTCGCCACGCCAGGGCTGCCCGCCACAAGCGAAGCGGCCAATATTGCGCCCACTGAAATTATTCTCATCTCGGCCTCCTTGCCGGCATCGCCGTGACGCCGGACTCAAGACCCCCTCGCAAGCATTGGGATAGCAGCGAGACTCCTCCGGCGCGTCGAATAGTCGACGGCAGGGGCAAATATCCCGCCGAATTAGTTACAGTTTCGGCGAGCATCCGGGACTATACTTACATTTAATGTCAGGCGGCGATGCTGGCGTCCTGCTCGCTGTCATACCGCGCCTGCGCCTCATGGATCGTGCCGACATTGTCGAGCGCCCATTGGGCAAGGCCGGCGATCGGCTTTTGCAGCGACTCGCCCAGCTCGGTCAGCTCATAGTCGACGCGAGGCGGGATGGTCGGGGTGACGGTGCGGCTGACCAGCCCGTCGCGCTCGAGGTTGCGCAAGGTCAGCGTCAACATGCGCTGCGAGACGCTCGGGATCTCGCGGCGGAGCTCGTTGAAGCGCCGCGGGCCCTCGCCGAGCGTCGTCACCACGAGCACCGTCCATTTGTCGCCAATGCGCGCCAGCAAGGTGCTGATCGTCCGGCATACCGGGTTGGTCGGGTCCTTCATCTTTTCTCTCCGGTCACACCCATGTTCCCGTGCCACAAACTTGTTCGCGAGCACCAAAAAAGTGCGTTCTTGCGGGGTTCTCGATGGTGGTTATTTAAAGTGTCCCGGTAACAAATCAATACCAAGGACAGAATAATGACTATCCTCAAGATCGACAGCAGCATCAATGGCCAGAACAGCGCCAGCCGCGCCCTCACCGACTCGATCGTCGAGCAGCTGAAGACCGCCAACTGGGGCGATCAGCTGGTGACCCGCGACCTGTTCGCCGACCCGATTCCGCATCTCACGCTGGACGCCTTCGCCGACTCGAGCATCCTCGAGGAGTTCCGGGCGGCCGACATCGTGGTGATCGGCGCGCCGATGTACAATTTCAGCGTGCCGAGCCAGCTCAAGGCCTGGATCGACCGGATCCTGATCGCTGGCAAGACCTTCCATTACACCGCCAACGGCCCCGAAGGCCTGGCCAAGGGCAAGCGGGTGATCATCGCGCTGGCGCGGGGCGGCTTCTACGGCTCGGGCTCGCCGGCCGCCTCGCTCGAGCATGTCGAGAGCTATTTGCGCGGCGTGTTCAACTTCATCGGCATCGAGCCGGAATTCGTCATCGCCGAAGGCGTCAACGTCAGCCCCGAGCAGCGCGAGTCCGCGCTCAAGCAGGCGATGGTCGAGGTCGAGCTGCTCGCCGCCTGACCCAGTTTGCCGGGGCGCGGCGCCCCCTCCGCGCTCCGGCAATCCTCAAGAATTGGAGACCGATCATGGTCAATTTCATTGCCGCCGCGCGCGAGAATGAGCACTCAGTTCGTTCCTACGCGGATACCGTCGCCCTCGTCGGGCGCATCCTGCTCGCCACGATTTTCGTAATGTCCGGCGCCGCCAAACTAGCCGACCCGGCCGGCACCATCGGCTACATCGGCGCGGCGGGCCTGCCGCTCGCGCCAGTCGCCTACGCCGGCGCGGTCGCGATCGAGCTGGGCGGCGGCATCGCCCTGATCCTCGGCTATCGAACGCGGATCGTCGCGGCGACGCTGGCGCTGTTCTCGCTGCTGGCCGCCATGGGCTTCCATTCGGCGTTCGCCGACCAGAACCAAATGATCCATTTCATGAAGAATGTCGCGATGGCCGGGGGCTTGCTGCAGGTTGTCGCGTTCGGCGGCGGCCGGCTCAGCCTCGACGCCCGTTTCCAAGCGGCTTGACGTCAGCCGGGTCGGGGCGCACGTCCGCCCTTGCGCGCGCCCCGGCCCACGCGCTTCTCCGTATGCGTCCGACTTGGCCGGGCAGGGGAGGCCATCATGCTGAAAATTCTGCCACTTGCACTCGCACTGTCGCTCGCGGCTCCGGCTCAGGCCGGTCCGGCCGAGGATGCCACGGCAGCGGTCACCAGTTGGATCGACAAGTTCAACGCCGGCGACCTCAACGCCTTCTATGCGGCGCACGCACCCGATGCGGTCATCATCGACGAATATTAGCCTTACCAATGGCGCGGCGCCAATGCCGCGCAGGCGTGGGCTGCCGACTATGATAAGGACGCCAAAGCCAGGGGAATCAGCGGCGGCCGGATCGACTATGCTGCCCCGATCCGCGCCGAAAGCGACGGCAAGTCGGCCTATATCATCCTGCCGACCATCTATCGCCTGCAACAGGGCGGCAAGGCGAAGTCGGCGGCGGGCCACATGACCTTGGTCATGACCCGCATCGGCAATGAGTGGAAAATTACCAGCTGGACCTACGCGGCTCCAGCGCCGAAGTAGGTCAAAGCCGGCAGCAATCCAGCCACTTTCCGATCAGGTTCCGCGGTCTCCCGGACGCTGGCAGTCGCTCCACGTTTATTTCCCGTTGATTCCGGGCCATTTGTCCTGCTTCATCGTCCCGCTCGGATGTTTGTTGAGCAATGGGGGTCAGATGGATGTTGATGGGGCAGCCCGCGCCAATTGGCGTGTTCGCTGGAGCAATGGGCTCGATCGTGCGGAAGCGGTCTATCTCAAAATTCTGAGGGCCGCGGTGCTGCTGGTAGCAACCGGTCTAATTGCGATCGCTATCTGGCTGGGAATCAACGGCCTTATCAAATTGTCGCGATCTCCGGCGTCCGTGGTCGAAAAGGAAGCGGCCGTGAGTGCCGATGATCTGGTCAATGCCCCGGTCGTCGAGGAGCAGAGACCGGAAAGCAGGGAAGGCCAGGCACCGGTTCCAACCGCGGCGACGCGCAACGCCTATCGTGACCGGTTGAACCGCTATTTTGAAATCTACAGAAGCCGGTTCGAGCCTTACCGGCAGGCCGAGGACAAGCAACTCTCCCGCGACGAGTTCGACGATCAATATTTAAGAACCAACGACCGTGCCATGTCGGTGGCAACCGGCAGCTTGAACGAACAGACCGACCTCGCCGAACTGGACAGGTTGATCGCGGTAGTCGGCGAAGCGGCAGCAAGCGCCAAGACGGTCGAAGCGCTCAACCGGTACAAGCGAGCAAGGAAGGTTCCGGTCCGCAAGTCCGTCGAGAAGTTCAGGACCGAACTGCGGCAAGGGTGGGACAGCAACAGCACGGCCTGCGATGACTGGTATTATCGGCCTTATGGATGCCCGGCCGTTCGTGCCGTGTCAGTGCCCTACACCGAACAGGTCACCGTCATGGAGTTTCCCAAAGGCACAAGATCGCATGCCGCCATCTTCAATGCCTACCATCAGCGATATAACGAGTTGCTGGCCGACCGAAGGATGGACAATGCGACCGAGGCTGAACTGGAACGGCAATCGATCCTCGAGGGCAAGATCGAGGGTGGCGCGGCGATCTGGACTGCCATCCAAATTGCAGTCGGCTTCGTCGTCCTGATGTTCTTTTTCTTGCTGATTGCGATCGAGCGGCACCAGCGCAAGCAAGCTGTCGTCGGCTCCGTGGGGTCCTGACATCGGGCGGGGGGGG
>JALYNQ010000091.1 GCA_030773115.1 Pseudomonadota bacterium
CCGGCACCCAGACCTATTTCGCCGGAGAAGGGGCGGAGATCGTCGTCATCGATCCCGGCCCCGACATTCCGGAGCATGTCGCGGCGATCGTCGCGGCAGCGGGCGACCGGCGCATCGCCGCCATCGCCTGCACCCACACCCACCGCGATCATTCGCCCGCGGCGCGTTTGCTCGCCCAGGCGACCGGCGCCCCGATCATCGGCTGCGCTCCGCTGGTGCTTGAAACCATTGGCCCGCGCGCCGACGCCAGCTTCGACAAGCTTTACGCGCCGGACAAGGTGCTGGCCGACGGCGAGGCGATCGAGTTCGATGGCGGCAAGCGGCTGACCGCCGTGGCGACGCCGGGGCACACCAGCAACCACCTTTGCTTCGCGTTCAATGACGCGCTGTTCACCGGCGATCATGTCATGGGCTGGTCGACCACCGTGGTGGTCCCGCCCGACGGCGACATGGCGGCTTACATGCGCAGCATGGAGCTGCTCCGGCAGCGAAAGGACCGCATCTATTACCCCGCGCACGGCCCGGCGGTGACCAATCCGGCGCAGCTGGTGCGCGGCATGATCGGCCACCGCATGCAGCGCGCCCGGCAGATCTTGCGCCTGGTTGGCGAGCAGCCGCGCGACATTCCGGACATCGTCGCCAACGCCTATCCGGGGCTGGACCCGCGGCTGGTGCCGGCGGCGGGCGGGTCGGTGCTGGCGCACCTGCTGGACCTTCAGAAGCGCGGGCTCGTTGAGGCGGGGGAAGGTGAGACATGGAAGAAGACGGCCGAACCCGCCTGAACAAGCCGCTGGCGATTGCCGCGGTGGTCGTCGCGCTTCTGCTCGGGCTGGTGGTCGGCGGAGCGCTCGACATCGGCAAGCGGCTGTTCGGCGGGCCCGATCCGGAGACGGTCGCCTCGTCGGCGCTGCAATCGATGCGGGCGCAGAACCGGCTGGTGCCGTTCGTCGCACGCTACGTTTCGGTGGTCAGCAGCCGGCAGGAGCGGTTCGGCGGGCTGGTCAGCTCGGAGCGCACGCTGATCCTTCCTGGTGACGTCCGCTACGAGCTCGATCTCGCAAAACTGGGACCCGAAGATGTGCAGTGGGACGCGGGCAGCAACACCTTGGCGGTGACGCTCCCCGAAATCGAAATAGCCGGACCCGAAGTCGATCTCGCCGCCGCCCGCGAATATGGCGAGAATGGAGTGCTCAGCGTCGTCACCAACGCTGATCAGGCGCTCGACCGCAACAACCGCGCCCGAGCCGTGGCCGACTTGCGCAGACAGGCAGGTGCGGCCGTGCCGATGCGGCTTGCCCGCGAGGCCGGGCGGCAGGCGGTCGAGCGCAGCTTCGCACTGCCGCTGCAGGCCGCCGGATTCAACAATGCCAAGGTGATCGCGCGCTATCCGACCGAAGGTTCGCCGGTGACCGAGCCCCTTGACCGCAGCCGCAGCTATAACGATGTGCTGGATGAGGCGCGCAGCCGCTGACAGACGCGCCACTGGCTTAGAGGACCAACATCATGACCGCCCAGACCGAGAGCCTCAGAGGGCTCGATCTCCTCAGCGAGATCGCGCGCCTCAAGAAGGAGCGCAACGCGGTCATCCTGGCCCATTATTACCAGAAGCCGGAAATCCAGGACCTGGCCGATTTCGTCGGCGACAGCCTCGACCTATCGCGCAAGGCAGCCGCGACCGACGCCGATGTGATCGCCTTCTGCGGCGTGCGGTTCATGGCCGAGACGGCCAAAATATTGTCGCCGGAAAAGATTGTCATCCTGCCCGACATGGACGCCGGTTGCTCATTGGAGGACAGCTGCCCGCCCGACCAGTTCAAGGCGTTCCGCGAGGCGCATCCCGACCATATCGCGCTGACCTATATCAACTGCTCGGCGGCGGTGAAGGCGCTCTCCGACATCATCGTCACCAGCTCATCGGCCGACGTGATCCTGAAGCAGATCCCCAAGGATCAGAAGATCATCTTCGGTCCCGACCGGCACCTTGGCGGCTATCTCGCGCGGCGGACCGGGCGCGACATGCTGCTGTGGCCCGGCATCTGCATCGTCCACCAGGCATTCAGTGAGACCGAGCTCTTAAAGCTCAAGGCCGAGCACCCCGGCGCGCCGGTCGCGGCGCATCCCGAATGTCCGCCGCACATCGTCGACCATGCCGATCATGTCGGCTCGACCAAGTCGATCCTCGACTTCGCCATCAACTCGCCGAGCCAGACCATACTGGTCGCGACCGAGCCGCACATCATCCACCAGATGGAGAAGGCCGCGCCGCACAAGACCTTCATCGGCACGCCAGGTGGCGACGGCAACTGCAACTGCAACATGTGCCCCTACATGGCGCTCAACACGCTGGAGAAGCTCTACGTCGCCCTGCGCGACCTGCAGCCGCGGATCGAGCTGTCGCCGGAAGTAATGGAGAAGGCGCGCGTGCCGCTCGAGCGCATGCTCAACATGGCTGGCCGCACGGTCGGCCAGGGCGATGTCGGGATGCCCAAAATTAGCGGCGATTAACGCGCCTTCGAAGTTCCGCGCCCCGGATCGCTTCGTCTCGGGTCTCCTTCGACTCATCTTTAATGCGTCCGAAGCGAATCCTATTCCCGGAACAAACCCGCTATTCAACAAAACGGGGAGGGGGATTCTTGCAAAAGGCTATCGCCGGCGCCGCGCTGCGAGTGCGGGGCTGGTTTCCCGAACGCGAATTCATCATGCGCTCCGAGGGGCATGTCCGCTATCTGCGAATCACATCCAGGCTGCAGATGACTGTCGCCGCTATCGTTGCGGGGCTGCTGCTGGTCTGGGTGTCGACGATGGCTGCAGTGGCGATCGGTTCGATGCTGGAGAGCCGCGATGCCATCGCGCTGCTCAACCGCGAAGCCAAGGTGACCAGCGCGGAAAGCCGTATCGCCGCCTACCGCAAGGATGTCGATGCCGTCGCCGACGATCTCGACCGGCGCCAGGCGTTCATCGAGAATATGGTCAAGACCTATGTCGGCGACCTGCCCGCCGACGCCAAGGCCGGTGAAACCGTGTCCGACAGCAGCGCAGAGGCATCCAGGACGGTCGACAAGGTGAGCGCTTTGATGCCCGAGGCCGCGCAGCTTGCCCAAGTTGAGGCAGGCCAGCTCGCCTTTGCAGAAAAACTGACCCGGTTTGCCGACCGGCAATCGGCCGCCGCCGAGGCGGCGATGCGCAAGCTCGGGCTTAACCCGCAGCGGATGCTCGCCTCGCTGGACGATCGCAACGCCATGGGCGGTCCGCTGATCGAACTCCTGCCTGGCGCGAAAGATTCGGTCGATCCGCGCTTCCGGCGTCTCGGCCTCAGCCTTGCCCGGATGGACGCACTGCAGCGTGGACTGCAAAATATTCCGCAGGTCGTCCCAGCCGCCAGCACCCATATTTCCTCAGGCTTCGGATACCGCAACGACCCCTTCGCCGGCATCCCGGCATTCCACGCAGGGCTCGATTTCAAGGGTCCGACCGGCGCGCCCATCTATGCCGCCGCGAGGGGCAAGGTCGTGTCCGTTGGCCGGCGTGCAGGCTACGGCAATTGCGTCGACATCGACCACGGCAATGGCCTGCGCACCCGCTACGCCCACATGTCGGCGTTCCGCACTCGCGTCGGCCAATCGGTCGCCGCCGGGCAGGTGATCGGCGCGGTCGGCAGCACCGGCCGCTCGACCGGCCCGCACCTGCATTTCGAAGTGCGGCTGCACGGCCGACCCGTCAATCCGCGTCCGTTCCTGGAGGTAAGGCCCAATGTTCTCGAAAAAGCCCGAATCAACCGACCGGCCCTTGGGTAACAGCATGGCCGCGGGCTCGACCTTCTCCGTGCTTGGTCCGGACATCGCCATCAACGGCGATCTCACCGCGACCGCGGACCTGCATCTGGATGGCAGGATCAAGGGCGACATCAGCTGTGCCGCGCTGGTCCAGGGCGAGGTCAGCGAGGTGACCGGCAGCGTCGTGGCGGAGAGCGCCCGGATCGCCGGCAAGGTCAAGGGCTCGATCACGGCGGGAATGCTGATCATCCTGAAATCCGCCCGGATCGAGGGCGATGTCACCTATGGGGCGCTGACCATCGAGGAGGGGGCGCAGGTGGACGGCAAGTTCACGCCCCGTGCGGTGGAAGCGGAGCCCAAGCTGATGCTGGCGGGCGGCACCGAGGCGATTTGAAAAGAAACCGTGAGCCCTTGTGTCCGCTATGGTTGGAAAGCGGACGTTCGCGGGAAAGTAGCCGTAAGAACTCGGTTTTCAGCAAACGAAGTTGAAATGTCTCGGGCCGAGGCCATCAGGTCCCGTTGCCATACCGAACCAAGATGATAATCTCGCCCACCGAGGGGAATGCCGATCCCGAAATCTAGCGCCGACGCGGCGGCAGATGCCGACGCGAGGTAATTTGAGGTGCTTTAATGCCAGTGATTAGCGGGACTGCCGGCGACGACACCCTGAACGGGACGAGCGGCGATGATGACATCTATGGGCTTGAGGGCAATGACACGATCAATGCCGGCGACGGCAACGATGATATCTACACTGGAACGGGGGTCGACACGGTCAATGCCGGTACAGGAAATGATTACATATTCTCCATATCCTCAGGCGGAACGTTCGACGGAGGAGCGGGCTACGATTACTATGCGGGGAACTTTAGCGCATCGGCAGCACCGCTCTCGATCATCATCGGCAGCACCATTGAAGTTTCCAACGGCACCACGGTTATAAACACCGAGGGCTTCGGCATCGGCGGCGGAACCGGTGACGACATCTTCACTATAAACAGCGCTCCGAGCGGCGGCACCCTCTACGCAGGAAGCGGCTACGACACGCTGACTTACAACATTGTTCCGACCTCTGCGCTGCAACTGAACATCGAGGCCTACAACGGCAATCAACTGAGCGGCACGATCGGACCAATCGGCTCTGAGCTAACCTTCGGCGATTTCGAAAGCGTATCGATCACCGGTTCGCAACTGGGCGACTCGTTTCGGGTCTGGGGCAACTATTCTGGTTCGGGGCTTTCGTTCAATGGAGGTGCGGGAACGGACCTGCTGACGCTGGACTTCGCCAATTCGACCGGCGCGTTGAGCTTCGCCGTGGCAGGCAATGGCACCGTCTCGAGTAGCCTGGGCAGCTTCATCTCCTTCGAGACTTTCAGGCTGAGCGGCGGGCGGGAGGGCGACACGCTTGTCGGCGGAGCCGGCAACGACATGTTGAGCGGTGGCCTCGGGGCGGACCAGGTGGACGGCGGAGCCGGGGACGATGTCTTGAATGGCGGAGGTGAATATCACGAGGATGACGGCTCGTCCGACGCGCTGGCAGGCGGATCTGGTAACGACACCATATATGCTGGGTTCGGCGATAATGTTGATGGGGGCGCCGGCAGCGACTCTCTCCATCTGGACGCCCGGGCAGCAACCGCGGGCATAACAGCAGACTTTACCCAGCTTACGAACGGCGGGAGCATCACGGTAGGCGGGGGTACCCTGACTGGGATCGAATTGCTCGGCGCGATCAACGCCACCAACTTTGCCGACAATATTGTCGCGAGTTCAACTGGCAGCGGCGCGCAGATGTTCGGCTGGAGTGGTAACGATCGCCTTCAAGGCAGTGCCGCGGGTGATTCAATTTACGGTGGCAACGGCAACGACATAATCATCGGCGGTTTGGGCCAAGACACGCTCGTCGATGACAGCGGCGAAGATACTTTCCTCGATACAGCGGCCGGTCTGAACGGAGACACTATCTCAGGCCTGAGCATCGGCGATAAGATCATCATCACCGACGCCAATCTTGGTTCCTTTACGTTTCAGCACACAGGGAATGTCCTGACCTATACCGGCGGGACGCTCTATATCGGCTCGGAGTTACCCGGAAAACTCGTGGCCAGTGCAGTTGTCGGCGGTGGCGTTCAGCTTGAAGTACAGTTGCCGCCGGTTGCGACTAACGACCAAATCGCCGGCCAGTTAACGAGCGGCTATTGGGACGGCGACGCTCATCGCTGGAATGTGACGCAGGGCGGGACGATCACTGTCAATATGAGCATGCTCAGCTCGGCTGAGCAAGCCGTTGCCAGGGCTGCGCTTGGATCGTGGGCAGACGTCATCGGCATTCAGTTTCAAGAGGTGAGCAGCGGCGGCCAGATCCTTTTCGACAACAGCATCCAGCCAGACGCCGGCGCCTACGCGGATACAAATTGGGTCAATGGATTCCTGACGTCGGCCATCATTCACATCCCGAGCAGCTGGATAATGACCTACGGCTCGCAGCCCGGCAGCTACGGATTTGAAACCTACTTGCACGAAATCGGGCATGCCCTGGGACTTGGCCACCCTGGCAACTACAATGGCACGGCGGATTATGTAGACGACGCGATGTTCGCAAATGACAGCATCGCCACCACCGTGATGTCCTATTTCGACATCAGCCAGAGCTACTATTTCGCCTTGCAGCATTTTTCCAACTATCACGCCGGCACACCGATGCAGGCGGACATCATCGCGATGCAAAGCCTGTACGGGTTGTCGACGAGCACCCGCACAGGAGACACCGTCTACGGCTTTAATACCAATGCGGGCAGCGTTTATCAGGCCAGCGGTGCGGTGACTTTGACCATCTTTGACAATGGCGGGATCGATACCCTCGATTACTCCAACGTCGGCCTTAATCAGCTAATCAATCTTAACTCTGAAACTTTTTCCAGCGTCAATGGCGGCGTCGGAAATTTGGGAATTGCCCGTGGGACAATCATCGAGAACGCGATCGGCGGTAGTGGTGCCGATCAACTGATTGGCAATTCGGTTGGCAATCAGCTGAGTGGCGCCGCCGGCAACGACACGATCACTGGCAATGCAGGCAACGACACGCTCATTGGCGGTGCCGGCGCGGACGTGCTCGACGGCGGCGATGGCAATGACTCGATTGTCTATGACGCGGCGGACATTGCGGCGCAGGTGACAGGGGGTGCCGGGACCGACACGCTCGTGGTCAACGGAAGCCTGGCGCCGACAAGCTTCAACCTCGTAGCCCAAGAATTTGAGCTGGCGGAGGTTGGGCAGGCCGATAGCGGCGGCAATCCCTGGGCCTCGATCACTCAATATTACAACAGCAGCTGGACCTTGCTGCAGCAGGTCACGATCAACGACAATGGCAGCCGCTTCGTCCGCGACTATGACCATGCCAACAGCCTGCCCACCGCGCAGGTCGAAGGCGGCTATGATGCGCTCGGCCGGCTTTCCAGCTTCGACCAGCTGTTCGACAATGGCACCCGCACCTTCATCAATCTCGACGAAGCCTCGAACCAGAGCTGGACCCAGGACTGGTTCCAGTATGATGCGCTCGGCCGATTGAGCAGCGAGGACGTGCTTTACGACAACGGCACCCGCACCTTCATCAACCTCGATGAGGCGGGCGCGAACAGCTGGACACAGGACTGGTTCAGCTATGACGCCCAGGGGCGGCTAAGCAGCGAGGATGTCATCTACGACAATGGCAGGCGCACCTTCATCAACCTCGACCAGGACAGTAGCCAAAGCTGGAACCAGGCTTGGTTCAGTTACGACAACCTGGGCCGGCTCGATACGCAGGATGTGC
>JALYNQ010000092.1 GCA_030773115.1 Pseudomonadota bacterium
GGCGCCGCAGGGCCCCTCCACCATGCTTCGCATGGTCCCCCTCCCCACGAGGCTTCGCCTCGCAGGGAGGATCAAGAATGATCACCCTCCACTGGCTCTATGCTCTGGCCGGGGCGATGTTCGCCGCCTTCGCCTTGTTGTCGGCGCTCGATCGGGCCAACAAGAAGCGGTTCGGCAACGCCGCCTTCTGGGGGCTGATGGCGCTGAGCCTGCTCGGCGGCGATGCGATCGGCGATTTCGGCAACGGACTGCTTGTGCTTGGCCTCGCGGGCCTCGCCGGATTCGGCTTCATCGGCCGCAGCCATCCGCCGACCAGTAGCGACGAGGAACGCGAAGGCTGGTCGCAGCGGCTCGGCAATAAGCTGTTCCTGCCCGCCCTGATCATCCCCGCCACCGCGCTGATCGGGACATTGGCCTACAATTATACCGCGCTCGGCTCTTACGGGCTGATCGAGGCCAAGCGCGAGACTTATGTCTTCCTAGGCCTCGGCGTGCTGCTCGCGCTCGGCGCCATCTTCGCCTGGCTGCGCCCGCCCGCCGCCGCCCCGCTGCAAGAGGGCCGGCGACTGATCGACGCCATCGGCTGGGCCGCCGTCCTGCCCCAGATGCTGGCCAGTCTTGGCGTGCTGTTCGCCGCTGCGGGCGTCGGGGACGCCATCGGCTCGCTGACCCGGATGGTGATCCCCGAAGGCAGCATCTTCCTCACGGTCGCCGTGTTCGGCATCGGCATGGCCATATTCACCATGGTGATGGGCAATGCCTTCGCCGCCTTCCCGGTAATGGCTGCGGCGATCGGCGTGCCGCTGCTGATCCAGGGCTATGGGGGCGATCCGGCGGTGGTCGGCGCGATCGGAATGCTGGCCGGCTTCTGCGGCACGTTGATGACCCCCATGGCCGCCAACTTCAACCTGGTCCCGGCGGCGCTGCTGGAGCTTAAAGACCAGTATGGCGTGATCCGCGCCCAGGTCGCGACCGCCCTGCCACTGCTCGTCGTCAACATATTGCTGATTTATTGGCTGGCGTTTCGATGAGGCTCGGCGCCGACCTCGCCGGCAAGTTCGCCCGCATCGCGCTCGGCCACGTTCGCCGGCCCTATCCGTACAAGATGGACCATGTCCTGCAGTGCGACGAGGATGCCCGTCCACCTCGCGAATTTCACCCCATCTTCTACGGCAGCTTCGACTGGCACAGTTGCGTCCATGGTTGGTGGACTTTGCTCACCTTGCGGCGATTATTTCCCGATATCCCCGAAGCTGGTAGGGTTGCCGAATTAGCCGACGAGAGCTTCGCGTCGGAAAAGGTCGCAGTCGAGCGGGCCTATCTCGACCGGCCGACCTCAATGGGGTTCGAGCGACCCTATGGCTGGGGTTGGCTGCTCTACCTGCACCTCGAAGCATCGCGGCACGAGGATCGGCTGTGGGCGATCGAGCTGGAGCCGCTAGCCCGCGCCTTCGCCGAGCGGCTGCACTTCTATCTCGCCAAGCTGACCTATCCGATCCGCGTGGGCACCCACTTCAACACATGCTTCGCCCTGGTCTTGGCCCTTGAATGGGCGGAGCAGTTCGATGCCCTGCTGGTGAAGGCGATCCGCCTATGGGCGGTGGAAAAGTTCACCCAAGATCAGGATTGCCAAGCCTGGGAACCCGGCGGCGACGAGTTTCTTTCGCCGGCGCTGATCGAAGCGTTGCTGATGGCGCGCGTGCTGGATGCCGAAGATTTTGCCTCGTGGTTCGCAGCCTTCCTGCCGCGTCTCACCGATCGGCAACCCGCCACACTGCTCATACCAGCCACGGTCAGCGACCGCAGCGACGGCAAGATTGCGCATCTCGACGGACTCAATCTCAGCCGGGCTTGGTGCTGGCGCTCGATCGCGCCGCTGCTGCCGGACCGGCAGCGGGAGGTCGCGCTTGCTGCCGTGGACGATCATCTCGCCTCGGCCATGCCCCACATCGCCGGCGACTATATGGGCGAGCACTGGCTGGCGAGCTTTGCACTGTTGGCGATATTGGCTGAGGACGGTGCCGGCTGAGGGATTTGAACCCCCGACCTTCGGTTTACAAAACCGCTGCACTACCACTGTGCTAAGCCGGCCCAGGCGCTTCCGCGCCTCCTTTGTCTCAGATGATGCCGAAGGTCCAGCCCTCGGTTCTCGCCAGCTCTGGCGTGAGGCCATCCGGTGCAAAGGCTTTTGGGTGGGCAAGATGGGCGCGCATGCCTGCGGCAGTGACCAGCGCGTCGGTCTGGTGATCGTTGGGCTCGAACCTAAGCCGCACAGGCTTGCTGCCAAGTCCGGCTAGCGCCCGGTTGAGGTCGGCGCGGCTTCGCAACTTCTTCCCGCTCATGCCGGCATTGCGAAGATAGATGCGCGTGTAGATTTCGACCACCGCGCTGCCATTTTCAGGCGGCGAATCCATCGGCCAGATTGTGACCCGGCCGTTCAGTCGATGCAGCAGCCGCATTCCGGAGAAGCTGGCCTTGGCGACCTGCGCGGCGCCGATCGCGTCATAGGCGCTGGCGGTCTTGCGGCCGCCCTGCGCGTTCAATCGCGCATCGCAGCTTCGAAAGCGAACGAAGTCGGCCTTCACCCCGTCGGCGATGCCGAAATAGAAATGGCGGCGGTGAACCTTCTCCAGGAACGAGGCGGCGCCCAGATCCTCGTCGGGGCTACTTGCATCGACATAAGCCCAGAAGTCCCGGGCATTGTCCGGCACACCGACTTCGCCCGGCAGATATGCGCCCTTTTCCAGAAACGGCGGCGCGAAGCTGAAGTCGAACCCGAACAGGGTCGGCTCTGTCGCCGCGCGGTCCAGCAGCCAGCCAAGCACCTCCTCGCGCGACCAGACATGGCCGAATCGCACAAGGCGCGGCGGGTCTTCCCCGCGCGCCTCGGCGATGGCGATGCCCTTATGCCGCTTGCCCTTGGCGCCCGACCAGTCGATCGCGACCGTGGCCGCAAACTTCCTCCCCAGCAATTGCTGGGGAGGGGGACTATGCGCAGCATGGGGGAGGGGTTCTGAAGTCATGTCGTCAAGAAGCCCTCCGTCAGCCTGTCGGCTGCCACCTCCCCACGAATTCGTGGGGAGGAAGAACTCACACCAGCGGCGGCTGGCCGTCATCCTCCGACGGCGCCTTCTTCAGCCGCGGCGGTGGTGCACGGCGAACCGGCGGCGGCGTATTACTCTCGTGCCACTCCTCCAGCAGCCGTGCCGCATAGTCCCGCCCGCCCAGGCCGAAGGCGATCGCGGTGGCCACTGCGGCCGACCCGAGGATCAGGCCGAACGCCAGCATCACGATCTGGTCGGCCAGGCCCATGAACGTCAGGCCGATCGCGGTGAACAATGTGATGATCGCATATTTGATGATCGTCTGGGCATAGCTGGTTTCCCCGGTCGAGCTTCCGACCAGGTTCGAAAGGATTCGCGCCAGGAAGATTCCGACGACGATGATGACGGTGCCGAAGATGACCTTGCCGCCAAGCTCGGTTATCTGGAACAACATAGCGGCCATGGAATCGCCGCCCACCTGGCGCGCTGCTTCCATGATTCCGACGATGAGCGCCGCGACCATCGCGATTGTGCCCACCACTCGCGAGGGAACGGCGTTGGCCGGCATGACGCCAAGCGCGTGTACGGCATTGTCGAAGCCCAGACTCGGCAAAATGGTTTCGAGCAGGCTCTTCACCCAACGGCCGATGATGAAGGCCAGCGTCAGCCAGACGAGGGCCGCAAGGACATTGGGAATGGCAAGAGCGATGCCATTCAGCATGTTGGTCGCCGGATCCGAGATCGCCGAGATCTGAAGAATTTGCAGCGCGCCGATGGCAGCGAAGAGAATGATGATCGCCGAAACCGTGACTCCGACCGCCTTGGCGATCGAGCTGCGGGCCGGGGCGACGCCTTCCTGCGCGATACCGGACTCGTCAACCGCCAGTGGCGCCTCACCAATGCTCACGCCCGCGCGGCTCATCAGCCGTTCGAGGTTGAGTGCGCCCAGTGCCGCCTCGATGACGTGGCGCACGATCCGCGCGAGGATCAGGCCGGCGAAGAAGAACAGGCCGGCGCCGAGCAGGCGGGGCAGGAAGGCGAACACCTCGTTGGTCAGTGCGGTAACGGGGGTCAGCACGCCCGACAGGCCGAGCGGCTGCAGTGCCGCAATCAGCCCGACCAGCCAGACCAGCCAATAGGCAAGGCGACCGAGCTCAGTACCGATGCTATCGCCGCCGACGCCCGGATGTCGCTTCAAGACCGGCATGCGGTGGACAAGCTTGGCGATGCCCCATTGCACTGCCTTGGCGACGAAATGGGTGACGACCAGGATCAGGATGGCGAACAGGATCTTCGGGCCCCATTCGATCAGCTGCTGTTGCCAATAACGGGCAGGCTCGGTGTTCTGGTACATTCAAGAACTCCCCTATTCTTTGTCGCGCCTCTCTCGGCGCATTTCTTCCCAATAGGCAAGCCGCTCGGCGATCTTGGCCTCGAAACCGCGGCCGGTCGGCTCGTAGAAAGTCTGCGGGCTCATTTCCTCGGGCCAGTAGCTGGCGCCGGAAAAGCCCTCCTTCGCATCATGGTCGTAGGCATAATCCTTGCCGTAGCCGATCTGTTTCATCAGCCGCGTTGGGGCATTGAGGATATTTTTCGGCGGCATCAGCGACCCGGTTTCGTGAGCCGCCCGCCAGGCCGTTTTCTGCGCCTTGTAGGTGGCGTTCGATTTGGGCGCGGTGGCCAGGTAAAGGCAGGCCTGGACAATGGCCAGCTCGCCTTCGGGCGAACCGAGGAAGTCAAAAGCGTCCTTAGCCGCGACGCATTGCACCAGCGCATTTGGATCGGCCATGCCGATATCTTCAACCGCCGCCCGGATTAGTCGTCGCAGCACGAACAACGGCTCCTCGCCCGCCACCAGCATGCGCGCCAGATAATAGAGCGAGGCCTGTGGGTCGGAGCCGCGGATCGATTTATGCAGAGCGGAGATGAGGTTGTAATGGCCCTCGCGGTCCTTGTCATAGACCGCCACGCGGCGCTGCAGGAAGCTCGCAAGGCCGGCTGGGTCGAGGGGCTCCTTGAGGCCCACATCGAACAAGGTCTCGGCCTGGTTCAGGACGAAACGGCCATCGCCATCGGCACTGGCGACCAATGCCTCGCGCGCCTCCGACGTCAGCGGCAACGGCCGATCAACCAGCACTTCAGCACGTTCCAACAGCTTGCCAAGCGCATCGCTGTCGAGTCGATGGAGGATCAACACCTGGCAACGCGACAGCAGCGCGGCATTGAGCTCGAAGCTGGGGTTCTCCGTCGTCGCCCCGACCAGCGTAATCGATCCGTCCTCGACATAGGGCAGGAAGCCGTCCTGCTGGGAGCGGTTGAAGCGGTGGATCTCGTCCACGAACAGCAGGGTCCGCTTGCCGGCCTTCACCGCGACCCTGGCCTCGGCGAATATTTTCTTGAGATCGGCGACGCCGGAAAAGACCGCCGACAGCGCGACGAAGCGCAGTCCGACCGCGTCTGCCAGCAGCCGGGCGATGCTGGTCTTGCCGGTGCCGGGCGGGCCCCACAGGATCATCGACGACAGCTTGCCCGCCGCGACCATCCGCCCAATTGCGCCCTCGGGGCCGGTCAGATGCTCCTGCCCACCCACCTCGTCGAGCGACTTGGGCCGCAGCCGGTCGGCCAAAGGCGCATGCGGCGACACCTCGTCAGGCGGGGCGCTCGGCGGCACCTCATCGGCGAACAGGTCAGCCATCGGTCGTTGGAATAAGCGCCTTTGTCGAAAGTTGCATCCATCCTTGAAGGCGATGCATCTAAGATATATCTTAGAGCTATCGAGATAGGAGGATCAGATGCATTTCCACTATAATTGCGGCGACCCTGGCCGCCGCCACGCCGGCGGGCGCGGCAGCTCGTTCCGCTTCGGGCCGTTCGATTTTGATTTCGACTTCGACAATGGCGCGGGTCGCGGCGGCTGGGGCGGACGGCGCGGCCGCGAGCGCAAGCGGATGTTCGAGGGCGGCGAGCTTCGCCTGGTGCTGTTGAAGCTGATCGCCGACCAGCCGCGGCACGGCTATGAGCTGATCAAGGCGATAGAGGAAATGACCGGCGGCGAATATGCGCCGAGCCCGGGCATCGTCTATCCGACGCTGACCTATCTCGAAGAAGCCGGCTACGTCACCGCGCAGGCCGACGGCGCCAAGCGGCTCTACAGCATCACCGGCGAAGGCCGCGCGTATCTGGAGAGCAACCGCGCCTTCGTC
>JALYNQ010000093.1 GCA_030773115.1 Pseudomonadota bacterium
ACAACGTACCATCCCGGACCATCACCGACATATTGGTGGAAACCATGGAGAAGCTGGCGCGGCTGCCGAACGTCGTCGGAGTCAAGGACGCGACCGGCAATCTGGCGCGCGTCAGCGCCCAGCGCCAGGCCTGCGGCGAACAGTTCGTCCAACTGAGCGGCAATGACGCCATGGCGCTCGGCTTCAATGCCATGGGCGGGAAGGGATGCATCTCGGTCAGCGCCAATGTCGCGCCGAAGCTGTGCGCCCAGTTCCAGGAGGCGACACGCGAGGGCCGGTGGGATGAGGCGCTTCAGCTCCAGGACCGGCTGTACCCGCTCCACGCTGCCTTGTTCAGCGACGCCTCGCCGGGCCCGGTCAAATATGCGCTCTCGAAGGTCCGCCCCGGATTCCCGACCGAGCTGCGCCTGCCGATGACCGAGCCGTCGGACGCCTCCAGGAAGGCGGTCGACGAGGCGCTTGCCCACGCGGGCCTGATCTAAACTCCGCTCCGTCACCTTCCCGACCCACGGCGTTGGATTTCGCCTAAGGGGAAGTTGATAAAGTTGACGGTGCCGCGCGGATTTCAGGGTGACAGCGAAATTCCGCATCCCGGCAATGATGACAATGCGAAAGAGCGCCGCCCGGCAGGCGGTTCGAGTTCGATGGCAAAAAGATTCCTACATTGGAAGCAAATAGGATTTTCCGCGAAACGGCGTAGCGAGTTGGGGGAACAAAACTGCCCTAATTCACGCGTCACCATATTTGGCAATTAGGGGTTGTTGCCCGAGTTGCCGTAATCCCCTGACGGATGATGATCGGAACGGGTGGAAAGCTGCCATTAGGTCAGGACCACAACCCGGCTGCCCTTGCCGCGCTTACCGTGGCACATGACGCAAACAGCGCCCGCAATGGTTGGACAGCGGACATTGCATCCACCGCGAAAGTGAGCTTCAAGAGGGTCATGATAATGGCTGTCCTCGCGATGCTCGCCGCTCAACCTTCCGCCGGGTCCGTCGCTAAGCAGGAGCCGTCGCTTCAATGTCACGTCGGGCCATTGAAGAAGACCTTCGGCGGCCATCCCTGGCTTGTTTACAGTTGCTCGGATGGGGCGACGTTGGTCGTCGTTTCTGACAGCGGCAACCCAGCGTCACCGTTCTATTTCATGCTTCATCCAAACAACGGCGGCTATGAAATGTCTGGCGAAGGGAATGGTTCTAAGGAGGCCTCCTCCGCTGCTTTCGAGGAACTCAAGCGCCTTGGCGCAACCGACATCGCAGCCATGCTCGCGGAAACAAAACAACAGTAGGGTCCGTCGGCGGTAATGTCCGGTATGGGTGGAAAAGTGGACATTAGCGGCTCGCCAAGTTCTCCCAGCAGGCATCGACCTTGTAGACGTCGAAATAGACGATCGGATGCTGGGGACGAGCTTTCACCTCGACGTATGTTAGGTTGGGGAACATTGCTCGGGACATGGCTCGACTAACTGTCGGATCTGACATCCTGAGCGGCTGGATTTGGCAACAGTTCGGATGCTCACGCAGAAACTCGTCGACACGCGCGAGATCGATGGGAGTGGTAGGAAGGTAGAATTGCCCTTCCTCGCCCCCGGCAGCGCGCTCTGACGGTTCCTTGTTTAGCATGTATGACCATGCCCCTTGGCGGATTACGCTTTCCCGAGAGGCGAAGCGTAGCTTTGACAGGCAAAGAGGTGTCCCGCGCTCAGCAGCTGCATAGGTCATCCCGACCCAAGCAACCACGAATGTCACCACGATCGAGATACCTACACGCCACGCCGTCTTACCCATGCCACGCTCGTAATCACTCGAAATCACAAAAACCTTAATGACCGCAATGGGTCGAAAAGCGGACATTTGAGATTGGTCAGAGGGAGCGCCGGGCGCCGGCGCCTCGATAACCTACCGTCCCGTCTCACACGCCATGCAGGCGATCGACGCCTTGCCGGTGATCGCGAATTAATCGGGAAAAAATCATCTCTTCGCCATGGTCGATCCGGCGCTGCCATCGCATGCCGTGCCCATCGTCATACGGGAACATCGGAGTGTGGAACATGCTGATTGAGAATAGCGCAGCGATGAACACGGCTCATCACCGCGCGCTGGGGCCAGCTGTCGACCAGCTGTCGCGGCAGTTCTGGGCACTGCTGGACTATTGCGGAATGGAAGGGCGCATCTGCCCATCGCCCGAGGCATGGCACCGGATGTGGAAGCTGCTCCATGCCAGAGCGACGGACCGCAAGCCGCTCCAGCCTCCTGCTCCCGACGAGCCGACAAATTCGCGGAAGTGGGCGCTGGTCGATCATCTGCTCTGGGCCGATCAACTCGACATGTTCGGCGAGGTCGACCTATATCTGCGGGGGCTCGCCCCTGGGCAGTGGGCGATGACGGATTAAGCGAGACTCGGTGTCCTTCGCTATTTTTTTTGCGGAGCAGCTAAGCCACGCCTTTTGGACGGCTCGACATTCTTAACTCCCAATCGGCGCGTACCATGCGCAGCGTTCGATATCGCTATCGGCTACACGCAATGGCCGGAATGGGTGGAAAGCTGCCATTAGCCCGCTGGACATACAGCCGCCTCACTCACTCGGAGATGTCCTATCCATTGGTGAACACATGGAACCCATGGCAGGAAAGCGTGCCTGATCGTCGAAGGGTGAGGTTCGGCACCTGCATCCGGTTTGGTCGGAAAGCTAAAGCCCCGTTATTGCTCAGACCCTACGGCCAGGTAAGCAAAATCGTTTACCGGGATGAAATAAGATGGATACTTATCGTTTCCACCCGACTCTGCCGGGGATTGTCGCAGACGTGGGCAGGAAAACTATTCGTGTCGGTCTTACTGGTGACCAAGGCCGCCTAAACTACAGCAGTGTACGCGAATACGACCCCTCAGCTCACCCGACCATCGCCTCAGCGATTGTCACATTCGGGCAGGAAACCGGTCTGAAATCATTGCCTCAGCGGGCGTGCATTGCGGTGTGCGGACTTGCCCGAGGAGAAACAATCTCAGTTACAGGGAGCCGATGGATTCTATCGAGGGCTGGACTGACTGCGATGCTCAAAGCTCCGCCGCTCGTCATCAATGACCGTGTCGCCAACGCCTGGGCGATGATCGATCCCCACTGCAGCGGTCGAATTGAACCGATGACTCCAACGGTCCTCCGGCCCGATCTTCCTGGGACCTACTGCATAATCGGTCTTGGTAGCGGGCTTGGTGTGACGGTCATGTCCCGGGACGAATTTGGCTTGGTTAGTGTGCTGCCTACGGAGGGCGGGCACACAGGCCTGATGCACGGGGTCGAGGGTGCCGATCGGATCCTCAATAGGCTTTCTGTTGGAGGTGCTCCCGTAACTGCGGAGATGCTCTTCTCAGGCGATGGACTGCTTTCGACCTACAATGCCATTTGCGACCTTCAAGGACGTCCATCAGCCTGCACGTCGCTGTCACAACTTCTCAGTCCAGGAACGGATAGAAGTGATCCTGCTGCGCGGGAGACGTTCGATTTCGTGGGCCGCGCATTCTGGCATTTCGCTGGGAACATGGCGCTTGCCTATGGCGCATGGGATGGGTTGATCCTGACCGGTGGCATTGCTGCCGCTCTCAAGAGCACCTTGCGCCGGCCGGATTTGGCCTGCGCGTTCAACTTGAAGGGTTATTGGACACGGCATCTCGCTAACATCCCGAAGGCCACAATATCATTCAAATACGCCGAGCTCGAAGGCGCCGCTGTAGCCCTGCTGATGGACGACCAGCGTAAGCGAGCTGCCCCCATGTCAACGCTTACAGCCAGTGCCGCCTGAATCCGCCTGACTGATGATCTCTCTTTGTACCCCTTTTAGGGTGATCCTACTAATCGGAAGCCGAAGCCATCCGGCTTCTCCGGAGGGCTGCGCGTCGAGGCGACCCAATCTCGGCCTACAACTTAGACCTGTCCTATCGCACTAGATGCGAAGGCCAGCCGACGCGTACAAGAATGCCGTCTGTCCCACCTACCGCAAACTCATACAGGCCCCATTCGCGGTGGCGCAGAACGCCTCCGGGTCGGATGATTAGGTCATCAACCCGAGCAGCAATCGCCTCCACATCGGGTGTTCGAATGAAGACGCCGAAGGGGTTGTATTCCGGCACACGCCAAACGCCGCTCCCCGCTTGAGTAAGATGGACCTCGCAGCCCCATCCTGTCATGATTATATAGTTGTCGTCACCACCGGTGCGAGAGAAGCCCAGGCGCTCCCAAAAAGAGGGAGCAGTTCGCAGGTCATTACACGGAACGATCGCGAAGGCGCCGACGCTTGGTATCTCCGCCATAGTTTTCCTCCCACGACTTCCAGATCGGTCGAGATTAGTTCACCCGCGAATGTCCGCAATGGGTCGAAAGCTGCCATTACGCTGCTAATGGCAGGATGGAGGGAAAATGGACATTGACCGGTAAGGCATTTGGCGGCGCTTCCATTGGCCAGGCTGACCCCCTACATGCCCCCACCAATGTCCAAACCTCCCAACGTCCAGGAATTCGACAAGGCCAAGGTCGTCGCCGAGAACCGGCGCGCGCGGTACGACTATTTCGTCGAGGAGCGGTTCGAGGCTGGGATCGAGCTCCAGGGAACCGAGGTGAAAGCGCTGCGCACCGGCGAGGGGTCGATCGCCGAGAGCTATGCGCTGGTCGAGGGCGAGGAGGTGTGGCTGATCAACAGTCATATCCCGCAATATGGCGCCGGCAGCTGGATGAACCATGAGCCCCGGCGGCGGCGCAAGCTGCTGCTTAGGGGCAAGCAAATCGACAAACTGCATGGCGCGATCACCCGCCAGGGGCTAACGCTCGTGCCGCTTTCCATCTATTTCAACTCGCGGGGGCGGGCGAAGGTCGAGCTGGCTTTGGCGCGGGGCCGCAAGCATCACGACAAGCGCGAGCACGAGAAGGAAAAGGACTGGAAGAAGGAGCAGGGCCGCCTGCTCCGCCAGCACGGGTAGATGGTCGAGCGCTTTTCCAGATGGATCGCGAAGCACGCGCCCAAGCGGGAGGAGCTGGCGGAAAGCCGCTGGCTGAAGCCGTTCGGATCGCGGGTGATGCACAGCGAGTTCTGGCGCTTCACCCGCCGGTCGGTGCCGCGCGGCGTCGCCGTCGGCCTGTTCGTCGGGGTGTTCGCGCTGATCCCGGGCGTGCAGATCATCGGCGCCGCCTTGATGTCGCTGCCGTTCCGCGCGAACATTCCGGTCGCCGCGGCGATGACCTTCCTCACCAACCCGGCGACCACGCCCTTCCTGCTGATGGCGGCTATCTGGGTCGGCAACCGGCTGGGCTTCCACGCCGACCTCGCCTCCTTCCAGGCGCTGCGCGGGCGCGGCGCCGGAATCGGCGAGTGGCTCGCCTGGCTGTTCTCCGACGCCGCGCCGGCTTTGGTCTCGGGCCTGTTCCTCATCGCCATCGCCTCGGGCGCGATCGGTTATCTTCTGTCGATCCTGATCTGGCGCTGGTGGACCGGGCATAAGTGG
>JALYNQ010000094.1 GCA_030773115.1 Pseudomonadota bacterium
GCCCGAGGGCGTGCGCGCAGCTTGTCGCTCCCGGCGACCCTCACTAGATGCACTCGCCTCCAGGCAATTGCGGAGCGGTGGCCGAGTGGTCGAAGGCGCTCGCCTGGAAAGTGAGTATACGGCAAAACCGTATCGAGGGTTCGAATCCCTCCCGCTCCGCCAGCAACCTTTCTCACGGCATTGCAGAGCATATCAGGGGCGTGAAGGGAATCGCGCATTTGTTCCTGTCATGTTTCGCATCCCTGCTCTTGCCTTCTCACCACAGCGCAGCCATAATGGGGTAACAGATGGGGGAGCCGCGCCGTGCCTCTAACAGTCAACCAAGTTAAGAACGCCAAGCCAGGACGCCACTCGGACGGCGGCGGGCTTTATCTGCTGGTGAAGCCCTCCCGGTCAAAAAGCTGGGTGCTGCGGGTCCAACTCAAAGGGCATCGTAGGGATTTCGGGATCGGCTCGGCGGTGGTCGAGAAGGTTAGTGATGATTCCGTGCCGGTTGAGAAGCGCAAACAACTGACGCTCACAGAGGCGCGAGAAAAGGCGAGGCTCGGCCGGGCCATTGCCAAGTCGGGAATTAACCCCGTCACCCTTTGGGGCGCTGAGGAAGAGGAAGTCCCGACACTCAAAGAGGCAGCGGAAACCTATCACGCCAACGCTAAGCAGGCTTGGCGCAACGGAAAGCACCAGGTGCAATGGCTGTCCACCTTGGAAGCCTATGCCTATCCCCTGCTCGGCAAAGTCCCGGTCGATGTGATTAGCGCCGATGATGTGTTTAAGGCGCTCGTTCCGATCTGGCTGGAGAAGCCGGAAACTGCGCGCCGCGTAAAGCAGCGTATCGGCGCGGTTCTCGACTTTTCGCACGCGAAGGGCTGGCGTCCTGCCGATGCACCAATGCGAGCGCTCAATCAGCTCCTAAAGGCACTCAAGCAAAAGCGAGGTGGCAACTTCGCCTCGATGCCGTGGGACAAGATCCCCGCGTTCTGGCGGAAACTAAACGAGGGCGATCCCTCTATTGGCAAATGGGCGCTTCAATTTCTCATTCTGACAACCGCTCGATCGGGCGAAATCCGAAAGGCCAAGTGGCGTGACATTGATATGGAAGCGGCTGAATGGCTGGTGCCGCCGCTCAACGTAAAAACCGACAAGCCGCATTTGGTCCCGCTTCCTCCTGCCGCCCTGTCGATCCTCAAGGCGGTTCGGGAAGTCACCGACCACAAGCCCGACGATTTTGTGTTCCCCGGCATGAAGGGGAAGATGATGAGCGATGCCACAATGGCAAAGGCGCTGCGCGTGGCCGGGGGCGACGATTACACCGTTCACGGCTTCCGCTCGTCCTTCACCGATTGGGGCGCTGAAACAGGTCAGCCCGACGCGTGGGTGGACAAGGCGCTCGGCCACAAGCTGCCCGACAAGGTTGACGCCGCTTACAGGCGAACAACCTATTTTCAACAGCGCCGCGACAGGCTCATGCCCGCCTGGGCTGATTATGTCGAAGGGCCAGACAATCTAATCTCTTTGGCGGAGCGCCGGGCCTGATGGAACGCATCGCGGATGATCTTGTCATTCAGCTCATGCTCAGCGAACCGACCGTTGCGCGTATTACTGAGGCGGTGGTTGGCGAGGCGCTAGAGGGGTTCGAGCTAGAGCCCGTCGCCCCGACGTGGTGGATCGCCCGCGCTGTCCAAGGCGCGCTCTACTGCACTCTTAAGAATGTGGAGGAAGGCCCGGAGCGGCAATCAAACGCGGAAACGCGCGATGATCTCGCCGATCTGGCGAAGCGTGCCGGCGACTTGTGGAAGGACATTGCAGAACGGTCCCCCGCCGTCGATGATGCGCTTTGGTGGGCCGCTGTGCGCCGATGGGAAGGAGAGGAGTCAGATTTTGCCAGTGCAAACTCGGAATATTCTAGCCTGGTTTCCAACCTCGCGTATCTCGACCGCCTCGCTAGCTTTCTGACCAAGGCCGCGAATGACATGGAGCCGCAACGCGGCCCGTGGCGCAATGCCGAAAGGCATAGACTCAGGGTTGAACGCGCCCATTATCTCTCACCTGTTTTCGAGTTGGCCTATGATCGGAAGGCGAGGGTGGACGATTGGCCGATGTCGAAGTCACTTGGCCCTTGGCCGGATTTCTATCAGCGGATCGTTTCGGTTGCCTTCGGGGAGCGCGTGACGCCCAACTTGCGCGAAGTGGTGAAGGAAGGCAGCCGAAGGCACAAAAACGATAAGGTGGAATTCGCGCCCGGAATAATTCCCGATTGGCCGCTTTAGAGAGCAAGCGCCGAAACCCTTATCATTCCTTCCCATGAGCAAACATGTCTCATTGGGAGGAATGGAATGACCGAACCACTGGCCGTTTCCGTCAAGGAGGCCAAACGCCACCTTGGCGATCTATCAACCGCTACCTTGTATCGGCTAATCGACAAGGGCTCGCTTGAGCGGCGCAAAGTCGGTGGCCGCACCCTCATCACAATGGACTCAATCAAGGCACTCATAGGCGCGCCGCTCGCGGCCTAGCCGCTGCTTTGATTTGGCCTTGGGAGGGGCAACACAGCAATGGAATTTCAAGATCGGGAGGCACCGCCTCCGGAGTCAAAAAGCCGTGACCTCATAGGAGAATCACGGCCCTGCGGTTCGTCAACATTCCTAGGCGCTGACGAAACTGGAAATAGGGCGAAAGCGGCTCACCGGCAAGCCCGTTCGGGAGTTGCCAGATGAGCGGCCCGGTGAACATCGAGCCGCCCCGGCAACTCATCTTAAAGGATGACGAAGCTCTGGCGAGCATCGGAACGCCCCGCGTGGTCGTCACCTATCATGGCGGAAGCGCCTGGGTGGACGTGTCTCGCAAGCCGTGGGGCTGGGGCAATGTCCAGCGGGAGTTTCTGAACCCCGAAAGCCCTGGAGTCATGCGCTACGCTCAAGGGCTGTTCGCTCGGCTGGCCGCTGAAGCGCTGGCGAAGGACGCCTATAACGGCAAGCGCCGGCTGCGGAACGCCATTGGCCGCGAGATGGGGCGGCTGTCGGGGATCGGCACGCCCAAAGGCCGGGGTCGCCTATGAGCGGCTGGTTCCTCATGCATCGCGGCTGGATGGCCTCGCCGGACTTCCAGCCGGAGCCGTTCACCGAGCGCGAAGCCTTCGCCTGGAGCATCGAGCAGGCCGCTCACACCGCGCACACTCAATGGTTCAACGGGCAGCAATTCCAAGTCGAGCGGGGCGAGTTCGTCACGTCGAACCGCAAGATGGCTGCCGCCTTCAAGTGGGGTGAGAAGCGCGTTCGTGGCTTCATCGAACGGATGGAGCGGCGCGGAAAATGGACGCGGCGACCGACGCACCGAGGGGCACACGTCGCCAACGTCCTAACTGTCTGCAACTACGAACGTTTTCAAGCTCCCGCTAAGCTTGCCGGCTCACCGGAGGGCGCAGCAGAGGACGCAGCTAGGACGCAGCTAGGACGCAGCGACGACGCACAACAGAAAGAAGGGCTAAACAAGGGCAATGAATTTCAAACAATGGATGGAGAAGAGAGGGGGCTAACGCCCCGCGCTCCAGCATTGCCCTATTCGGAAGCTTGGGATGCCTGGAAGCAGATTGGCAAGCTTAAAGGCTGGATCAAGCAAGACCCTAAGCTGACCCCTGCCCGCAAGTCGGGCCTCAGCAAAATCCTAAAAGACTACGGCATGGAGGGCTGGATTGCTGCTCTCCAGAGGGCGGCGAATTCGCCGCTGCTTGGCGGTCCCGACCCTCCCCCGTGGTTCACAACGGATTTCGTCACCACACCCACAAAATTTCTCAAGCTCTACGAGGGCAACTATGACAAGCAATTCTCTAGCTCTGGCAGTGGACAACAGCGCAGCCCGTGGCTCGACGCGCGCGAACAGCTTAGCGCCGGCCAACTATGAGGTGCCGGAGCGCATCGTTAAGGCGCTCGGGCTGAACGTCGGACTCAGCAGCTTCAGCAGCGATTATTCCTATGATCACCGTGACCAACTTCGGGCGCTTTCGAGGGCTCGGAATGAAGGCTTCTTAGAGGCCATCCCCGCGATCGCCGACAAGGCGGCTGCGGCGCTGCTGCCAGTCGAGCGGCAACCCCTGATTGACCGGCTGACCATGCTGGGAATGAGCATGGCGAACGGCAAGGACAGTGACCAGGTTCGGGCCTGGCTGCACGAAACGGCGAGGCTGCTGGCGGATCTTCCGCAAAGCGTCTTGTTCGACGCAATCGATGAATGCGTGAAGGAGCCGGGCCGCGTGTTCGTGCCCTCGGTGGGCGAGATACGCGAAAAGGCTTCGGCCTCGCTCCGCCGCAAGGAATCTCACGCGGCCCGCCTCCGCAGGCTCGCCATGCTAATCGAGGAGGGGATGGAAATCCCCGAATGGCAAGACCCCGCAACGGCGTGGGCTTCTTCCGCGCCGCCGCCACCTGAGCCCGTCTGTACCCCTGAACAGGCGGCGGCGATCCTCAAGGAATACGGGTTGCCTAGTTCCTATGGGGAAAAGCTGGCGGGCTATCTCCAGCCGGAACCGCCCAAGTCTCGCGCCGACATGATCGCGGAAGGCCGCATGCCGCCGCCCCTCAAGACAGAGCCGCCCGCCCATAGCTGGGACGGAATGGCCTAACCTGGAGCATTTGCCATGCTGAACGAACGCGACCTCTTTGGTAACGACAACGCCGCAGCCCATGCCCGGCGCTGCGATCCCGACACTTCACACGCGGCGGCGGCCGATGTGACGCCAAGCCTCCGCGAATTGCAGGCAATAGTGCTGGCCTATGCCTTTAGCCGCGGCTCGCAAGGCTTCACCGATCCGGCCATGAATGAGCATTTCGACACGCATACGTCCACCTATCGGACGAGGCGCGCTGAGCTGGTCGATTATGGGCTGGTCGCCGACACTGGCGAACGTCTCAAGATGGGCAAGGGCCGAACGCATTGTGTTTGGCGCATCACAGAATCCGGCAGGGCGGAGCATCTGCGGCTGATGGTCGCCGGCCTCGATCGCGCCGCCTGATCGTGGATGAAGATGACTGGATCGAGCGGCTGCTTCGGGAAGTCGATCACCGGGAGGACTGCGCTCGTCCAGAGGATGAGCTGCCCGACGATCTGCCGCGCTGGGAAGGTGATGAGGAGGGCTGGGACTGATGGCTGCGACACTAGAGATTGACGCATGGGACAAGCCGCAAGGCCAACCCATTACGGATGCCGATCTGGAAGGGCGCGAATGGGTCATGCGCTACCAAGTCCCCTATTTCGGTGAGGCAGAGCGGCGGCCGATTTCCATGAAGCCGGATGTTGATGGGCTTTACTACGTCGATCACGGAACGCCGCTCAAGCAGGGTCGCGCGTCTGCTGCGTTCTACCTCAACGGCGAATGGCTGCGAATGAACAAGCAGCCCTGGAAGATGAAGCCGACGCACTGGGTCAAGGTTCCGGGTCTGCCGGTGAAGCCGCCTAGTGCCTAAGCCTGCCAAGCCCAAGGCTAAGCGTCCTCGTCGTTCAATGCGCGCCGATCTTCGGCCCCTAGCCGATAGAGCGGCGGCCTCCCTGCACGACATGCCGTTCGTGCCGGATATTGAGCTTGGCTCAAGCCATGAACCGCGCAATCCTGAACGGGAAGCGCCATACGACAACCGCCCGGACAAGGACCGCTGGTGGGCGTTGTTCTTCACCATGCTCGGGACGCGGCAAGCGGCGGTCGTCGATATGTTCATTGGCCAACTTCAACAGCTGGTGCCGGATCGTTGGGACGAAAAGAAGGGCTGCTGGCGCGGCAACCAAGAGGACACCCGCGCCATGTTCGGCATGATCCAGAGCATGAAGCCCAAGACGGTGGCTCAGGCGGCATTGGCCGCGCAGCTCGTGGCGCTGCACTTCAACACTATGAAGCTCGCGGCCGGGATCAGCTCCTACTCGATGGGCGATGCTCGAACAGCGGCGACAATCGCCCGATGCACCAAGGCTTACGCTGAGGGAATGCTGGCCCTGCAAAAGCTGCAAGGCAAAGCCCGCAAGTCAAAGCAGACGATCACGGTCGAAACGCACCATCATCACCATCAGCATATCCATTACGAGACAGGGGGTAGCCCGATAAATGGCGGACAGGCTCAAGGAACCGAGAGAGGCGCGATTGTTCAATGCGCCACGCTGCCAAGCCCGGACGAAGCGGGGCACCTCCTGCCAGGCCGCAGCCATGCGGGGAAAGCGTGTCTGCCGGTGCCACGGCGGGGCCAAGGGAAGCGGGGGACAGAAGGGAGAAGCTAACGGCATGTTCCGGCATGGGGGCTTCACCGCTGAAATGATCGAGCTGCGCCGGCAAGCGTCGGCTACGCTCAAGGCGATACGGGAGGAAGTCTAGTGGATCTTATCGATGCGATCGAGGGGCGCTCTGGCCCCTATGAAGTCGAGCAGAAGGCCCTTGCCTCACTGATGGAGCTAATTCCGCTGCGCGATGCTGCCAAGAACAGGCGAGAACGCAAGCTGCTGTCCGCCCGCATTAGGCAGACTCGGGAGATAGCCGCATGGTGCCGCACAAGGGCGGGCTATCGGGTGCCGGAATGACGCGCTCCGTCGATCTGGATAGCCTGAAGCGTCGATTGCCCGCGATGAAGGCTAGGCTTGGGACGGAGCCGTGCCCGCGTGAACGTCTCGGCCTGCTGTTTCGCATTGCGTTGATTGAGGAAGTGTTGCGGCTCGACTGAATTGGCGGAGTCCGCATTTTTTGCCGTCTACGTTTGCCCTGCTGGAGTCAGTGATATGCGGCGTCTGAGGAGAACGTGCTAGTCGGCCCACTCACAAGCGTAGTAGTTGTTCTGAAAGCCCGGATATGCGCCGGCAGGCGTGATCGGAGTTGTCCACCAATATCCGTGAGAATGGGATGACGGCTCAGCGAGTTTCACCTTCTCATTCCGAGGCTGGTTGGGGCGGAATGTAATTGTTCGGATCTCGTACCGCTTCACATCTGATGCGCCAGCGTCGTAATCCGCCTTTGAGGTTGCGTAGCGCAGCTCCCAGCGCATCGTACACCTGACCGGTCGCGAGCAACTGTTCACGTACTCTTCGTCGAAGTTGACGGTAACAGCGCCGCAGGTGTCGCACTCTGTCTTATCCCGTTGACGCAGAACCACCATGCACTGCCCCGGCGTGCGCGGCTGCCAATCAGCACTTGTTGGGCCTTCCGACCTAGCTGCGCAAAAAGGAACCGGGATGGGGTCGGTACGCCCTACCACTTCGCCACTGAGTGAAAGCTGGAGAGCCAAAGTCACTGGGCGATTATCGCCTGGCGCTCGATCAACGGTGAGCCCGCGACCTTCTACCTGATGTTGTGAGATCGCAGCAGGGTTCGAGAAGAGGAACTCCGTCTTGTAGGCAGCCACAGCCTGCGAAAGGTCTAGCTCGGCACCGCCCACCTGCCTAAATGTGAATTTGCTGGTGCACCTGGAAACGCCGGCAAGCGATAGGTCGAAGTCGCTCGTCGCTTCTGCAGTGGACCGCCAGCCGATCCTCCTGAAGCGGCGCAGCAGGGGACCCACGCTCTCGAGGAGCTTGCTCGCATCTGTGATCCGCACCTTGTATGTGTCGCCGCTTCGCTGGACCTGGAAGGCTTCTACAGGCGTCACTTGAAGCGTGTCGCCAGCTGGGATGCCTGGCTTCACGAGAGTGAATTCACGACTGTTCAGTGTAGACGCCTTGTCGACGTCAGTTGAGCCGATGGCGTTGACCAAGCTGCTCCAACCGCCCGGGTCCGACTGCGCGTAAACGGAGGTGGAAAGGCCCACGAACGACAGAATGAGCAGCCAAAACGCAAACGGTTTCATCGTACGCAACTCCCCCTGATTAAGAGGAGCTTATTCGGTCACTCTTAAGTTGCAATAGGCTAGCTGATCTTGTGGCAGCGGCTCGCATGCGCTGCACTCGCTATGGAACTGGACGCTTATGTCGGCTTTGGGCCGATTGTGGCCGGTAAGGGTGGAAAAACTTGGCCGGAAGCCCTGACAACGGGGGCAGTTAAGGTTTCCGGCCAAGCCGCATGCCAGGAGGCATGCTATTCGGTGGCGAAGTGCTGGGGTTCCGCAGTCGATCTTGACTGACGTGAAGCCGCTGCGACCGCCAATCTGCGGTACCTTTCAGCAGATTCAATGTGGATGTCGCGCGCGCCCGGCGACGCAGCCCTCTCGGCCAGCTTCAGCTCATGGGCTGCGCGCAGGCGGTAGTAATCTTCGGAATCATCGGAAATACGCATACACCCTGCTACAATTAGCTTTGCGGACGAGTGCCCTCAACGGGGTTCTTTCCATCTTTCGCGGAAAAGCCCTCGACGGGCGGCTCGTCCTGGTTCGCAATTAGTTTGGATCGGAACTGCGAGACCAGCTCACGGCAATGTTTTAAGCTCGCATTGAGTTGGGCATTTGCGCTTTCCAGCTCATCATTACGTCCCCCATCTTCGGTCATTCGGCACTCATCCAGATTGAAATAGCCAAACGCAAGACGCGGAACGGGTTTGCATGTTCTGTCGGTCGCGCCACACGGCAGACCTTCGCCGTCACCCTCCCCCGGTGCAGCCAGAATCGCCGGCGCAACGCTGGGTTCCGCGCCGATTGAACTTTGCTGATGGTGTGATTTCCGGGACACAGTCGGCGATGCCCATCGCTTCGTCCAGTCGGCCGCGTCAGCCAGCATCGCACCGATCGCATTCCTAGGTCAGCGGCACTTCGAAATTAACGCCCATTCGGTCATCCCGCACCCAACGGACGAAACCCTTAACCGGCTCACGGCCGAGCAGCTCGAGCTGAACCCGCTCCCCGATATGGGGCGTCGTCTCAAAGGTCACCATAGCTCCTGAACAGGAAAGGTTGAGCAATCGGACCGGGTGCCGCCCACCGCGATGCTCGAGCACCGCATGATCCACGTCCGGTTCGATACGGGGCTCTGCCCGGTGCTCGAACATGCGCTTCACAGTCCGCGGGATCATGCCACCATCCAAGCTGAACTTCGTTGCCACGCCCGTCCCCACGTCAGTTTGTCGAACCGGTGTGGCGAAAGTGGCTTAAAGATTCGTTGTCGCAACAACTTGTGTGGCCACCTCGGAATTTGCGCCTTGTGGCTGGTAGGGGCGGAAAGCGGTCATTAGAAAAGGGGCTAGCGCGCTAGCGCCAGCCCCTCCCCTTGCTCGGAGCCGGGGGGATTATTCGAGCAAGTTAACAATCCCCATGATGATCGCCAGCGTAAGCCACGGGGCGAGCCTGACCGGCAGGGGCCTGGGTTCGCGGGTCATGTGTAAGCCCTCGTTCCGTCCGAATAGGCGTGGGTGGCAAAAGCCTTGGCATGGGCTTTGACCGCCTCTCTGGCTCCCGGCACTAGGTCTAGAAGCGCCTCAAGCTCGCGTTGGCGTCCTAGGAACATCCAACGATCGATCTCGTAGCGGCTGCGCTTCTGCTCCTCGGTCCAATCCTCGGGCGGCGGCTGGTAACCGGGCGCTTGGTCTGGATCGATGGCTTGCCAATACATGGCGCGTCCATCCGCTTCGATAACTACGCTGCCTCCGTGGCCTGTGAACCGTTCAAGCCAAGCGGCTGCGAACAAGTCCAAGCCTCGGGCGGCGCTTGGGGGCGCTGTGGTGAAGTGTCGCATCACAACCCCCCTGCGATTGAGTGAACGACCGCGATGGCGACGGGGGCAAGGAAGATTGCCAGCGCCAGCCAATCGATCGGGGCGAAGCGGTCGGGAGAGGCCGAAGCCCCTCCCTTGTGAACCCAGGCGCTCACTGTTCAAGCTTCCGCTGAGGCAGGTATCCAACCTGCTCGAATTGCAGCCAGTAGCGAAGGTCACGGATGGCGCGGAACAGCGCTCCCTGCTCGAAGTCCAGCCGATCTTCGAACGCCTCGACTGCATCGAAGTCAGCGCGGCGGATCGTGTCGCTCTCGGCCCGCGTTTCCTCGTCCGTCACGAAGCCGCCGTAGTGGGCGAGTGTGACCCACAGCTTCGCCAGCAAACCCCTCGCTGTTAGCGCGGGCATTTTCGGAATGGTGCTTTCCAGCGCATCGAAAACAACCATCTTCTCGGGGCAGTTGTCATCCGCGTCGTAAAAGCGGCCAATGGCCTCAATTTCCGACAAGATATGCTGGCGCTTATTCCATGCTGCCAGCAAGGCGCTGTCCGGGTCGCCCTTCTCAACCTCGAAAATCCCCAAGGGGGCCGGAGCCGCTTTGAGGGTGTCGAGAAATACGGTATTTGGTTTGGTAGCCATGACGAAGATAATCCCTTCGTTAGGTGAGGCCCGGTTCGGCGCTCCAACGTCGTTCCGGGCCGCTAGTCCCCTTAACTAGCTGTCATAAAAAGTGACAGGGAATTGCTCTTGCGTCAAGCACATTGTTGCATTATTTCTGCCAGCATGGATTTGAGGCAATGCAAAATGGCTCGCGCTGGCCTTGGCTGGACTGCTCAAGAGTTGGCTGAGCAGTCGGGCGTTTCCGTCCGCTCCGTCATGCGGTTTGAAGCTGGCGAGCCGATGAAGCCGGAAACTGTCTTGGAGATGGCTAAGGCGCTGGTGGCTGGCGGTGCCATGTTTGCCGATATAGACGGCAAGATAGGCGTCCTGCTCAACCCTATCCATTGATCGCTTGCAGCTTGGAGCAAGTCGAGTAGCCTTCGGGAGCTCGGTCGCATCTAGGAGGCTCGACAATGCCCATTGTAGACCCGTGGTCACATATTGACGAAGACGCCCGCTTGATCGCGATTGCCGCAACCCTTCGCACTTTGAAGGATCATGGCACATTGGATAACGATGTGATCCGCGAGCACGTTGGTAATCTGGCCCAAAACGATTTGGCGTTGATCGGCCCGTCAATGCACATTGCCCAATGGATTTCCGGCAGTTCTAAACTGCCCTGGTGATTGAATGCCCTGCCGTTGTCGTGGTCGATGGCGATAGCCTGCGCTGCGGCGCGGAGCGCCTGCGGCTGCTCGGCATTGACGCGCCCGAGCTGGGCGCTTGCCCTCGCGATCGGCAGTGTGTCGAAGGCAACGGCCAAGCTGCCAAGCAAAGCCTAGCGGCCGGCATCCGTCTTGGTCCATTTCGTTATGAGCGCGTCGGGGTCGATCGCTATGGACGAACGCTGGTTGCGGCTTGGGCGGGGTCAACCAACCTGGCCTGCTGGCAGATGCGGCGCAGCTATGCCGAATACGTCGCCAAGTGGGACAACGGCGGGCGGGTCGCCAAAGCTTGTCGATAAGCGTTGGCGGACGCGCAGGCTGCCTAACCTCTCTCGGTAAAGTCGCGCTCGCCCGGTTTCTTCCCCCATTTCTTACCCCGCCGCGCATGGCTGGCGCTGGATTCCGTGCCTGTGGTAAGCTGCCGGCATGTATCGCGGGCAAGAGGATCTAGTCTGGGTAGTTCCGCTCTTCCTCGCGGGCATATTCTTCCTTGGGACAGCGGGGCTGTGGTGGCGGATTGCCTATGGCAAAAACGTTGGCGGCGTTGATCTGAAACCGACAACTGAGGATTTCCGCGAGGCTGCCAGCATGACTGCCGCGTGCTTTGCGCTGCTCGGCGCGGCCATACTACTCGCCTTCTGGGTGCGCGGCTAGCGCCAGGCTCATTCACCGCTGATTTTGTCAGGCCCTAAAAAGGGGGTGTGGCAGTGTTGCGCCGCCTGCCGAAATATGATAGCGCGGCCTCTCCATCGCGATTGACAGAATCGCGTTTTTGCTATATAATTGCAGTTCTAATTTCAACTGAGGCTGGGAGCGTTTGCCCCCGGCCTTTTTGCGTTTGGGAAGGGCGGCAATGGACCCGGAACAAGTCGAAGGGCCGGAACAGCTATTGCTCCGTATGGCGGCGGGGGACACTAGCGCCCTGACTTTCCTCGCAACGATCATAATGGGGCCGAATGATGCGATCCCTCGGGGCGAGGCGCTGATCGTCGCCGAGTGCTTCGCGGGGCTGGCGGCGACTAGCGGCACCCCCACCGCCCGCTTTACCCTCGCTCAAGTCATGCTGGCCCGCAGCGCCGATATGCTGCCCTACAACCCGGTTCGGGCCGATGACATCTGGTGGAACGCGGCGGCCCTGTTGTTCGACCTCGCCAAAGACGGGGACATGGCGGCGGCTGCCTCGCTGCTCAAGGGCCTGAACGACCGCGCCGACGCAGGGGACGAAGAAGCGGCGGTCCTGCTCAATGAAACGATTGCGATCCTGCCGCCTGCGACACTGACGGCAGCCAAGGAATTTCGGGAAAAGATGGAAGCCGAAGCGACAGCTCCGGCGGGGGAGGGGTAACTAATCAATGTTCGGCAATAACGCTTTTGGGGCTGGCGGTCCTTCGTCGATCGCGCATCTTCTGGCCCTAGCAAGTCAGGCCTCCGGTGGCGGCGCTAACCTGCCTCTCCCGGCCAATCCCGCTGCCGGGGGTCTGAACTTTCCACAACAGTTGGATGGCCCCGTCGGCCCTCCCCCAACGCCCCGCCCTGGCATGTTCGCCGGCGGGGTGACACCGCAGCAACCGCGCTTTGGCGGCGGGTCGATGGGCAACCCTGAGGGCGCATTGTCGCTGTCGGGCGGCGACCCTGCGGCCGGGTTCGACGGTGACTCTCAAGGACGGTTCGGCCCGGACCTCAACAGCGCTCTGGCTCGCAACGCCCTTATGCCCGAAACCAAGCCCTACAAGGGGATGTTCCCCGGCAAGGACTGGAAAACGATTGTCGGCATCCTTGCGGACGCGGCGGCGGCTGGCTTCGGCGGTCAACCGCAGTTCGGGCCGGCCATGATGCGAAAGCGGGAAGCCGAGGAAGCGCATAACCGCCAGCTCGATCTTTGGCGGCAAAAGGTGGAGTTTGAGCGCGAGGAGCGGATGCGGCCCCGTGTCGAGCAAGTCGGCGGTTCGCTTGGCGTCCTCAACCCCGACCCTGCCAACCCCTCGTTCAATCCGGTCTATCAGGTTCCGGGTGCACCCGAGCAATATGCCAGGGCTCGCGGCCTCACGCAGGGAACCCCGGAATATGCTGACGCGGTGCAAGAGTACCGGCTGGGCTCCTGGAGCGACCCGGCGCTTGAAGCCAAGGCGGAGCTGGAAGGCATCCGCCACGGCTATCGGGACGAGCTTCAGGACGAGCGCCTGTCGACGTCGCGCCGGAACACTGACGTTCGGGCGGGCGTCACCAAGCGCGGCCAGAATATGACCGATTCCCGCGTTCGCCGTGGACAAGAGTTGACCGATGAGCGCGTGCGCGGCTCGGCTGGCTATCAGGGCAAGGGTGGGAAGGGTGGCAAGGCTGCGGCCGGCGACCTGATTGGCCCGGTCTATGTGCGCGGCAAGGCCCGCGTTCAGTTCTCGAAGTCGCAAAACAAATACGTCGCGGTTCCTTAAGGCGTGGCGCTCCCTCCCCCTCCGCCCGGCTTTGTGCCTGAGCGGTCGCCGCAACGTCCTACCGGGATGTTCGCGGCCCGCCCCAAGTCGCGCCCTGCGGAGCCGACGCTTCCGCCTCCCCCTGAAGGCTTTGACGTTGATCCGGTTGCCAGCATCCGGGCAACCGGAGCGAACGTTACCAGTGCCTATCGCCCTCCCGCCCATAACCGGCGCGTTGGCGGGGTTCCGGGTAGCCTGCACACTGAGGGTTCGGCGTGGGACTTGACGCCCGCCAAGGGGCAGAGCTGGGGCGACCTCTACAAGCAGGCGGACACGATCGCTCGCCAGTTTGGCAAAGGCGCTCGGGCGATCGACGAAAGCCGCACCGGCAAGCCCCATATCCATTTGCAACTTCCCGGCTCCAATGCTGCGCTTCCGCCTCCCCCGGCTGGGTTCGCGCCGCTTCCTTCCCCAGTCGAGGCGGTGCCACAGCCGCTCGATCCTTACGCGCAGAAGATGAGCCCCGCCGATGCTAAGCGCATTGGAACGACCGTGCCGGAATCCTACGTTGAGGCGGCCCGCATCAAGGCGGTAATGCACCCGCACAACTCGGCCCCTGCGCCGGCATCGCTGTTCACTGAGCCGCCGATGACGCCGGAGCGCGAGCTAAGCAACATCAACCGCATCCTGGCTGAAGGCCAAGGGCTTCCCCCTGCGCCGCCACAGCAGCCCCGCATTGGCATTGGTCCGGCTATCAACGCTGTCCGCATCAGGATCAGCGGCGAAGGCGACGATGGCACGGGCGAAACTTCGCAATATGTCGGCGGGTTCTTCGATGAGCTGCCGCAGGAAGTCCGGCAAAAACTGTCAGTCCCCCAGATTGAGCAATACATTGCGCTAGCCAAGGCCAAGCCGACCGCACAGCAGCTAACCGATCTGTTCGGCTCGTGGGGCTATGACATTCACAACGCGGACAAGATTGCGGAGTCCTTGGCCAAGGGTGCCAAGGTCAACCGCTCGATCCGCTACGAACACGTCAACCGAACCAACCCTGACGGCGCTTTCGGCTCTGGTGCGCGTGGCGTTGCTGACCCGTTCAACTTCATTGACGAGATGGGCGCGGGCTTCGATACGCTGGGCATCGGTGCTTCGGGCGAGGACCGGCCGAACGTCTGGAATGATCCCCGCACGATAGGCGCAATCTACGACGCCAACGTGGACGCGAACCGCTCAATCATTGCGGCGGACGAACGAAACCATCCTTATGCCCGGCTAGGTGGTCAGCTCGCCAGCGGTATCATCCTGCCTTATGGCGCTGGCGCTCGGACGCCTGGCGCACTGGCGAAGCTCGGCGCGGTCGAGGGCTTTGCGGCGGGCCTTGGTGCCGGTGAAGGCAATCTGATTGAGCGGCTGCCCAATGCGGCTGTCGGCTCCGCGTTTGGTGCTGGCGGCGGCTACACTCTCGGCAAGGCGATTGATGCAGGTGGGGCGCTTATTGGCGCTGCTCGCAATCGGCTCCTCGGCTCGGCCAGCCCCGACGCTACGATTGCCCGCGATACGGCTTATTCGGCGGCCCCGGTGGTGGAAGATGCGGCGCAAGCTGCTGGTCCTACTCCTGCCAGCCGGTTCCAGCCTCAAGGCGGCGCGCTTCACTCCGCTGCGGACGTGGAAGCAAGCGCTCCGCCCGTCCCTGCGGGCCATGTGCGGCTGTGGAAGGCAACCAACGGCCGCAACTATACAACCGACCTCGCCGGGGTTGCCCTGCCAATTCGCAACGGGCGTGGCGGCGATCTCGGATATATCGACTTGCCGGCAGAGGATTTGCCGCTCTACGCGGTCAACGATGGCGGGTCCGAGTTCCGCTTGCCAACCGCGCTGGCCGGCAATCTCAATTCGGTTCGACTGACTGAGGGCTCGGCGTGGGGCGGTGGCTCGGCTGCCATGCGGATGGATGACGGCCCGCCCGAGTTGGTCGCGCGTCAGCGAGATTACATCAACATCCCGCCCCCGCCCCCTGGCTTCCTGCCTGAAACCTCGATGCTCCGTGTCGAGGACGCTTCGCGGATGCTGGAAGTCGATGAAGCGGCCAAGGGGCTTAACCCGGAAGATGTGCTGCCGTTTGCGGCCTCGGCTCCCGACGAGACGGCCAGCCTCGCAACGCGTAAGTTCGGCGGCGGCAACGGCACTCGCCCAATCTATCAGCGCGGCCCGGTTGATCTGGTGGGGTTCGTCCGCAACGCTGGCGGGCTAAGGGATGAAGGCGGCGACCTTCGCCACCTCGGCATTGATAACAAGCCCCGCGATCTGGAATTTGCCAAAGGCGAAGGCTTCCTAGGTGGCCTCGTCCGGGACGACGGCAACAGCCTGGATGATATGGCAGAGGCGGCATGGGAGGCGGGCTACTTCCCCGAGTTCCACGAACGCCCGAGCGTCAATGATTTCCTCGACGCGCTGGCTGAGACGCACGCCGGCCATGCTCGTCGGTTCCTGCCCGATGATCTGCCGGAAGTGGCCCGATATCAGGAAGAGCTAGCGCAGCGGCACGCAATGGAAGCGGCCGACGCGGAGTTCCCCGCGCTCGATAAGGTCGGCAATATCCGGCTCGACAAGATCGAAAGCGAGGCGGACATCGCCCGCGCGCTTGTCGGAGTCCGCGCCAAGATTGGTGACAATCCCTCGCTGGCCCGTGTCTCCCATGAAAAGACGGCGGAGCTGGCCGAACAGCTTGGCATGACGCCCGAGCAATTCCTGAAGATGCGCCGGGGCGCTCCGCTCAGCCATGCGGAGGCCCATGCGCTCAGCAATGCCAACGTGGCGGCGCTGGAAGATACGATTGCCCGCGCTCGCAAGGCTCTGAACGGCTCGGAAGAGGACAAGGCCGCATTCCTGCGGTCGGCCGGCCTCACGTCCGCGTTGACTGACTTTGCCAGCGGGGCAAGGGCGGAGGCGGGCCGCACGCTCTCGCAATATCGGATGGTCAGCAAGGCCACCAAGCACAATGCGGAAGCGATCAAGCGGCTGGTCGAAGCCAAGGGCGGGCATGGCTCGATTGACGATATGGCGCAGGCCATCATCGACCTGGCCGAAGATCCTGCCCAGGCTAACCGCTTCATCCAGCTGGCGACGAAACCCAACTGGAAGGACAAGGCGGTTCAACTGCTCTACTTCGTCCGCCTGTCGGGTATTCGGACGCACGCGGTTAATACCATCTCCAACACCCTGACCGCGCTCGGCTCGCTGCCGGAACACGCCTCGGCGGCCATGATTGGGCAATTCCGCCGTAGTTCGACAGATCGCGTGCTAGCCTCCGAATTGGGGCCGCGCCTGGTCGGCATGATTAGCGGCGCGAAGGCTGGACTCCGGCAGGCCAAGCACACGTTCAAGACAGGCGAAACCTCGGACGGCTTCAACCGCATTGAGGCCAACGTGATGGAGCCGATACAGGGGCCGCTCGGCGCTGTCGTCCGCACTCCTGGCCGGATGCTCCAGGCGGAAGATGAGTTCTTTAAGTCGGTGGCTCGCTTCTCTGAGTTGAACGCCATTGCGCTGCGCCGCGCACGTGGTGAGGGGTTGAAGGGTGACGCCCTCGCCAACCGCGTTGACGAGCTGGTGAGGAATCCGCCAGCCGATATGCTGGAGCTGGCGAATAACTTCGCCCGGTATCAGACGTTTCAGAGCGAGCTTGGCAACTTCGGCAAGGATCTGGTCCATCTCGCCAACCGCACACCCATAACCAAGCTGGTGTTCCCGTTCATTCGAACGCCAATCAACCTGTTCAAATATGCCCTCGAACGCTCTCTGGGTGCTTTTGCGCTCCAGCGGGTGCGGGATGATTTCAAGGCCGGGGGCGCTCGACGTGACCTTGCCATTGCTCGTGTTGGCCTAGGCTCCAGCCTCGGCGCTCTGACGGCCATGTGGGCGGCTCAAGGGCTGGTCACTGGCGGCGGGCCTGCTGACAATAACGAGCGCCGGCTGATGCTCGCTAACGGCTGGCAACCCTACTCGATCAAGGTTGGCGACAAATACGTCAGTTATGAGCGGATGGACCCGCTGGCGTCCACGCTCGGCATTGTTGCCGACTACGTTGAGAAACAGTCGGCCATGACGGATTCCCAGCGCGAGAAGGTCGGAACGTTGCTGGTGGGCTCGATCATCAACAACATGGCGAGCAAAACTTGGATGAGTGGCCTTGCCGACATATCGGAGGCGATCGGCGACCCAGCCCGCTACGGTGAGGGCTATGTGAAGAACCAAACGGCGGGCCTTGCCGTGCCGGCCGCATCGTCGCAGCTCGCGCAAACATTTGACCTGACGCGCCGCGAAACGCACTCGATCCCTGAAGCCATCAAGCAGCGCATCCCCGGCCTGTCGGACGAGAACCTTCCTGCCCGCAATATCTGGGGCGAGGAGATCAAGCGCGAGGGCTACCTAGGCCCGGACGTACTCTCGCCCTTTGCCACCTCCTCGGATCGCAACGACCCGCTCACGGAAGAGATGCAGCGCATTGGCGCTCGCATTGGCAAGCCGCTGCGCGACGGGATGCCATGGCCGGTGTTCAATGAGTTCCAGCGCATTGCGGGGCAGAACCTCCGGCAAAGTCTCGAACCTTTGGTTGGGTCGCCTGAGTGGCGGGCAATGAGCATGGAAGCCAAGCACAAGACGGTCGCCAAGCTCAAGAAGGCGTCACGCGAAGCGGCGCGGGAGGCGGTCGGGTTCGGCAAACCGAAGAAGGGCGAGGAGGCCACGCCACCGCCGCCTCCGGGCTTCGTCCTTCCTCCGCCCCCTCCGGGCTTCAGTCTAGCGCAATAGGGATAGGTAAATGGCAGAAACTCACAACCTGGCCGATGGCCGGGACGGCGAAGCAATGGAGATCGCTTAATGTTGTGGCAGGGATTTGGGCGCTTCGGCGCGTTCGCACCTGGGGCAAGCGCGGGCGTCGGCCCGACACCCCCACTTCAAGCTCTCAGTGGGCCATACGATCACTCCGAGGGGCCGTTGAGCGTCGCCTATCCAGTGGGGATACAGGCGGGCGACATCGCGATCATTCATGCGCTGGTCGTGGATTCTCTGAACGACAATAGTTTGAACGTGCCCAATGGCTTTACTCAGATTGAGCAAGTGCCGCTGTTTTCCGAGGCTAACACTTCCTCCGCAGCCGGCATCTTCTGGAGGCGTTTGAACGGAAGCGAGTCCGGTTCGGTATCGGTAACGACGGCAGTATCTACCGAAGCCACGGACACACTGGCGGCCGGAATGAGCGTATGGCGGGGCTGTGTAGCCGCTGGAAATCCTTTCGAAGCACTCGCCACGGCTCGCGCCAACAACACGAGTATGACCGGATCGGCGGTTACGACAAGCGGAGCGAACCGGCGCGTCCTTCACTTCTGCGCTACGTATAGCGGAGCATCCGCTACCCCGGCATCTGGCTGGACCGAGGAATATGATTATTACGCGCCCTTCGGCACGGGCGAAGGCGGCCTAATGCTTTTCAGCAAGGAACGGGCAGCCGCTGGAACGGAGTCTGCTGCTGTCCACACATTGAGCCAGTCGCGCCGCTGGGTGACGTTCGCCCTGGCGCTGATCCCGGCATGAGGGGCTCTATGCCTCGGACAGAGGGTACTCGGTGCCGACTGCTGCGTTTCCTCGCTCGTGATAGCGGCTATCGAAAAGTAGCCCGCCGCCGGGGGCGGTGGAATTCAACTGTTTGTTGACTCAAAGGCGATAAAGCCACACATATGCGGCACATGGAGGCGACGATGCGCGACGGTATTCGGGACTAATTGGACTGTTTTAACAGTCCCACGCTGGCCAACGCCGCCAGTCACGTGGTTTGCATCGTGCAGCCGCCTGACTGGCGAATTTATATTACCCCCGCCTTAATAGCCATCTCGGCCCTTATTGCATGGCGAGCCATGCGAAACACCAAGGCCGTTGCGCGGGAGCGAGCTACGCTCGACCTCATCGAGAAGGCTGAATCCAACGAATTTTATCGTGGCCTTGCGGATATTTTTTCCGACCTAAGACGCGGCCCCGGCTTCTCGCACCTCCACAATCCGCAGGATGCCGACACAAAAGCCAAGCGACGCGCAGTTGCCGACTACCTTAACCACTACGAGCTGGTTTCCATCGGCATTCTCGAGGGCATTCTAGACGAGGCAATCTATCGGGCGTGGATGGAGGGAGCATTTCTGCGCGACTGGAACGCTGCCGCGCGCTTCATCCAGAGAGAGCGATGGAAGAAAAAAGACGATGGGAGCTGGTACTATTACCGGCACCATTACGAGCACTATCAGGTTCTCGTAGATAGCTGGTCCAAGGACGCGATTAGCATTGATCAGCTTTACAGCGCCCCCCCCGAAGATGACCAAGGTCCGGGAGCTGATCCAATCCCCGTTTCCGAAGGCGCTGTAGCAGAGGGCGAACCCGAGAGCCATTCTCAACACTCCGGCAGCGACCCAACGCCACCCTGATCAGCGATTGATTTGTAGGATTTCGCTTGCGACGCAAACCGCGCGGCGGCGGCGGTCGGTTCGGCAAACACCCATCCCGCCGTCGCGACCTTCCCAATCTGTCGATCCTCTGATTACAAGGCTGCATGAGACGGCCCCAAAAGGAACTGCGTGGCGGAGCCACCTTCTTCCCCGTCCTGTTCAACTTCACCCAGGAGCAGCTTGCGGGGATCGGCGCTGTGGCGATGACCTTCAATGCTGCCGAGAAACTAATCGACGACCTAGTCCGGATAGGCTGGCAGCTTAAGTTTGATGCAAATGAAATCATCACTCGCATCGGCGGCATCGATGGGAAATATGAACTAGTGAAGCATGCGGCCAAGGTTTGGGGCATGCCTGCCGACCTTCAAGAGGCCCTGCAATCCATCTTTAGCAAGACAGATTTTCAAGAGCTTAAGTCGCTCCGCGACAGCATCGTACACGCAAGGATCGTGGACGCTGACAGGGCCGTCGGAGTGCATCTCCAGAGACAAAACAAGCGAGCGGAGATTCTTCTTTCTGCCGAGGCCCTAAGCGGAGTGGCGAGGCGACTTGAGATCATTGCGAATGAGCTAGAGGCCATCAAACAGGCCTACGGCATTCACATAGATCTCAAGTTTCATGGGGCGAGCTGGCCTCAGCAAGATAAAGAACGACTCGAAGGAGTTCTTCGAGATTCGATGACTCAATACCAAAGACATCGGACGAACCGGAAAACTCTTCCGCCACTGCCAGAATTTCCGGAGGGACCAGAACCTTCTGAACTTTGGGCAAAGCTACTAGACGGCCGATCTGACCAGTCAGAGCCCACTGCTTAACTTCCTCATATGACATGTCGTCCTCCTGATTAGGAGGGCGCTACCAGCCTTGGGAACGGCCCTTGCCTCGCGGCGTTTTGCGCTCTCGGTGAGGCAGCGCCACCCTAAGCGCCTCCTCGGCCCGCCGTTCGTTCATGCGGCGGGTTTTTGCTGCTGGGTTTCCGTGATCTAGCCGACTGCCCCAGACGCCTAGTACAAGGCAGCATGTGCAACCTTTACCGACTATCCAAAGGGCCGGCTGAGATCGCCAAGCTGTTCGGTGCAACGGCCGATCCTCCAGGCAACGCCGGCGAGAGCGTCTATCCCGGCTATCCCGGCTACGTCGTAGCAGAGAACCGTGTTCGCCAAATGACGTGGGGTTTCCCGCTGTCCCTGAAGGGTAAGGGCGGACAGCCGCTCAAGCCCAAGCCCGTCAACAACGCCCGCACCGACAAGCTCGACAGCTTCATGTGGAAATATAGCTTCCAGGAGCGCCGATGCCTGATCCCCGTGACGGAGTTCTGCGAAGCGGAGGGCGAGAAAGGCGCAAAGACGCGAACCTGGTTCTCGCTGCCCAATGAAGAATTGTTCGCGGTCGCTGGCATCTGGCGCGACAGCCCTGAATGGGGTCCGGCCTACTCAATGATTATGACGGACGCCTGCGCTCACGTTCAGGGTGTACACGATCGAATGCCCGTTATCCTCCAGCCTGAGACTTGGGACGATTGGCTGGACGGGCCACCTGATGCGGCCAAGCTGCTGTGCCAACCCTATCCGGCCGATATGGTTGTTCGGCGCACGTCCGATCCTTGGGTGAGACGCTGACCGCGGCCTAGATGGGATCCTTGCCCTCGGCCAATCGCTGGCGATTGATCCGCATGATTTCCACCGTTGTCAGCAACTGCGGGTCTGGAACTGGCTCTGGCTTCGGAGGCGGTGCAACAGGCTTTGGGCTGGGAATTTTTGGCGCGACTGTGCGCTTCACCGCTTTGCGCTTCTTAGGGGTCGACCGAAGCGAGCGCATGTATTCGCGGTGCTCCTCCTCGTGCTGCCTCCTCCGCTCCTCCCGGCGATTGATGATGCGGTTGATGCCCTCATACATCTCAGAGCGCCCAGCTGCCTGCTGTGTCGACTGATGAAGCAAGTTTGAGGCGATGAGCTGAAGCGCGCCCTTCATGGTCGTGTACAGGCTACCCCTGTCCTCGTCATCCCAATCCCAGTCTGGTAGTGCGTCATTCAGCACTTCTTCGAAGGCTTGGTTTACATCCCAGGCGCTTGCCTTCTCATGCGCTTCTGCAAGCACCTTGGTCAGCTCGAACATCTGCGAGATAAGAGCGTAGGGTCGACCCGCCCCGCGTATGACCCGGAAGAGATTGGCGACGAATTCACGGGTCGGCCAGTGGATGGACCGCAAGGCCCAGTCGCGCTCAATTTCATGCTCGGTTCGCTCAGATACTAAGCCCAGAGGCGGCTTCACTTCCTCGCTCATGCGTGCGACTTTAGCATGGCGGCGGCTCATCAACACCCCATTTGCCAGGCCGTTGGTGAGGGGCCAGCCCGACGAACTCGGTGGCAATCACCATCGAACTGTCATTGTCGAATTGGCCGGCAATCGCCTTTGCCAGCTCGTGACGCGCCCAATCCCGATCAGTGGTGACCTTCGAACGCAGCCGCTGTTGAACAACCTTGTCCGCCGTAGCGAGCTTGACGGCTATCCTAGTCTCGATCTCCTGGCGGCTGAGTCGGCGCATTTTAGTGAACTGGAACGGAAAGAGAACATCGGCAAGTGCCAAGTGTGACGCCCTCTGGGATTTGACAGAAATTAAATAAGGGCGAGGATCACACAAGCCGAATCGCGCAAGGGGGCAATCATGCGCTGGTTCCTGTTGACGCTGTCGTTCCTAGTGCTGTGGGCGGGCTGCTCGCGGCCTGAAGCTGCAAGCGCCCACCCTGGCGGCCTCAATGCCGAAGGCTGCCACAACAATCGAAAGACCGGCGGCTATCATTGCCATCGTGGCCCATCGGCTTCCGCGTCCCGAGCATTGCGCGCAGTCTCATCCGACGATCGGCGCGAGTTCGCTAACTGCTCCCAAGCTAGAGCGGCTGGAGCCGCACCGGTGCGGTCAGGGGAGCCGGGCTACGGTCGGCATCTCGACCGGGATGGTGACGGAGTTGGCTGCGAATGACGCCGACCATTAAGCAATCAATCGAGGGGGATGGATATGAATATCAAGTTGGTAGTGGCAGCTCTTTTGGCCGCTTCGCTAGCCGCATGCGCTCCGATTCAGAGCAAACCCTACGTTTCCCAGCCGGTCGGCCAATCGCTGCGGGTCGGCGTCGGAGGCGTCATCGTTCACGTTGATCGCAAGCGCAACCTGGAGAACGCGTTCGGTAAGTCAGACGTCTTTGGCCGCAAGACCTATGAAGGCTTTTCCGAGCTGCGGTTCATGGGCGTACAGAATGGACAGGTCGCTATTCGCCGCGTCGATGTGGCTGTCTATAACGACGAGACCACGTTGAGCCGAAGCGGAATCTACATTCCCAACAACTCAACAGCGACAACGACCGGCACGGTTGGGACAGTGCCGTTTATGGCCACCACCAACGTGAGCGGCCCTGGCACCTACATACCGCCTCGGCCGGCCAATGTCAGTGTGTCAGCACCCAGCCTTGTCGACTTCCTTGCCCCAATTGGGCACCCGCTCCCGTTTGAGGGCGTTACGGTCACGATAACGGCGGCTGATCCAGTAAGCGTTAGTTACTCAATTCAAGCAGAGTAGCGGCCTCGCAACTCCAGCCCCGCCCCGCGACGGTTCTTGCTTTGTGATTGCTAGCCCCAACGTGGGCTAATGTCCCTATTGTTACAGAAGTCTTTTGTTCGAATCCTCTTGTGTCCGTAGAACCTGGAATTACCGGGCAGTGGGGGAAGAAATGGGGTAACAAATCCAAGTTGGCGGCATTTTCCCTTAGGAGTTCGGCAGCCTCCCGCTCCGCCAAAGACTGAGATCATTGCAAATGCTCGCCGTTTCGGCTCGCTAATTTCCTCGGAATGCGCCGCTTCTCGGCTGCAACAGGGACCGCGAGGGAGCAATTCCGGCTCGGTGCAACTCATGCCGCCTGCGGGTCTATGCTCACGCCTCGAATGTATCTGAAGATTGGGACAGCCAAATATCGCAATGGAAAAAAGAGGCCGACCCTATTTCCGATCAGCAATGACGGAGCGGAGTTTGGTTAGTTCATGGTGGCTAAGGTCAATCAGCGGTGGGCGGACCGCTCCGGCCGAAGCGCCGACGAGGGTCATGCCAGCCTTGACGATCGAAACCGCATAGCCCGGCGAACGGTTTCGTAGGTCAACGTAGGGCAATATGAACTCGCTAAGCTCGCTTTTCACGAATGCATGGTCCTGGGCCCGAGCGGCTTGGTAGAAGCGCATGGCCCACGCTGGAAGGAAATTGAATATCGCCGACGAATAGGTCGTCACGCCGATGGCCAGATAAGGCATCGCGAACGCCTCAGCGGTGGGGAGCCCACCGATGTAAGTTAGGCGATCTCCCAGACGCGCACGGATTCGCACCAGCAGCTCAATACTACCAAGACCATCCTTGAACCCGACGAGATTTGGATTGCGATCGCAGAGCAGATCCAACGTCTCGTCGTCGAGCACTGCATTGTCGCGGTTGTAGACGATCACGCCGAGACCGGTTGAGCGGCATACCGCCTCGACGTGGGCGGCGAGTCCCTGCTGGCTGGGTTGCACGAGATAAGGCGGCAGCAAAAGAATCCCGTCTGCGCCGTTACGCTCGGCGGCGACGGCGAGCTCGACCGCCATGGCCGTGCCATAGCCGCATCCGGCGATTACCGGCACGCGACCGCCCACTTCGGCAACCGCTGCTCGCACGACAGAGTTGACCTCGTTCGGCGTCAGCGAGAAAAACTCGCCCGTCCCGCCGGCGGCGAACAGCCCGGCGATATCGTGGTCCAACATGCGGGCACAGTGTGCTCGGTAGGCGGACTCATCGAAGGACAACCGGTCATCGAAGTGAGTGACCGGGAAGGAGAGCAATCCTTGGCCGATCCGCCCGGCCATTGCCCTCGGGTGCAGGCTCATGATCTTTTCCCGCTATTGCTAGCCGAGCTCCGCCGGCTCCAGCTTCGGCACCAGTAAATGGATAACCAGCAGCGCTGCCAGGTAGGCGAAGCCGGCGATGACGAACATCGGCACGTAGCTGCCGGTGGCGTCGAGCACCCAGCCGGTGAACTTGGCCATGAACATGCCGCCGATGGCACCCAAAGTGCCGCCAATGCCGATGATTGCCCCGACGGCTTTGCGGGGGAACAGGTCCGACGGCAGCGTGTAGAGGTTGGCCGAGAAGCCCTGATGTGCGGCGGTTGCCAGGCCGATCAGCATCACGGCCCCCCAGACATTGTCGATTCCCGGCGCAAGCATCACCGGCGGGACGCACAGCGCGCAGACCAGCATTGCCGTCTTGCGCCCGGCGTTAATGCTCCAGCCGCGCTTGATCAGTGCGGACGACAGCCAGCCGCCAGCGATGCTGCCAACGTCGGAAATGAGGTAGATGACCACCAGCGGCGGGCCGAAGGTGAGAAGGTCGAGCCCGTGCTGCTTCGAAAAGAAGTCGGGCAGCCAGAACAGGAACAGGAACCAGATCGGGTCGATCATGAACTTGCCGAGCGCGAACGCCCAGGTCTGGCGGTGTTTGAGCAAGGGGAGCCATTTGACATCGCCGGGAGGGTCGGCGGGATCGCTCTCGATATAAGCGAGCTCGGCTTGGCTGAGGTTCGGCTTCTCGCGCGGCCGGCGATAGAGGGTCCACCAGAAGACCAGCCAGACGAGAACAAAACCGCCGGTGACCAGGAAGGCGGCACGCCAGCCAAACCACAGCACTAGGAAAGGGGCGATAATTGGAGTGAGGATGGCGCCGATATTGGTCCCGGCGTTGAAGATGCCGATGGCAAAGGCGCGCTCCTTCTTCGGGAACCATTCGGCGACAGCCTTGATGCCGGCGGGAAAATTGCCGCTTTCGCCAATGCCGAGGGCGAAGCGGACAATCATGAAGTGCGTGACGGTGGAAGCCATCGACGTGGCCGCCGCGGCCAGGCCCCAGATTGCTGCTGCCAGCGAATAGCCGACGCGGGCGCCGAGGTTGTCGATCAGCCGCCCGAAGATGACGTAGCCGATCGCATAGGCGAGCTGAAAGGCGAAGACGATGTTGGCGTAGTCGCTTTCGGTCCAGCCATATTCGCCCTGCAGCGTCGGCTTGAGCACACTCAGCATCTGCCGGTCGATGTAGTTGATGGTGGTGGCGAAGAAGAGCAGCGCGCAAATGCCCCAGCGGACGCGCCCGACGCTGAGCTTCCCGGTTTCGGCCAATTCGTTCGATACAGACGCCATTACTGACCTTTCTCCGCAACCAGCCGACAGGCAAGATGGTGGCAATCCCCGAACCAGGCCTCGACCACGGAGCCCGGCCTCGCGTCGTGAACCCCGGTGACTGCCCCGGTCGAAATCCACTGGCCGGCCTCAAGAGCAATGCCGCGCTCGGCCATCAGCTTGAACAGGAAGCGGGCCGAGCCCATCGCACCATCCGGAAAGGCCGAGGCGGTTCCGCCGCCAACCTCCACGCCGTCGACCAGGGTTACAACCGGCCACTGCTCGAAGAGGCTTTCTGGCCAATCATCGATCGGCGGTCCGACCAACAGGCCGTTGTTGTTGCCGAAGTCGGAGACGACCGCGATCGGGCCGAGATCGTTGATGGTCTTGAGCGGCGAGCTGGCGATTTCGATACCGACATGGACTGCATCGATCAGCCTCGCCGCTTCGTCGAGCGTGAACTTTCTTTGACCGGGCGGCGGGGCTGCACCAATGCGCAACAGATATTCCGCCTCTCCGGCGGCAAATCCGCTGGCGAACACGGGCATGTCGGCGATCCCGCTTTCGATGCCATCGATGGTGACGGCGAAGATCGGGCCGGCTAGCCGGTCGGTGCCGAACTGCTCAACCAGCGCCGGCGGGACGCGGCCGACTTTCCAGCCAAGGACCGGCTTGGCCCACCGCGCGATCGCCGCATCCTGAATCCGATAGGCCTCCTCGAGCGATTCGGGGAATGCCCCGGGATAGTCGGCGAGTCCTCGCGCCTCGCGCCGCGCCGTCAGGAAACGGTTGGCGATGGACGCAGCCTTCCCCTCGATCGAATCCACGCCGGAAACCCCTCCTTATCCTTTTCGGCGAGCCTAAAGGAAACCGGTGTCATAGGCAACCGGGCCGGGCCGCGCTTGCGCCGCCGGGACACCGGTGTCAGTTTCAGCGCAGTTACAAACGGCCGATTTGCAGGGGACCCCAATGGCGGACGAAGGAGCGACGGCTGGCCGGGCGGCTAAACCGACGATCAACGACGTCGCGCGACTCGCCAATGTATCCAAGAAGACGGTCAGCCGGGTCATCAATCGATCGCCGCTGCTCAACGAGGAAACCCGCGAGCGAGTTGAGCAGGTGATCCGCGAGCTCGGCTATGTGCCCAACCCGCAAGCGCGCGCGCTGGCACTCGGCCGCAACTTCCTGATCGGCCTGATCCACGACAATCCCAACGCCCAGATGGTGCTCAACATGCAGCAGGGCATCCTCGAAGCGCTGCATGGGACCGAGTTCGAGATGATCGTGCACCCGGTCGACCGCAACTCGCCGCGGATGCTCGACGAGGTCCGCGCCTTCCTCGAACGGCAGCGGCTTTACGGCATCGTGATCCTGCCACCAATTTCGGAGAATGATGCGCTTGCCCGGCTGTGCGACGAGCTCGACTGCCGCTATGTTCGGATCGGCTCGGCCGAGCTCGACGAACCCAGCCACATGGTCGCTTCGAACGATCGCGAGGCGGTGCGCGAGGCGGTCGAGCATCTGGCCGACAACGGTCATCGCCTGATCGGGCTGGTCGAAGGTCCCGACGGCTTCCGTTCTGCCCGCGAGCGGCGGCTGGGATTCGAGGATGCATTAACGAGAGCCGGCCTGGAGCTGCCGCGCAGCCTGGTCGCTGCTGGCAACTACACTTTCGAGACTGGGCTCGACGCCGGGCGCAAGCTGCTCGACCGCAGCCCGAGGCCAACCGCCATCTTCGCCTGCAACGACGAAATGGCAGCGGGCGTCGTCCACGCGGCCAGGGAGCGAGGGATTGAAATCCCGGACCAGCTATCGATCATCGGGTTCGACGACACCCCGATCGCCGCGCACATCTGGCCGCCGCTGACGACCGTACGCTGGCCGATCGTCGCCATGGCCCGGGCGGCGGCCGAGAAGCTGGTCTCGGAATTCACCGGCAAGAGCGGACAAAAGGATGCCTTTTTTCCGTCGGTCCTGGTCAAGCGGCGATCGGTAGCCGCTGCCCGATAGGACTGCCGGCCGGCTCTTGAAGCCGGGATTGACACCGGTTACCAATGCGGCAGGCCGCGCAGCCGGCAGACGCTCAGGAAGGACGAAGCAGCCGATGTTCGAACGCAAATATTACGCCACCCACCCGGACATGATGGAATGCGTGTCCAACGAGGAGCTGCGCGACCGCTATCTTGTTCAGGGGCTGTTCCGCGAAGGCGAAGTGGTGCTCAACTATACCCACGCCGACCGCTTCGTGATCGGCGGCGTGTTGGTCGGCTCATCCGCGGTGCGGCTGCCGGACCAGACCGAGCCCGCTTCGGCGGCTGGTCATCCCTTTCTCGAGCGGCGCGAAATGGCGATCGTCAACGTCGGCAGCGCGGCGGGAACGGTGACCGTGGATGGGCATCGGTTCGAGCTCGGCAACAAGGATTGCCTCTATGTAACCATGGGCGCCAAGGATGTGGTCTTCGAAGGCGCCGGGGCCCGCTTCTACCTTGCCTCCTGCCCGGCGCATAAGGCATTTCAGACGCGCAAGATGGAGATCGCCCAGGCCAATGCGCTGCAACGCGGTAGCCTCGAGGAATCGAACGAGCGAACCATCTATCAGCTGGTGATCCCGGGCGTGTGCGACAGCGCGCAGCTGGTGATGGGGCTGACGGTGCTCAAGCCGGGCAGCGTGTGGAATACGATGCCGCCGCACATCCATGAGCGGCGCAGCGAAATCTATTTCTACTTCGAACTCGATGGCGCCAGCGATCGCGTCATGCATTTCATGGGAGAGGGCGATGCGATGCGCCATATCGTGATCGCCAATGAGGAGGCGGTGATCAGCCCGGTGTGGTCGATCCACATGGGCGCAGGCACCAAATCCTATGCGTTCATCTGGGCGATGGCCGGGGAGAACCAGGACTATACCGACATGAACGTCCTCGACATCTGCCAGCTGCAATGAACGGACCGTTCGACCTCGGCGGCCAGGTGGCGGTCGTCACCGGCGCCAATACCGGCATCGGCCAGGGACTGGCCCTGGCTTTGGCGCAAGCCGGCGCGGATGTGGCATTGGTCGGACGGACTCCGGCCGAGGACACGGCGGACAGGGTTCGCGCGGCCGGCCGCCAGGCGGCGATCATCGGCGCTGACCTGTCGACCATCGCGCCCGTGCAAGAGGTGGTCGAGCGGACGATTGCCGAGCTCGGCGGGCTCGACATACTGGTCAACAATGCCGGGATCATCCGCCGCGCCGACGCGCTCGAGTTCAGCGAGGAGGATTGGGACTCGGTGATCGACACCAATCTGAAGTCGGTCTTCTTCCTCAGCCAGGCTGCCGCCCGGCACATGGTCGGCCAGGGCCGCGGCAAGATCATCAACATTGCGTCGATGCTGAGCTTCCAGGGCGGCATTCGCGTGCCAAGCTATACCGCATCGAAAAGCGGAGTTGCCGGCCTGACCCGGCTGCTGGCCAATGAGTGGGCGGCGAAGGGCATCAACGTCAACGCCATCGCGCCGGGCTACATCGCCACGAACAACACCGCGGCGTTGCAGGCCGACGAGAATCGCAACCGGCAGATCATGGAGCGCATCCCGGCCGGGCGCTGGGGCCAGCCGTCGGACCTGGGCGGTGCAGCGGTGTTCCTCGCTTCGGGCGCATCGGACTATATCCATGGCCATATTCTAGCGGTCGACGGCGGCTGGCTGGCCCGATGAGCAAGGTCGTCTGCTTCGGCGAATTGTTGTTGCGGCTGACGGCGCCGGGCCGGGAGCTGTTGCTGCAAAGCGGTCGGCTCGATGTCCATGTCGGCGGTGCCGAGGCCAATGTGGCGGTTGGGCTCGCGTCCCTCGGGTATCAGGCCGCGATGGTCAGCTGCGTACCCGCCAACCCGCTGGGCAACGCCGCCGAGGGATATCTGCGGCGTCACAAAGTGGCGACGGACGCGGTGGCGCATGCCGATGGCCGCATGGGTCTCTATTTCCTGGCATGCGGCGCCGGCTCGCGACCATCGGCGATTGTCTATGACCGGGAAGGCAGCAGCTTCGCGCTTGCCGATCCCGGCAGTTACGCCTGGGATCGGCTTCTCGACGGAGCGGACCTTCTGCACTTGTCCGGCGTAACCCCGGCACTTGGGCCTGCGCCCGCGGCGGCAGCATTGGCGGCGGCGGAAGCTGCCAGTGCCAAGGGCGTGCGCGTTTCCTTCGACGGAAATTACAGGGCCCAGCTGTGGCAACGATGGGATAGCGACCCGAAGGATATTCTAGGCCAGCTTGTTGGCAAGGCGGACATTTTCTTCGGTAACCATCGCGATATTTCGTTGCTGCTGGACCGAGAGTTCTCGGGCGACGGCGAGGAACGGCGTCGCGAAGGCGCATTGGCCGCGCTCGAGGCCTTCCCCAAACTGCAGCTGATCGCCTCTACTGCGCGCCATGCTGACGACGCGGATCGACATCGCATTTCGGCGAGGGTCGACACGCGGGAGGCCAGCCACCAGACCGATGAAATATTGATCGCCGGGATCGTCGATCGGATCGGTACCGGTGACGCCTTTGCAGTCGGGGTGCTGCACGCGGTGCTCGGGGGCTCGAAGTTGCAGACGGCAGCCGACTATGGGCTTGCGCTGGCTTGTCTCAAGCACAGCCTGCCGGGTGACGCGAGCCTGTTCGGCCAAGCGGACATCGACTCCTTTTTGGCCGGCGAGCGCGACGTCAAGCGCTGATGCTCGACCGGCGGACGATGCTGATCGGGGCCGCGGCTTTCCCCACCATATTGAATGCCGCTTCGATCGCGAGCCGGCCGACCGTCGACACGACGTTGGGCCGGATCAGCGGATCGATCGAGCAGGGCCTGCAGGCCTTCCGCGGCGTTCGCTATGGGGTAGCGGAGCGATTTCGGGCGCCCGCACCGCCGCAGCCGTCGCGGGGGACGATCGACGCCCTTTCCTTCGGTCCGAGCGCGCCTCAGGCCGGCGGGAAATACGGGCCGCAAAGCGAAGACTGCCTTGCCCTCAACATCTGGACTCCCGAAACCCGGCGCGGGGCCAATCTGCCGGTCATGGTCTATTTTCACGGCGGCGCCTATTCGAGCGGCAGCGTTGTCGATCCGCTCAACGACGGGCGGCATCTTGCGGCCAAAAATGTGGTGGTCGTCACCGTCAATCACCGTCTCAATGCGTTCGGCTATCTCTATCTAGCTCGACTCGATCCGCGCTTTCCCGACAGCGGCAATCTCGGTCAGCTCGACCTGATCCTCGCGCTCCAATGGATCCGCGACAATATCGCAGCGTTCGGCGGCGATCCGAACCGCATCATGGTCTTCGGCCAGTCGGGAGGCGGCGCCAAGATAGCGACGCTGATGGGCATGCCGGCCACGGACCACCTGTTCCATCGCGCGGCCACGATGAGCGGGCAGCAGGTGACCGCGTCGGGTCCGCTCAACGCGACGAAGCGCGCCCGGGCCTATCTTGAGCGGTTGAAGGCCACGCCGGGCGACTTGCTCGACATGCCGGTCGAGCGCTTGGTCGAAGGGCTTGACGCGATCGACCCGGTGATGGGCGGCAATGTCTACTTCGGGCCGGTGCTCGACATGAAGTGGCTGGCCCGTCACCCCTTCTGGCCCGACGCCAATCCGCAATCGAACGCTATCCCGATGATCCTCGGCAACACGCGCGACGAAACGCGCGCCTTCTTCGGGCCGGACCATCCGAAGATCGTCGGGCTCAACTGGGACAATCTGGCCGAGCGCTTGGGCCCCGAGCTGAAGGTCGACATCAGTCCGGAATGGGTCGTTGCGGAATATCGCAAGCTTTTCCCGACCGACGCGCCGGAGGAGATTTTCTTCAAGGCGACGACGGCCGGGCGCAGCTGGCGCGGCCAGGTCGAAGAGGCCGAGGCTCGGGCGCGTGCAGACGCACCGACCTGGGTCTACCAATTGGATTTTGCTTCACCGTTTGAGCCTTGGCGGGGAGCGGGGCATACGCTCGACGTCCCGCTGGTGTTCGGCACCCTCGACGTGCCGGGGTCGATCACCGGAACCGGGACAGCCGCTCGCACTGTCAGCGAGGCGATGATGACGGCGTTCACCGCCCTGGCGCGAAGCGGCGAACCCGGTTGGCCGCAATATCGCTTACCGGAGCGCGCGACGATGATCTTCGATGCGCCGCCACATGTCGAGAATGACCCGCGCCGCGAGCAGCGCGAGCTGTTCGCCCGGGTACCCTATATCCAGCCGGGGACCTAGGGCGCCGGCCGGGCAGGCACCGGATAGGAGATGATCAGCACCAGCGGCCCCTTGCCGGACTGTCTGATGCCGACCTTGGCACCCGAATAGAGATAGGCCGCCATCCCCGGCTTCAACGTCGCCCGCCGCCCGTCCGACACGACCTCGCCTTCGCCGGACAGCACATAATAGACCTCGTCATGATTGATGACATGCTCGCCGATCGCGGCGCCGACATGCAACGCGCGCTTGCGAAACTCCATCGTCCGGTTGGGCACCGCGTCGCTGATGCGAAAGGCCGTGCTCATGCCGATCGCGCCGTGGGGCGGTGGCTCCTGGCGAACGACCTTCATTTCGTCGACCACCACCATCGGCGGCGCGGCCGCGGCCAGCAGCAGGGCAAGAATCATCGCTTTTCCTCCCGCATCTCGAGGTCCCGAGCGCTGGTCGGCTGCGCCACATAATCGTCGCGCTGGCCGGGATAGCGGCCCGATTTCGGCTCCATCGTATCGAGATTCCATTCGGCCTCGACGAACGGTGCGCGGGTCTCCTTCTGGACCGGATAGCCGCCGACCTCCTTCTCATCGTCGATGATCGTGCCGCGGCCCTCGGCGACGTCAAAGGTCACGCGCAGGTCGTGCGCGTCGCGGTCCCACGGGCGCGCGCCGGCATAGCGCAGGATGTGCGTTTCGACTTCGCTCGAAGGAAGGACTTCGACCCCGGCCGGCCAGATCCGAGGTTGCGCGACCTCGATGATTTTGGCGCTGCTGGTAGTGTAGCGGCCGAGCATCGGCAGGGGCTTGCCGAGCCGTCCAACGGCGACATTGTCCCGCCCATGATAATTGAGATCGCCGGTGCCGCCGATCGTCACAAACGCAATATCATCGCGGGTCGAGAAACCGGCGCGAAGTACATTCCCGACGGCGGTCAGCTCCCCCGCAACTGTTGGCTGCCCGGTCCACTCCAGGTCCATCAGATTATAGTGGATCGCCTGGGCGCCGGGATTGAAGATGATATTGTTGACCACCGCCGCCTGGGCGCCGCCCTTGAGCAGCGGGTTCCGCTCGTAATTGTGGGCGTAGAGGTTGCGGGCGATCAGGATATTGCTGGCATTGTCGTGGATCAGCGAGCCCTTCGAATGCTCCCCCTTGGGATGGCTGGAATCGGCCAGGCTCTCGGCGAGGATGTTGTAGCTGAAGGTGATGTTGTGGGACGTGCCCTTGCGCCAGTCGGCCAACGTCTTGCCGGTAAAGCGTGGGCCCGAAGCCGAAAGATTCTCGTCGAGGCCCCAGGTCATGGTGCAATGGTCGACGATGACATTATAGACGCCGACCGTTGACATCGAATCGGCTTCCCAGCCGCTGCGCTTGGCCTGGCCGGAAGCGCCGGTGCGAACCCGGATGTGGCGGACGATTACGTCATGCGTCTTGATGTCGATCCCGCCGCGGATCAGCGTGATGCCCGGCGACGGCGCGGTTTGCCCGGCGATGGTCAGGTTGGGCTCGGAAATCGTCAGGGTGGTGAGGCCAAGGTCGATGACCCCGCCGACCTCGAACACGACGATTCGCGGGCCCTTGCGCTCGACCGCCGCCTTGAACGAGCCCGGCCCATCGGCATTGAGGTTGGTGACCCGGACGATCGCTCCACCGCGCCCGCCGTCGGTCTGGGCCCAGCCTTTGATCAGCGGCATTGCGGTCGCGCCGCTCTGGCCGGCCACCATCGAAAGCAACAGCAAGGCCAATCCCATTATGCGCATCGATTCACTCTCCCGACGCCCGGTCTTGACACTGTTCGCCAGCCGAGTCACTTTGCTTATGACACCGGTTACTCTGCCAAGGGCGGCCGGCAAAGAAAAGATAGTAGCTGCGAGGTGGGAGAGGATCAGCGCGCCGGGACGGCCTTTTAGGGAATTCCTGCTGGCGCACCGTTCGATCCCATTTTTTCAAGCACGATTGATACCGGTGTCATCAAGATGCTGGACGAGCGTGCGGGGCGAATACAGGGAGAGGGCGATGAACAGGTTGGATGGATTCTATCGGACGGGGACTGCGCTCGGTGCGCTGAAGGGCGCGGCATCGCTGCTGGTGATGGCGGCATGCATCGCGCCGGCTCCGGCCTGGGCGCAGGAGGCGCCATCGCGAGCGCCGCAAGTGACGGACGAGGCCCCGCCGACTGCTGACACCGCGGCCGACGATGAAGGCGAGGAGATCGTGGTCACCGGCTTCCGCCGCTCGCTCAATGCAGCGCTGAACGTCAAGCGCGAGTCGGTTGCGTCTGTCGACGTTATCGTCGCCGAGGACATCGCCAAATTCCCCGACCTGAACCTCGCCGAGTCACTTCAGCGCATCCCCGGCGTATCGATCCAGCGCGATGGCGGCGAGGGCCGCGCAATCACCGTCCGCGGCCTCGGCTCCCAATTCACCCGGGTTCGAGTCAACGGCATGGAGACGGTCGCAACCTCGACCGACGGCGCGTCGGCCAACCGCGATCGCGCCTTCGACTTCAACGTGTTCGCGTCCGAGCTGTTCACCTCGATCGTCGTGCACAAAACCGCGGAGGCGTCGCTTGACGAGGGTTCGCTTGGGGCCGTGGTCGACCTCAACACCGGCAACCCCCTCGGCAACAAGCGGGGGTTCACCCTCGCGGTCAACGCGCAGGCCGCTTACAACGATCTGAGCGACAACTGGGGCCCGAGATTCTCGGGACTGGTCGGCTGGAAAAACGACGCGGGCACCCTCGCCCTGTCCGCTTCCGCCGCCTATCAGAAGACCGACACACTAGAGCTTGGCAACAACACCGTCCGCTGGGAACAGGCGCGGTTCGATTCGGTGAATGGAGTAAATTGCTGGACGACAGCCAACAGCGGCGGCACGTTTAATCCGAATAACGCCGGCGGGCTGTGCGGCGAAGTGGGCTTGGCCTTCCATCCCCGCATCCCGCGCTACGGCGAGGTCGGCCACGACCGCGAGCGATTGGGGCTGACCGGCAGCGTCCAGTTCGAGCCGACCGACAGCACCAAGCTATCGATCGACGCACTCTATTCCAGCTTCAAGGAAGACCGCGAGGAGAAATGGGGCGAAGTATTGTTCCGCAGCAACCAACGGCGGATCGATGTTGTGGATCCCGTGATCGACGAGGACAATAATCTGGTCAGCGGCACCTTCAACCAAGCCTGGGTTCGCACCGAACATTATCTGCGCAAGTCGGAGACCGAATTCTACCAGGTCGGCGGGAGCTGGGATCAGGACATCACCGACCGATTCCGCTTCACCCTGCTCGGCGGCGTATCCCAGTCGAACGCCGACATCCCGGTCGAAACAACGATGATCTTCGACAATCGCAACGCCCAGGGTTACCAGTTCGATTATAGTGACATGCAAAGTCCGGTGCTGACCTTCGGCACCAGCATGACCGATCCGGCCAATTTCCAGCTTGCCGAAATCCGCGATCGCCCGTCCAATGTCACCAACAAGTTCCGCACTGCTCAGTTGCGCACCCAATGGGACGTGACCGACGGCTTCCAACTGAATGCCGGTATCGTCTACCGCCGGTTCAGCTTCGATAGCGAAGCCTTCACGCGCGATACCGCCGTGTGCGGCGCCAGCGGCCCCGATCTGGTGCTCGGCGGACCCGCCAATGGCGGCGTCAACTGTTCGTCGACGGTCTATGGCTTCCCGGTGACGGATGCGATGGCCGACCTGTTCGAGCTGGGCGATGCCGGGCAGCCGTCGGGCACGACCGAGGAATGGCTGATCCCGAACCTCGGAGCGACCACCGACTTTACCGGATTATACGGGCGCACTGCCAATCCGGATCTCGGCAACACCCGTAGCGTGATTGAAAAAGTCACGGGCGGATACTTCCAGGCCGACGTCAAAGGGGACCTCGCCGGCCTTCGTTATGCTGCCAATTTCGGTGTGCGCTACGTCCATACCGACCAATCCTCGACGGGCATTTCGAGCGGTGGCGAGGTTACGGTCAAGCGCAGCTATGACGACTGGCTGCCGGCATTCAATCTGGCACTTTATCCGACCGAGAATCTGATCCTGCGGGCGGCCGTAGCCAAAGTGATGAACAGGCCTACCCTGGGACAGCTGACGCCCGGTGGTACGGCCGACGGGTTCAACTTCCGCATTACCAGTGGCAATCCGTTCCTGGAACCTTTTCGGGCGACCACCTACGACCTCGGTGTCGAATGGTATTTCGCTCCGCAGTCGATCTTTTCGGTCGCCCTGTTCCGCAAGGACATCGAGAGCTTCCCGGTGGCGCAGACGATCACCGGCATCTCGTTCGATGAGACGGGCTTGCCGGTGTCGGCGCTGGTGCCGTCCTCGCCGGCGGCGCTCGATCCAGCGCTGCGTGCAGCCCCGATCTGGACCTTCAACACCACCATCAATGGCGAAGGCGCCAAGCTCAAGGGCGTCGAGATCGGGCTCCAGGGGCCATTCCGCTTCCTCCCCGGATTCTTCAAGAATTTCGGCGGCATCGCCAACGTCACGCTGGTCGATTCCAGTGCCACCTATACGGTCACCGGGCCCCGCATCGCCTATCTCGCCAACGGCAACTATGCCGCGGTCGTGCCGGAGGACCGTAAGGCTACATTCTTCGGCCTGTCGAAGAAGGCGTTCAACGGCACGCTCTACTATGACGACGGCAAGCTCAGTGTTCGCGGGTCGCTCAGCTATCGCAGCGGCTTCAACGACCAGAACAGCGGCACCGGCAACGTGTTCGAGGGCTATAAGTCGACCATCAACGTCGACGCGGCAGTCCGCTACAACATCAACGAGCGCTTCCAGATCTCGCTCGACGGCATCAACCTGACCGACGAGTATCGCGACCGTTGGACCGACATCGACACCAAGCGCAACTATGAGCACCATCATTTCGGCCGGACCTTCATCGTAGGCGCAAGCTATCGGATGTAGGCCGAACATAGTCTCCCCGGGGGCCGGGTTCCCAATGCCCGGCCTCTAACCTGTTTTCGGGTGCCCATGGATCGCAGAACAAGCCTCAAGCTCCTGACACTCACGGGCTTGGCAGGCGCCGGCCTGGCGTTGCCGGTGCGATTGTCGGCGCAAGGATCGCGCGCCTCCTCGTCGCTAGATCCCTATGCGGCGATGCGCTGGGGCCAGGGCCTCGAAGGGCAGCGCAGGGCCGACCTCGGCAACGGCACCTTCCTCAATCCGGTGTTCGCCGGCGACCATCCCGACCCGACCATCCTCCGGGATGGCGAAGATTATTACCTCACCTTCTCCAGCTTCGATGCTTATCCGGGCATCGTCATCTGGCACAGCCGCGACCTGGTGAATTGGCGGCCGTTGACCGCGGCGCTGAAGACGCCGATCGGATCGGTTTGGGCGCCGGAGCTGGTCAAGCATGACGGCCGCTATTACTGCTACATTCCGGCGCGCTTTCCGGACAAGCGCTCAATCTATGTTATCCATGCCGATCGGATCGAAGGTCCCTGGTCGGAGCCGATCGACCTCAATTTGCCCAGCCATATCGACCCAGGGCATGCAGTCGACGACCACGGCCAGCGCTGGCTGTTCCTCAGCGGGGGCGACCGCGTTCGACTTTCCGCCGACGGGCTCTCGGCGATCGGCAAGGTCGAGCATGTCTATGATCCGTGGCGCTATCCCGAAGACTGGACCGTGGAGGCGCTCGCGCCCGAAGGACCGAAGATTTTTCGCCGGCGGGGCTACTATTATCTCGTCACCGCGGTCGGCGGCACGGCTGGCCCTCCCACTGGCCACATGGTGATCGTGGCGCGCTCGAAATCCCTCGACGGCCCGTGGGAGAATGACCCGGGCAATCCGATCGTTCGTACCAGCTCCGAGCGCGAGAAATGGTGGTCGCGAGGTCACGCGACCGTGTTCGAAGGGCCGGGCGGCCGCTGGTGGATGATCTACCATGGCTATGAGAACGGCTATTGGACGCTTGGCCGCCAGGCGCTGCTCGAGCCGATCGAATGGACCGCCGACGGCTGGTTCCGGCCGCTCGGCGCCGACCTGTCGCGGCCGCTCCGCAAGCCCGTAGAGTTGGGACAGCAGGCCCATGGCATGGCCCTCAGCGACGATTTCTCGACCGACAGATTCGGCATCCAGTGGGGCTTTTACGACCCCGGCCCAACCGAACTGGCGCGCGTGCGGCGCGAAGGCGGCAAGCTAGTCATTCGGGGCAAAGGTTTGACGCCGAGCGACTGCTCGCCGCTCAGCTTCATTTGCGGCGACCAGCGCTACGCTGTCGAATGCGATGTTGAGCCGGGGCCGGGCAATGAAGCCGGCCTGCTGCTCTTCTACAATCGCCGACTTTATGCCGGCCTGGGAATTGGCCCGAAAGGGCTGGTTATGCACCGCTACGGCCTGCAGCGAGCCCGTGGCACCGTACCCGGGCAGCGGAACAGTGGCGACAGCCGTCCAGCCTCACTCCGCATTCGGCTGACCAATGACCGCAACATCCTGACGATCCACACCAGCGCCGACCGCGGCGCGAACTGGCAGAAGTTCGATGTGCAGATGGAGGTCTCGGGCTACCACCACAATGTCGCTTATGATTTCCTCAGCCTGCGGCCGGCTCTCTACTCGGCGGGCGGGGGGCAGGCGAGCTTCGCCAACTTCACCTATCGGGCGCTGTAATGCTGGATCGGCGTGACCTGCTGTTTGGATCGTTGGCCGCGGGGCTCACCGCGCGGGCGGTAGCGCAAACCAGGGCGCCCTCGACGCCCGAGTCCCGCTGGCTGACCCATGCCGACCCGATCGAAACCATCGATCTGTGGCCGAAAGGCGCACCGGGGGCGCCGCCAAACCTGCCGGTCGAGCAGGTGCATGAGCGCAGCTCGGATACCGGCTACAACGACCGCTATGTGCTGGGCATCGCCCGGCCGCGGATGACTGTGTTCCGGCCAGACAAGCCCAATGGCGGCGCGGTGCTGATCATGCCCGGCGGCGGCTACCGCTGGGTGGTAATCGACAAGGAAGGTTATGAGATGGCCCGCTGGCTGGCGGCGCGCGGAGTCACTGCCTTCGTCCTATTTTATCGCCTGCCGCATGAGGGCTGGGCGACCGGGCCGGACACGCCGGTGGTCGACGCGCAGCGGGCGATGCGCCTGATCCGCCATCGCTCGACGGCTTATGGCATCGAACCGACTCGGATCTGTGCGACGGGTTTTTCAGCCGGAGGACATGTCTGCGCCAGTCTCATGACCCGCTTTTCGCAAGCCGTTTACAAGCCAGTGGACGCGGCGGACCGGCTCAGCGCGCGGCCTGATGCCGCCGCGCCAATCTATCCTGTGATCTCGATGACCCCGCCAACGGCCCACGCCGGCTCACGTGCGCATCTGATTGGCGATCGGGCATCGCCCGAGCTTGAGCGGAAGTATAACCCCGCGGCGAACGTGCCAGCTGACGCGCCGCCGGCCTTTCTGTTGCATGCCGAAGACGATTCATCCGTGCCCGTCGCCAACACTTTGCTGTTGCGCGAAGCCTTGTTGGCGAAACGGATTTCGGTCGAAACCCACCTCTACCCGGACGGCGGCCACGGTTTCGGCCTGCGCCTCTCAAAGGGACATTCGGTCGAGGGCTGGGAAGAGGTTCTGTACGCCTGGTGCCTAAAACGCGGAATTGCCTAGCTTGGGAGCGGCACATTGTATGTCAGCCTCCAGCTGGCGAAAGCGCTGCTAGGATTTTTCCATTAGGTTCCTGTCACTTAATCGTCCAATGCGGCGCTGTTTCTGCGTCGGATCCGGATTGTATGGCAGCGGCCGGGGAAGGGTGGAAAGGCGACATGGCACCAGGCAACCTGTGCCGGCCAGTGACAGCATTTCACCTGCCAGTTGACGCAGTTGCGTCGGGCCGGCCAATGTTGCGCTGCAGCATAGGGGTGCGGATTGCGGATTGCGGTTGTCGACGAAAGTGAATTGAGAGCAGCCGTCGTGGAGGAAGGCCTCCGCGAGGCGGGCTTTAGCGACATCGTCCTGATGCAACCACGCGGCGCATTCGTCGCCGAGCTCGAGCGCCTGTCGCCCGACGTGGTCATCTTCGACCTTGGCTCGCCAAGCCGCGACACGTTGGAGGAAATGCTCGCCGTCAGCCGCGCGCTGGCTCGGCCGATTGCCATGTTCGTCGATCAAAGCGACGACCAGATGATTGGCGCCGCGATCGATGCGGGAGTGTCAGCCTATGTCGTCGATGGCCTCAAGAAGGAGCGGGTAAAGCCGGTCCTGGAGCTCGCGATCCGCCGCTTCAATGCCTTCGCCGCGCTTCAAAAGGAGCTCACCGAGGCCAGGACGGCGCTGGCCGAACGGCGGGTCATCGACCGCGCCAAGCTCTACCTCATGACGTCGCGCAAGCTTGGCGAGGCGGATGCTTATGCGCTGCTGCGGGGCACTGCGATGCGCCAGGGCAAGAGGATCGCTGATATTGCCCAGGCCTTGCTCACTGCAGCCGAGCTGCTCGACGGAAAGAAGGACGAAAAGCCGCAATGATTCCGATCAGAATTGCCTTCCTTCCCTTGACCGACTGCGCGATCCTCGTCGCCGCAAAGGAGTGCGGCTTCGCGGAGAATCATGAAATCCAGCTTGAGTTGGTGCGGGATGTCTCCTGGGCTACGGTCCGCGATCGGCTCGTCTATCGCCAGGTCGACGCAGCGCATCTGCTTGCCCCGCTCGCAATCGCGGTAAGTCTCGGCCTCAGCCAGCACCCGGCTCCGCTGGCAGCTCCGTTCATGCTCGGTCTGAACGGCAATGCCGTGACTTTTTCGACCGGCCTTGCGTCGCAGCTCGCAGGTTCGCCGGGCGATCGGGTCCGCCAGCCTGGCCAGACCGCCAAGGCGTTTGCGAATGTCCTGTCCGGGATGGGCCGGCGGCCTGTGCTGGCCGCGGTCCATCGCTTTTCTAGCCACGCGCTGATGCTTCGCTACTGGCTCGCCTACGCGGGGATAGATCCTGATCGGGATATTGAGCTCAGGATCCTTCCCCCGTCGCTGATGACCGACGCCTTGCTTTCCGGGGAGATCGACGGCTTTTCCGCCGGCGAGCCCTGGAACAGCGTCGCAGTTGAGGCGGGCGCGGGCGAAATCGTCGCGCTGGGGTGCAGGATCTGGGAGAGCGGGCCGGAGAAGGTGCTCGCGATGCGCGAGGACTGGCTGGAGGCAAATGCCGAAACCGTGAACCGACTCTTGCGAGCGCTCGATGAATCGTCAGCCTGGTGCAGTTCGCCCGAGAATTGGAGCGATCTTGCTAATATGCTGTCGAGCGACCGCTATGTCGGGCGGTCGTCGGAACTGATCGAACGGGCGCTGAGCGGATGCATCGAATTCACTGCTGACGGCGCGACGGCCAAGGAGCCCAATTTCCTTGTTCTCCACAAGCGCGCCGCCAACTTCCCTTGGCGGAGCCAGGCGCTGTGGATCTATTCGCAGCTCCTGCGCTGGGGCTTCGTCGCGCCATCGGCGGAATTGCAAGCGGCGGCCTCACGGGTCTTTCGCTCGGATATTTATCGCCGGGCCATGGCCGGCGCCAAGACTCCTCTTCCTGGAGCAAGCCTCAAAGTCGAAGGCTCACTTACCGGCGAGCACGGGGTGGGAAGCGACAAAGGAACGTTGAGCCTCGGGCCCGACCGCTTCTTCGATGGTCGTGTATTCGACCCGGCGAAGCTCAGTGAATATCTCACCCAATTCGACCGTTGACTCATTAATGGTGCAGTGCACAATATGTGTGCACTAGCAACATAGGGCTGATCTCTCCGAAGGAGGCGGGATTGGCTCAAAGCCAGCAAAGCCGCTGATCGGCCGCCGCTCAAAGCGGGCAGGCCGGGAGCGGCTTTTTCATTTTTGGGACCGGACGCGCGAATGAGCGATCGACTGTGGAGAATGGGATCAGCGGGTGAGCAGCGCCGCCGCCAGAGCGACCGCGAGCAGCGCAGATACCAGCTTCCAGAGCAGAACCGGATTGCTTCGAGCGAGTGGCACATGCTGCGGCCGGCCGATGCCGCGCTCGGCACCGGTCTCGAGCGCGATCTGAAGTTCGATCATGTCGCCGAACCGCTCTTCGGGCCGAACGGCAACGGAACGCAGGATCGCCGCCTCGAGCCAGCCAGGAAGGTCGGCCCGATAGCGAGACGGCGGCACGGGGCGGTCGAACCGTGGATGGCTGAAGGGCTCGATCTCGCCATAGGGATATTTGCCGGTGAACAGCCGGTAGAGCGTCACTCCGACGGCATATTGGTCGGTGAGTGCATTTCCCTCCTCGCCCTGGAACATCTCCGGGGCCATGTAGCTCGGAGTGCCGGGGACCTCCGATCGGGTAAACTCCGGAACGCGCGGAAGGCGCGCGACCCCGAGATCGACCAGCCGCTGCCCGCCGTCCTCGGTCAGGATCAGATTGTCGGGCTTGATGTCGCGGTGGATGATGTCGAGCCGGTGCAGCGCGGCGGCTGCCCGGGCAAGGCGGGCGCCAATCCGGACACCATGCTCGATCGAAATGGTGCCACGCGCCAGCCGTTCCTCCAGCGTCTCGCCCTTGTAGAAAGGCATGGCGACGTAAAGCAGCGTCTGCCGCTCCGGCGGAACGAGCACGGTGCTCCCGACAAATGGGTTGTCGACCCGCGCGCCGACCAGCCCCTCGCGCGTGAAGGCGAGCCTCGCCCCCTCTTCGGACAGCAGGGCCGGCTTGGGGAATTTGAGCACGACCACCTTGCCGTCCGTCTCGTCGACGGCACGAAACAATCGAGTGTAGCGGCCGTCGGACAGCATCGCTTCCAGGCGAAAGCCGTCGATCGTCTCGCCGGCGGCAGGTGGGGCCATGAGGGGCAGCTGCTCGGCCCGCGCGGCGAGCGCATCCTGATCGAGTGCCGGGACAGAGACGACGTCGATCACGAGCGCCGTCATATTGTCCTGCGAACCTGCGGCCGCGGCAGCCTCGACGATCGCTCGAGCGTCGGTCTCTGGTGCATTGCGCTCGGCGAGCATCCGGGCGATCGCCCTGGCCCCAAGCACGCCATGGACTCCGTCGCTGGTGAGCAACAGCCGGTCGTGCGCAGCGATCTCCTGCTCGGCCGCATCGAGGCGCAGCAGCGGCTCGATGCCGACCGCGCGGAAAAGAATGTGCCGCTGGTCCGGGTGCGGCAGGACATGGTCCACGGTCAACTGGGTGATCCGGCCATCGCGAAAATGCCAGGCACGGCTGTCGCCGACGTTGAGCGCATGCACCCGACGGCCGCGTGCAACGAACGCGGTGAAGGTCGTGGCCGCGCCTTCCATCGCCGGGTCGACGCGCCCCATATGATTGAGCCAGCGGTTGTAGGCTGCCATCGCACGCCTGGTGCAACCGGCGACGCCGTGCGTCGGAGCGGCGCTGTAATAGCCCTCGATGAAACTTCGAACGGCAAGCTCGGCCGCAACCCGGCCACCCTTCGCGCCGCCGACTCCGTCGGCGACGGCAAAGGCAATTCCGTGCGTCGCTTGTTCGGTCGCGGTGCCGAAATAAACCCCGCAATAATCCTCATTCGCCGGGCGACGACCGCGCTCCGATGCGAAGCCGCAAGCGACGTCCAGTCTACCGCTCGACCGCATTGGCCCTCCCGCTTCGCGTACGCGTGCATTGGGCAAACGGCTGATGCCGGCGTCAAGTCAGTCCGATCCTCTCCACCATCCATCCACTAGGGAGCTGCGCAATGAAGACCTCTTTCCTAAAGGCCGGTCATACGCCGACCCTGATAGCCGCGTTTCTCTATTTCGACCTGGCGTTCATGGTGTGGGTGATCCTCGGGCCGCTTGCCCCTCTTATTTCCAAGGATCTCGGGCTGAACGCGGCCGAGAAGGGCCTGATGGTGGCAACTCCGACGCTGGCAGGAGCCTTGCTCCGGCTGGTTGTCGGCCTGCTGGTCGACAAGATCGGTCCCAAGCTCACCGGCGCGATCACCCAGGTGATCGTGATCGTCGGCCTGATGACCGCTTATGTCGCCGGGGTCAGCAGCTTCGCCGGAACGCTCGCGGTCGGGGTGATCCTCGGCTTTGCCGGCGCCAGCTTCGCGGTCGCCCTGCCCCTGGCCAGCCGCTGGTACCCGCCCGAGCATCAGGGCAAGGCGATGGGCATTGCCGGCATGGGCAATTCGGGAACCGTGCTCGCCGCCCTGTTTGCACCGACGCTCGCCAAATGGTTCGGCTGGAACACGGTGTTCGGGCTGGCCTGCTTCCCGCTGGCAATCGTCCTCGCGGCTTACCTCGTCATGGCGAAGGACGCGCCCGGCCAGCCGGCGCCGAAGCCGCTCACCGCCTATCTCGGGCCGCTCAAGACGGTCGATGCCTGGTGGTTCATGCTGTTCTACGGCGTCACGTTCGGCGGCTTCGTCGGCCTGGCCGCATCGCTGTCGATCTACTTCACCGACACGTTCGAGCTCACCGCCGTCAGTGCCGGCTATGCGACCGCCGCCTGCGTATTTGCGGGCTCGCTGATCCGTCCGATTGGCGGAGCCCTGGCCGACGCGATCGGTGGAATTCGCACCTTGTCGATCGTGTATGTCATCGCCGCAATGGCCTTGGCGGGTGTCGCGATGAACCCCTCTACCTTCGCGTCCGCGCTCGCCCTGTTCGTCATCGCTATGCTTGCTCTTGGCTGCGGCAATGGTGCGGTGTTCCAGCTGGTGCCGCAACGCTTCCGGCAGGAGATTGGGGTCATGACCGGCCTGGTCGGAATGGCCGGGGGGATCGGCGGCTTCTATCTGGCCTCGAGCCTCGGTTTCGCGAAGCAGACAACGGGCTCGTTCGGCGCCGGCTTCCTGATCTTTGCCGGTCTGGCAATGGTGGCGCTGATCGGCCTCACCTCGGTCAAGCGTCGCTGGCGTACCACTTGGGGTGCAGCGGTCCAGAGCGTCCGCATCTGAGCAATCGATCCAGCTCGCCTCGACCGAACGGTCAGTTCGTCGCCAACCGATACGAGACCAGGGGCCGCCGCACGGCGGCACCCGACCGGAGGAACTCGAACATGAAGAACCGACTGCTCATTGGATTGGCAGCGCTTTCGGCCGCAACGCCGTCGTGGGCGGCAGATGTAACTGTGACGCCTCTCATCGACCTGAGGCTGCGTTGGGAGAATGTCGACCAGGATGGAAGCGCCGAGGAGGCGGATGCGGTGACCTTTCGAGCACGGACCGGAGCTGAACTTTCGGCGGGAGACTGGCGATTGATCAGCGAGGCCGAGGCGACGATCGGTCTCGTCGAACGCTACTTCAGCGGCCTCAACGGCAAGACGCACTTTCCGCTGGTCGCCGATCCCGACAATTTCGAGCTCAATCGCCTCCAGCTGCAGTATCGCGGCCTTCCCAAAACGGTGGTCACTGCCGGCCGGCAGCGCATCAATATCGACGACCAGCGCTTCATCGGTTCGGTTGGATGGCGGCAGAACGAACAGACATTCGATGCGGTGCGGCTCGAACATGGCGATTCCAAGGGCTTGCAGGTCGACCTCGCTTATGCCTGGTCTGTCCGGACCATCTGGGGGACTGAGGGAGCCGATGCCCGTCAGCAGGCGATCCGCGGCGATAACGCCTACGCAAGCGCCAGTTACCCGACCCCGATCGGCAAGCTAAGTGCCTTCGCTTTCATCGTCGATCAGGACGAAGCGATCGTATCCGCCTATCGCCAGTCGAGCCAAAGCTATGGCGTGCGCCTGTCAGGCAGTCGGCCACTGACACATACAGTAAAGCTCACCTACGCCGCGAGCTACGCCCGCCAGAGCGACTATGGCAAGAACCCCAACGATTATCGTGCCAATTATGCGCTTGCCGAGCTTGGCGTCGACATTGGCGTGCTGAAGTTCGGAGCCGGATATGAGCTGCTTGGAGCGGATGGCGGCGCTGCCTTTACCAGTTTCCAGACTCCGCTCGCGACGCTCCACAAATTCCAGGGCTGGGCGGATAAGTTCCTCACCACACCGCCCAACGGCGTTCAGGATTATTATGCGAGCGCCGGCTACGGCTGGAAGAATGCCGCGGGCTTCGATGCGATCAGTGCGAGCCTCGTCTACCATCGCTTCGACAGCGCTCGGCTCGACTTCAATTACGGCAATGAGTGGAATGCGCTGATCTCAGCCAAAAAGGGACGATGGTCAGCGACTGCGAAGCTCGCCGCCTACGATGCCGATGAGTTTGCCACCGACACGCGCAAGCTGTGGCTACAGCTGGAGTGGGCCTACTGATTCCCAGCCCATCTGCAGGCGGTTGTTGCGGTGCACAAAATTTCACCTTGCTCCGAATCACTCTCTCACCCATAGTCACATTCGGACAGAGACGTCCCCTTAGACAGCCCCGTCCCTCCAGCGCAGGAGGATGCGGGGCGGCTCCCGCTAGCCGGAGAGCCTTGGCAACGCCGCCGCCGACCGCCCGCATTAGGCGGTCGAGGCGGCTTTTTTCATGCCCGGAGACGATCGAATGTATCTTGGTTCAGCGACAGACGGGGAAGAGGCGGCGGACGGCGCGGCTTCGGCTGCGCTCGAGCGCCTGGTTGTCATCGGCAACGGCATGGCCGGCTGCCGCGCGGTGGAGGAAATCCTCGAGCGCGATCCCCGGCGCTACCGGATCACCATCTTCGGCGCCGAGCCGCGGGTAAACTACAACCGGATCATGCTTTCGTCGGTGCTGGCCGGAGAGAAGGGCTTCGACGAGATCGTTCTCAACGACGAGCATTGGTACGCGTCCAATGGGATCGAGTTGATCTCCGGCGACCCGGTGCTTGAGATCGATCGGGACGCAAAGCTCGTGCGGGCGCGGTCCGGCCGCAGCCGACCCTATGACAAGCTGATCATCGCCACCGGTTCGGATCCGTTCATCATCCCTGTCCCGGGCCGCGATCTGCCAGGCGTGGTGACCTTCCGCGATCTTGATGACGTCGGAACTATGCTCGAAGCGGCGGAGCGGGGCGGACGCGCGGTCGTGATCGGTGGCGGGTTGCTCGGGTTGGAGGCAGCTCATGGCCTGTCGCTGCGCGGCATGGAGGTCACCGTCCTCCATCTGATGCCAAGCTTGATGGAGCGACAGCTCGACGAGGCAGCGGGCTGGCTGCTCAAGGCAGAACTGGAGCGTCGCGGCCACAGCATTTTGACCAATGCCGATACCGCCGAGATCCTGGGCAAGAACGAGGTCGAAGCAGTGCGCCTTAAGGACGGGCGCGAGCTTCCGGCCGACCTCGTGGTCATGGCCGTCGGAATCAAGCCGAACGTCACTCTGGCGAACGAGGCGGATCTCGAAGTCGGCCGCGGGATCAAGGTCGACGACCATATGGTGACCTCCGACCCGTCCATCCTCGCTGTCGGTGAATGCGTCGAGCATCGCGGCGCCTGCTATGGCCTCGTTGCCCCCCTGTTCGAAATGTGCCGGGCACTGGCCGAGGGCCTGACCGCGGAGCCGATCGGCTATGCCGGTTCGGTCACGTCGACCAAGCTCAAGGTTTCGGGAATTGACGTTTTCTCCGCAGGCGATTTTTCCGGCGGCGGCAATGCCGAGGACATCGTGCTGCGCGATGCCTCGCGCGGCGTCTACAAAAGGCTGATCGTCGACGACGGCAAGCTGGTCGGCGCCGTGCTCTATGGCGATACCAGCGACGGCAACTGGTATTTCGACCTCCTCAAGCGCGGCGAAGACATCTCGCCGCTGCGCGACAGCCTGATCTTCGGGCAGGCCTTCGCCGACGGAGGCGGCGCCGCGGACCCTAGGAAGGCCGTTGCGGCACTTGCAGACTCGGCGGAGATCTGCGGCTGCAACGGCGTGTGCAAGGGCCGGATTGTCGGCGCCATTGAGGATGGGGCGACGACGCTCGACGCGGTTCGCGGAGTGACCAAGGCCAGCGCCTCGTGCGGATCGTGCACAGGCCTGGTCGAGAGTCTGCTCGCCGTCACGCTTGGCGATGAATATTCGGGCGAGCGCGCGATCAAGACGATGTGCAAGTGCACCAGCTTCGGCCACGACGATGTCCGCAAGCTGATCGTCGAGAAAGAATTCCGATCGATCCCGCAGGTGATGCAGGAGCTGCACTGGTCGACCCCCGACGGCTGCTCCTCCTGCCGTCCCGCGCTCAATTACTATCTGCTCTGCGCCTGGCCCGGAGAATATGTCGACGACCAGCAGAGCCGCTTCGTCAACGAGCGGATGCACGCCAACATTCAGAAGGACGGCACCTATTCGGTCGTGCCGCGCATGTGGGGCGGAATCACCAACCCGCGCGAGCTTCGGGCGATCGCCGACGTCGTCGAGAAATATGATGCCCCGATGGTCAAGGTGACCGGCGGTCAGCGCATCGATATCTTCGGGATCAAGAAGGAGGATCTGCCGGCGGTCTGGGCCGAGCTGAATGCCGCCGGGATGGTGTCGGGTCACGCCTATGGCAAGGCGCTGCGCACGGTGAAGACCTGCGTCGGCTCCGAATGGTGCCGCTTCGGCACCCAGGATTCGACCGGTCTGGGCGTCAAGGTCGAGCGAATGACCTGGGGCTCGTGGATGCCCCACAAGTTCAAGATCGCCGTGTCCGGCTGTCCCCGCAACTGCGCCGAGGCGACGATCAAGGACTTCGGTGTGGTCTGCGTCGACAGCGGTTACGAGCTGCACATCGGTGGCAATGGCGGAATGAAGGTCCGCGTCACCGACCTCCTCTGCAAGGTCGAGACCGAAGAGCAGGCGCTGCACTACTGCGCGGCCTTCATCCAGCTGTACCGTGAGGAGGCGCGCTATCTCGAGCGCACCGCCCCCTGGGTCGAGCGGGTCGGCGTCGACTATGTGAAGAGCCGCATCGTCGACGACACCGAGGGCCGCGAGCAACTCGCCGCCCGCTTCCTTCACTCGCAGCTATTCTGCCAGGACGATCCCTGGGCCGAGCGCGCCGCCGGCGCCGATCGCCACCTCCACAGTCCGATGGGCGAAGTCCGCCCGATGGTGCCAGCATGACCAAGAATTTCATCCCGCCCGAATGGCTCGACCTGGGTCCGGTCGGCCAGGTCCCGCTCCGAGGCGCGCGCAGCGTGCCGGTGGCCGGAGGCGAGGAGATCGCCATATTCCGGACCGGCGACGACCGGGTCTATGCCCTCGTCAACCGCTGCCCCCACAAGGGCGGGCCGCTGAGCCAGGGCATCGTCCATGGCGACAAGGTCGCTTGCCCGCTACACGACTGGAAAATCTCGCTGGTAACTGGTGAGGCGCTGGCGCCTGACCAGGGCTGCGTCCCGACCATTCCGGTGAAGGTCGTCGCCGGGCGCATCTTCGTCTTCCGGGCGGCAGTGATCAAGGAAGCCGCCTGAGCCAATGACCGCCGTCCGCACCACCTGCGCTTATTGCGGTGTCGGCTGCGGTGTTCTCGCGACGCCCGGTCAAGGGCGGACGGCGACCATCACCGGTGACCCCGATCACCCCGCCAATCGCGGCCGCCTCTGCTCCAAAGGCACCCATCTCGGCGAGACCGTCGGCCTGGAAGGACGGCTGCTCCATCCGATGACCGGGAATCGCCGGGCAAGCTGGGACAAGGCGCTCGATCTGGTCGCCGACAAGTTCGCCAGGACGATCCGGAAGCACGGGCGGGACAGCGTCGCCTTCTACGTCTCCGGTCAGCTGCTGACCGAGGATTATTACGTCGCCAACAAGCTGATGAAGGGCTTCATCGGCTCGGCCAATATCGACACCAATTCGCGCCTCTGCATGTCGAGCGCGGTCGCCGGCCATGTCCGCGCTTTCGGCGAGGATGTCGTTCCGGCGTCCTACGACGACCTCGACGCCGCGGACCTGATCGTGCTGGTCGGATCGAACACCGCCTGGTGCCACCCGATCGTGTATCAGCGCATCCAGGCGGCGCGGGCAGCGCGAGGCACGCGGCTGGTGGTCATCGACCCGCGCCGGACCGAAACCTGCGAGGACGCCGACCTGCATCTGGCGCTCAGGCCGGGAACCGACGTGGCGCTGATGAAGGGCCTGCTCGCCCATTGCCGGCGCTCCGGCGTGCTCGACGAAGACTTCCTCGCCCAATCCGTGGCCGTCCCGGAAGGCTTCTGGCAAGAGATCGACGACGGCCACGACCTGTGGACGATCGCCGGCATCTGCGACGTCTCGCCGACCGACTTGGCGAAATTCTACGACTGGTTCGCGGCGACGCCGAGGACCGTCACGATGTTCAGCCAGGGCATCAACCAGTCGATCCGCGGCACCGACCAGGTCAACGCGATCATCAACGTCCACCTCGCCACCGGGCGGATCGGCAAGCCGGGCGCGGCCCCCTTCTCGATCACCGGCCAGCCCAATGCGATGGGCGGGCGCGAGGTTGGCGGATTGGCGACGACCCTCGCCGCGCACATGGATTTCGCGCCCAACAACGTTGAGCGCGTCGGTCGCTACTGGGCCGCCGAGTGCATGGCGACCAAGCCCGGGCTCAAGGCCGTCGATCTGTTCCAGGCGGTTCGGACGAGCGAGATCAAGGCGCTGTGGGTCATGGCCACCAATCCCGCGGTTTCGCTCCCCGATGCGGCGCGAGTCCGCGAGGCGCTCGAACAATGCGAGTTCCTGGTGGTCAGCGATGTCGTCGCCGAAACCGACACCAGCCGCTACGCCCATGTCCGGCTGCCCGCGGCGGCGTGGGGCGAAAAGGACGGGACGGTCACCAACAGCGAGCGGATGGTCAGCCGGCAGCGCGCCTTCCTGCCGCTTCCGGGCGAGGCCATGCCCGACTGGTGGATCGTCAGCCAGGTCGCGCAGCGGATGGGCTGGCGAGACGCTTTCTCCTACGATCGCCCGGCGCAGATCTGGCGGGAGCATGCCGGACTTTCCACCTACGGGAATGATGGCAAGCGGCTGTTCGCCCTGCCCGGTCACACCGCCGCCGGCAACGCGGACTATGAGGCCATGGAGCCGTTCCCCTGGGGCGGCCAGCCGTTCGCCGATGGTCGCTTTTCTACCCATGACGGCAAGGCAAGACTCGTGGCCGTCCAGCAGATGCCGCTCGCTGCCGAAAGCAGGAGCTGGCCGCTGACGCTCAACACCGGCCGCTACCGCGACCAGTGGCACACCATGACCCGCACCGGCCTTTCGCCCAGGCTCTCACGCCACCGCGAGGAGCCGCTGGTCGAGGTCCACCCGCGCGACGCGGAAGCGGCAGGCGTCGCCGATGGCGCGCTGGCGCGGGTCGTCACCAAAATTGGCGAGGGCCTGTTCCGGATCGCGGTGACCGAATGCCAGCGGCCCGGAGAGATATTCACGCCGATCCACTGGACCGACCAGCAGTCGAGCGGCGGCCGCACCGGATTGCTCGTTCGGCCGCTGACGGACCTCATCTCCGGACAGCCGGGCTTCAAGGCGACACCGGCGCGGATCGAGCCCCAGCCCGTCGACTGGCGCGGTTTCCTGATCGTCCATGGAGCGCCCGCCGAAGCGCCGGATTGCCTATGGGCCACGCGCGTGACCGTCCCCGGCGGATGTCTCTATGAGCTCGCGGGGATCGGCGATTTCGAGCAGCTCGAGCGCTGCCTGCCGGAGGGCGACCTGGTCGAGGCGGCCGATGCCGCCCGCGGAACGCGGCGGATCGCCGTGCTTCGTGACGGCAAGCTGGCGGCCGTCATGTTCGTCACGCACACCGGCGAGCTGCCGTCGCGCGACTGGCTGATCGGTCAGCTCGACCAGTCGCAGGGCCCGGCCATTCTCGCCGGACGCGCACCGGGAGCGCAGCCCGACAAGGGCGCACTGGTCTGCGTCTGCTTCGACATCGGAGCGAAGACCATCATGGGAGCGATCGCCGACCGGCGGCTGACGAGCGTCGCCGCGGTTGGGCAGGCGCTCCGGGCCGGGACGAACTGCGGCTCGTGCCGTCCGGCCATCGCCAGGCTGCTCGAACAGATGCGGGAGCCGGTCCATGCCGCATGAAGCACTGATCAGGCCCGGCGAAGTGTGGCTGGTCGGCGCCGGCCCGAGCGATCCGGACCTGCTGACTCGCAAGGCCGAGAAGCTGATCCTCGCCGCCGACGTCATCTTCCATGATGCGCTGGTGGGCCAAGGTGTGCTCGAGCTCGCTCGACGGGCAACCCGCCTCGTTTCGGTCGGAAAGCGGTCGGGCCGCCACTCGAAGGACCAGAAGTCGATCAACGAGCTGCTGGTCGAGGCCGCGAAGCGGGGTGAACGCGTGGTTCGGCTGAAGGGCGGCGATCCGTCGATCTTCGGCCGCTCGGGTGAGGAGATGGAGTTCCTCGCCGCCCATGGCGTTACCGCGCGCGTCTGCCCCGGTGTGACGGCAGCGAGCGCGGCGGCGGCCAGCGCCGGCGTGTCGCTGACCCTGCGCGGCCTGGCACGACGGCTCGAGTTCGTCACCGCACATGCCCGCGCCGGCGAAGCGCTGGACCTCGACTGGGACAGGATCGCCGACAGCGGCGCGACGCTCGCGGTCTACATGGGCAAATCCGCCGCCGGCGAAGTCTCGCGCAACCTGATGAAGGCCGGCCTGTCCGGCGCAACCCCCGTGCTCGCAATCGAGAATGCGAGCCTGCCGCAAGAGCATATCTTCTCGACCCGGCTCGACCTGCTTCCCTTGGCGGTGAAGACCGCGATTGGCGACGGCCCGGCGGTGCTCCTGATCGGCGAGGCGGTGCGGCGGGCGCAGCCGACCACCGTGCCTCAGGAGGTCACCCGATGCGCCTGACCAAGCGCCCGCGAATCCTCGGCGCAATCATCGCCGGCGGCCGGTCGAGCCGCTTCGGCAGCGATAAGGCTTGCGCGGTCCTCGATGGCCGGCCGCTTCTCGACCATGTGCTCGCCGGGCTCGGCGACCAGACAGACGCGCTGGTCGTGTGCGGACGTGACGTGCCCGGCTGCGTTTCGCTCTCGGATCGGCCACGGCCGGACATGGGCCCGTTGGGCGGGCTGGCGGCGGCCCTGCACTATGCGGAACAGCATGGGTTCGACGGGGTGCTGACCTCGGCCTGCGATACACCGCTGGTGCCGGCCGACCTCGCCGAACGGCTCGTCGGAGGCGAGCCGGCTATGGTCGCGGGCCAGCCTCTGTTTGGCTATTGGCCAGCTGGCCTCTCCGCGGAGCTCGATGACTATCTCTCCGCGGCGACCAACCGATCGGTCGGCGCATGGGCTGCCTGGGCAGGCGCCCGCCGGGTCCGCTACGCCGGTGAAATCCCGAACATCAACAGCGTGGATGACTTGATGGCGCTTCGCTCGAAATCTCGGTGGGCGGCATGAGCGCGCCGGCCAGAGGCCTGGTCGATAGCTTCGGCCGTCGGATCACCTATGTCCGGCTGTCGGTCACCGACCGCTGCGACCTTCGCTGCCGCTATTGCATGGCGGAGAAGATGACCTTCCTGCCCAAGGACCGACTGCTCAGCTTCGAGGATATCGAGGCGCTGGTCGACCTGTTCATCGCGCGGGGCGTCAATCGCCTGCGCCTGACCGGTGGCGAGCCGTTGGTGCGGCGCGGAATCCTCGATCTCGTCGGCTCGCTGGGGCGGCGGATCGGCAAGGGCCTGGATGAGCTCACCCTGACCACAAACGGAACGCAGCTGGCCACGGCAGCTCGCGGACTGTTCGATTCCGGTGTCCGCCGGGTGAACGTCAGCCTCGACACTCGGGATGCCGAGCGTTTCGCTCACATCACCCGCCGCGGCCGGCTCGACCAAGTCCTCGAAGGCATTGCCGCCGCCAAGACCGCGGGCCTCAAGGTCAAGATCAACATGGTCGCCTTGAAGGGGCTCAACGAGGACGAGATCGAGCCGATGCTCCGATGGTGCGCGGCCGAAGGCCATGAATTGACGCTGATCGAGACGATGCCGCTCGGCGCGATCGAGGAGGACCGGACGGACCGCTACTTTCCGCTCGACCGGGTCAAGCGCGAGCTCGAGCAGCGCTACACTCTCCTGCCATCAATCGCCCGGACCGGCGGCGGGCCGGCCAGCTATTACGAGGTTCAGGAGCTGGGCCTTCGGCTCGGCCTGATCACGCCGCTCACCAACAATTTCTGTTCGGGCTGCAACCGCATTCGAGTGACCGCCACCGGCACCGTCTATGGCTGCCTGGGCCACGACCAGAAGGTGGAGCTGAGGGACCTTCTTCGCTCCGGCGGTCCGGAACGGGTCCACGCCGCCCTCGACGAGCTGCTCGCCGGCAAGCCGCGCCGCCATGACTTCAACATGGCCGCCGCGGCGCCCGCCGTTCAGCGCCACATGAGCGTGACCGGCGGCTGATCGGTGGCGAAGCGCTTCGACTCGCGATAGCAGCATCCATGGATCCCGGCACAATCGTCGCGCTGGCCTTGCTGTTCGCGATCGGCGCGGCGCTCTACTCGTCGGTCGGCCATGGCGGCGCATCGGCCTATCTCGCCGCGATGGCGCTGTTCTCGGTCGCGCCCGAGGTGATGAAGCCGACCGCGCTGGCGCTCAACCTGCTCGTCGCGGGCTTCGGAGCGTGGCGCTACACGAGCCGGGGCCTCGGCAATTGGAAGCTGGTGCTGGCCTTCGCCGTCACGGCCACACCTGCGGCCTTCATCGGCGGCGGAATCCATCTACCGGCCGCCTATTACAAGCCGCTCGTCGGCATCATCCTGTGGCTGGCTGCGGTCCGGCTGCTGTGGACGCCGAAATGGCTGATGGAGCGGCCGGCCCGAATGCCGCCGCTGAGCGTCAGCCTGCCGGTTGGGGCGGTGCTCGGTCTGCTCGCCGGCCTGACCGGCACCGGCGGCGGCATTTTCCTCAGCCCCCTGATCATCCTCTTGGGCTGGGAAGAGCCGCGTCGGACCTCGGGGGTCGTCGCGGCATTCATTTTCCTGAACTCGGCCGCCGGGCTGCTCGGCAATTACGCGTCGGTCGGCCAGCTTCCGGCCGAGATTCCGATTTACGCCGGCGCCGTTGCCATCGGGGCGCTGGTCGGCACCTGGCTGGGGGTCGAGCGCCTGCCGAGGACCTGGCTGCTGAGGCTGCTCGGACTGGTGCTGGCGATAGCCGGGGCGAAGATGCTGTTCACCTAGAAATCAAGGATTTCGACCGCCTCGCCCGCCGCGCAGGCGGAGGCGCCCGGCGGGCGCCGGACGAGCAGATCGGCCTCGGCGAGCAACTTCTGAGCGCTGGAATCCTGGTCTCCAAGTGGCTCGACGCAATCGCCCGACCAGCGCGCTCTCAGGAAGGTTTCGCGCTCGCCGCAGGCAGGCACGGCGGACGCAAGGCCTGCCTTGCGCCAGCCATGAGCGCAGGCAGGGTCGCGGCCACACAGGCCGGCGACTAGCGGCGCAAGAAACAGCCGCGCGGTCACCAATGCCGAGGTCGGATTGCCCGGCAGCCCGAGGACCAAAGTGCCACCGGCGCGGCCAAGCCACACGGGCTTGCCCGGCTTGATCGCGACCTTGGAGAAAAACAGCTCCAGCTTCGCGGAGCGGAACATCATTTTTGCAAAGTCTCTCTCGCCGACCGAAGCGCCGCCAGTGACGACCACCAGCTCGGCCTTGGCAAGTGCCTCGCTCGCCGCCTCGCCGAGTTGCACAAGATCGTCGGGCAGCCGAACCCGGCCGATGCATTTCGCGCCCCATTGTTCGGCGAGCGACGCCACTCCCAGCGAGACGCTCTCGGGAATCGCGGCCGGCCTTTGGCGAGCCGTCCCCGGCTCGGCCAGCTCGTCGCCAGTGCCGAGTACCACAAGCCTCGGCACCTGCCGAACCTCGACATGCCCCACATCGGCTGCCGCTGCAGCGACCAGCGCCCGGGACGTCAGCAGGGTACCGGAGGAGAGCAACCGCTCCTCGACCGGGAAATCTGACGCTCGCGGCCGGATGTGCCTCGCAGGCCCAAACTTCTGGTCGAATATGGCCCAATCCTCGTCGCGGCGAACCACCTCCTGGATGACGATGCGGTCTGCGCCATCGGGCACTGCTCCGCCGGTAAAGATTCGCACACACTCGCCGGGGCCGATGCTCGGCACCTCGACCTGGCCGGCAAATGATTCGCCGACAACGCGCAGTCGCGCCGGCAGCCTGGCAAGGTCGCTGTCCCTGACCGCATAGCCATCCATCGCTGACACGTCGCGGCGCGGAGAGTCGATCATCGCGTCGACATCCGAGGCGAGCACACGTCCCGCAGCTTTCTCCAGCGACAGAGTTTCAGTGCCGAGCGGTCGGGCTACACTCGCGACGATCGCCGCCGCCTCGTCGAACGAGATCACGGCTGCTCCGCCGTCCAGTCGCCGGACTTGCCACCGGTCTTGGAGAGGATTCGAATGTCGCCGATTAACATTGTCCGGTCGATCGCCTTCAGCATGTCGAACAGGGTCAGGCAGGCGACCGAGGCAGCGGTCAGCGCCTCCATCTCGACTCCCGTCGGGCCGCGTGTGCGAACCTCGGATGTCACCCGAAAGCCGGGCAAATCCTCGTCCACATCAATCCGCACCTCGACATGGTGCAATGGCAGTGGGTGGCAGAGGGGGATGAGGTCGGACGTCCGCTTTGCTGCCATGACCCCGGCGAGTTCGGCCGTCGAGGTCACCGACCCCTTCGGAGTCTTGCCTTGACGCACTTTGGCGAGTGTTTCGGCCGAACAAATCAGACTTGCCCCACTCCGGGCGATCCGAAGGGTCGACTCCTTTGCCGACACGTCGACCATTCGCGCGCGGCCGTCGTCATCCAGATGCGTCAGTCTGCTCATGCGCACAGTTCCCTCAGCCGCGGGATCTGGCCGGCGAGCGAGCAGGGCCGGTAACGGCTGTCGAGTTCGAGGCCCAGTACAAGATCCCAGCCATCGCGGCAGGCGCCGGTCGAGCCAGGCAGGCAGAAGATGAAGGTGTCGCACGCCTGCCCGGCGAACGCTCGCGACTGCAGCGTCGACAGGCCGACCGTGCCGAAGCTGGCCTGGTGAAAGAGCACCGAAAAGCCGTCCATCTCGCGCCGGAACAGCGCCCGGATCGCTTCCGGCGTCACATCACGCGGAGCGAACCCGGTGCCGCCGGTGGTGAGGATCACGTCGACCGAGTCATCGGCGATCCAGCGTTCGGCCATGGCCCGGATCCCATCGACGTCATCCGGGACGATAGCCTTGCCGGCAAGCTGGTGGCCCGCCGAGGTCAGCCGCTCGATCAATAGCGCGCCCGACTTGTCTGTTTCTTCAGTGCGGGTGTCGGAGATGGTCATCACCGCAATGCGCAGCGGGTAAAAGGTCAGGCCCTCGTCGATCCCGGTCATCACCTGTCCCATAATGCCCGCGCAGCGACATCGTCCTCGGTCGGCTCGATCCACTCCGAGCCATCCTTGCCCACTTCCCGCTTCCAGAACACGGCGTCGGTCTTCAGCCGATCCATCAGATAGTCGGCGGCCTCGAACGCCGCTCGACGATGTGGCGACGCCGCTGCGGCGAAGACGATCGGATCGCCAGGAGCGACCGAACCGCAGCGATGAACAACGTAGACGTGGGTGACTCGAAAACGCTCAATTGCTTGCCCAGCTATCTCCCGAAGCGACTGCTCGGTGAGATGCGGGTGATGCTCGAGAACCAGCTCTTCGACACTAGTCCCGTCCCTGGCCGTGGGGCGCGCCAGGCCGACGAAACTGACGACCGCCCCGTCGCCGTGAGCCGCGGCGATCAGCTCGGCAAGCTCGCGGCCCGGGTCAAACGCCTGCCGTTCGAGGCGCGTGGTCACGCCCATCTCAGCCTCCCGACAGCGGTGCCAGAATGTCGATGGAATCGCCGGGAACGACGACGAAGCTGTCGGATACGATCCGGTCGCCAACACAGGCTCGAACCCGCGGGCTGACGAGGTCGCTCGAGACGTGCGGAAAGAGCTCGGCCAGCCGCGCCCGAACTTCGCCGACCGCGCACGCCTCGGCGGCGTCGAGTTCGACCTCGCGGCCGATCGACTCCGCCAGCCTGCCGTAGAAACTGATCCGCACCATATCTCCTTGTCTTGGAGGAGCATAAGCCCGGCCTTGCTGCGTTGCAACAAAGCGGCGTTACTCACGTATCGCGATGCGCCGTCAGCCATCGTGGTCGGTAGAGCGTTCCACGACGCGTTCGAGATTGCGCAAGCCAAGCTCTATCCCGACAAAAAAGAAGGTCGATATCGGCAGTTAGACCTACTCCCGCTCCGCCACTTGCCTTTGCCTCGATATTGTCCAGTGATTTGCCGCAGGCCTGGCGCTAGGGTGCGGAACAAGCTGTGGGGGATGTGTGGTGCCGCTGACCATCGACATAAGCTTGGCAATGAGACCTTCGGGGCAATGAACTTGGTCGATCCCAATCTTCGTCGGAAGTTCGACGATGCGCTGGGAAGCGGTGACATGTTCGCGCTGTTCGAGCGAACTCGCGAGGCAATCCAGCAATTCCCCGACGATCCGGATGCGCGTTATCTCCAGGCGCTGGCCATGGCGCGGTTGGGCGACCCCCATGCCGCGCTGCGAATTTATGAGCGGAATCGGGTCGAAGAGATTGGCACCGAGGATGCGCTTGCTCTCAGGGGCCGGCTGCTCAAGGACCTTGCGAGACGGGCGACGGGCTCCAAGCGAATCGATTTGTTCCGCCAATCGAGCAAAGCCTATCGGCTGGCCTACGAGCTGTCGGACGGCTATTTTTCCGGCATCAACGCCGCCACGACGTCGCTGCTGGCGGGAGATGAGAATGAAGCGAGCGCCCTGGCCATAGCGATCGGCCACCGGCCGGACATCGCCCAGCCGAAGGACTATTATGCCGCCGCCTCCGCTGCCGAAGCCATGCTGGTCCGCGGCGAAGTGGAAGTGGCGACAGCGCTATTTGCTGACGCCAGACGCCGCCGGGACGCTTCCCCCGGAAACATCGCGTCGACGGCCCGGCAGGTCGCGCTGATCGCCGAGCGCTTGGCAATTCCCGATGACCAATGTCAGCGATTGCTGGCCGCGATACGGCCCTCGCCGGTCATCCATTTCTGCGGCCATATGTTCCGAGCGGGCTGGCATGTCGAACAGCAGCTGGCCGAAGCCATAAGCTCCATCCTGGACGAGACGGGAGCGCTGATCGCCTATGGGCCCCTGGCCTGCGGCGCCGACCTTTTGGTCGCCGAAGCCATCTTGGCACGTGGCGGAGAGCTGCACGCCGTTATGCCGTTCGCAGAGGAGGATTTCCTGACGACCTCGGTCCGCCTGGGCGGCCCGGAATGGGAAACTCGCTATGTCCGCGCGCGGGACGCGGCGGCGTCCGTGACCTTCGCCACGCAGATCCAGCATAGCGATGACGACGAATTATTTGCCTATTGCTCGAAGCTGGTGATGGGCCTGGCCCGGCTTCGCGCCGGGGTCATGCAATCGGAGGTGTTCCAGCTGGCCGTATGGGACGGCAATTCGCCCAATGGAATTGCCGGCACGGCGGCCGATTGCGCCGAATGGAAGCGGCAGGGCGGCCGGACTCAGATTGTCTCTATTCCCAAGGACCGCCCGCCGCTGGATACGGTAGTCTTCGCCAAGCCCGGCAACCGGCCGCGCTGGGCGCTGCATTCGATCCTGTTCGCCGATTTCGCGGGATTTTCCCGGCTAGAGGAGGATCGGCTGTCCTCGTTCCTGGAAGTGGTGATGGGCCGGATCGCCATGGTGCTCGATCGTCATGGCGATGCGGTCCTGACCCGCAACAGCTGGGGCGACGCGGCCCATGCGGTCATCGCTACCCCGGCGCAAGCCGCTCAAATAGCCTTGGAAATTCAATCGGAACTCAATCCCAGGCTGCTTCAGCAAATCGGCCTGCCCGCAGAAGGGGGAATGCGCATCAGCTTGCATCACGGACCGATCTTCGAGCATTTCGACGCGGTGCGGTCGGCGCGGACGTTCTACGGCACCGAAGTCACCGTCGCCGCGCGCATCGAACCGAGGGTGCCCGTCGGTGCAATTTATACGACGCAGCCCTTTGCTGCGATGATCGAATCCGACCAGAACGACCTCAACTTCGAACTGGTCGGTAAGATGGATTTGGCCAAGAACTATGGAGTTCGAATCCTCTACAGGCTTGCAAGCCGCCAATAGCCAGTCCCGATTTGGAGCAATCCGGGCAGTTCCAGCGGCTCGCGGCTTTCCAGTTCCGTCTCGACATTTAACGTCGGTTAACAGACAATAAACCCTGAAGCGCTGTTCGAGTCGCATTGGGTAGGTGTGTCGGCATCAGGATGATCCGCCGGAGCATCCCGGTGGCCCGGTAAAAGGTCTCCCGGAGGGAGGGTTCGAACAAAGGGGGATTTTGGTGTCCGGACCTGACATTTTCATTTCCTACTGCAGGCAGGACCGCCCTGCTGCACGGCTCTATGCCGAAGCCTTCGCTGAGGAGGGCTTCGACGTATGGTGGGACGCGGTGATGCACTCCGGCGAAACCTTCGACGAGGTCATCGAGCGAAATCTGAGGGCGGCCAAGGCGGTGGTCGTTCTTTGGTCGCCGCGGTCGGTCGCGTCGCGGTGGGTGAGGGCCGAGGCCACGCAGGCGGATCGGGCCAACAAGCTGATTCCCGTCGTTATCGAGCCCTGCGAGCGGCCGATCATCTTCGAGCTGACCCACACCGCCGACATGCCTGACTGGAACGGGAACCGGTCGGATCCCAGTTGGCAATCGCTGGTCAAGGATCTGCGCCGGCTGGTCAGGCCGAGCAAGGAAGAGGCTCCGGTCCAGCAGAGTGTGGAAGCGGGGCTTGCGCTGCCAAAGGCGCCGCCGACCGCCGAAGCAGCGGAAGAGCAGAAGCCGGCTGGCCAGGCGGCCGAACGAGCGAATGAGGCGGAAAGAGCTAGAGTCGCCAAGGAAGCCCAATTGGCCAGCGACGAGGAATTGTCCAAGGCCCTCGAGCGCCTGGCGATGAAACATGGGTCGGTGCTCCGCGAGCCAACTCCAGCCGAAGACGCTCAAGCGAAATTCTTCAAGCAGTCCGATGAGTTCCGCCAAGCCGAAGGCGACGAGGTGCATTGCCTGCGAAGGATTCACGCCATCGATCCGGATAGCTATCATCCGGTAGGCCCTTCGGGATTGAAGATCGGCCGAACGCGCCCGGCCGACATCATCGTCGCCGAACCAAGCGTGTCGCGCGAACATTGCGTGGTCGAATTCGCCGCCGGCAAGCTTCGCGTCCTGGACCTGAACTCGACCAACGGCACCTACATTGACAACAAGCGCATCGGCCGAGCCGAGATCCTCCCGGTCGGCTCGGTGCTTCGAGTCGGCAATGTGTCGTTCGAACATGAAGTCCGCAGCCGCGCCGATTTGGAGCGGCGGGGCGATGCTATCGGATTTGATCCCGGCGCGATTGAGCGCGAATCCCGGATTGCCAGATCGTCCTGACCCAACCGGCGGCAATCTAACGGCCGCCAAGCAAGCGCTACTCCTCTTGCGACGATTGCCGGTGCAGGAAGACGATATAGGCCTTGGTCTGATTGGCCTTCTTGATCAGCTCGTCATACTCGCGATCGCTGTTCGCGCCTCGCGCCGAGTCCGCCACATTGGCCAGATATTTGTCATAGTTGCGGGCGAGTTGCGCGTTCGCCTTCTGGGTGGCGGTCCCATTGTTGCCCATGCGGATCACTTCCTTCGCCATGCTGCGCCCGCTGGCGACGATGGAAGAGAGCTGGCCACGCTTCGAAGCTGAGGCGGTCGCGGAACCGCTGCTGACCGGGGCTGTCGGCGCTGCGGCCACGGGCGCTGTTGGAGCAACCGTCGTTGTCGTTGGCGCGGCGGTGGCAGTCCGCGGAGCTTGCGGCAGCGGTTGGGTGGTGCGCTTGCTGGCCGCCGCATAAGCGGTCGAAAGTGCCGCCCCGAACGCCTGCGATTTGGCGAGCGCGCCGCGGGCCGCGCCCAGCGACTGGACCGGATCGGTCAGACCAGCCGATGCCTCGACCGAGGTCCGAAGGTCGGACAGGGCGGTTGTCAGCGCCGATGTCCGGGCATTCGCCGGGACCGTCTGGGAACGCGCTTCCGCGTCGCGCAGCAGGGCGGTTGCAAAGGCCAGGTTGGCGGCCGTCGCGGTGCGCTTCATTTCCTCGACGCGAGCGGTTGCCGCAGCCGATTGTGCCGGATCGTCCGCAAGCGGCTGCAGCCCGGCCAGCTGCATATCGAGCTGTTCGTTGGCGGCAACGAGATCGTTCACCGCCGTGGCGGGCGCGCCCGCAGCGCGCGCTTCATCGGCGAAGGCGCGCTCGGCGGCGGCGAGTTGGCCGAGGCCGTCGATCGGAATCGTCCCAGCCTCATTGAGATCCGGAATTTCGAGCGGCGCAGCCTCGTCCGGACCGCCGCTGCCCAGCATGAAGGAACCGGCCGCAACCGCTGCCAGCAAGGCGACCGCGCCGCCACCGGCGAGCATCGCCTTGCGCTGGTCCTTATACCAGGGCTGTGACGGGCCCTTCGCGGTTTCCTTGGCTGCTGGAGCTGCCTTTTCCTTGGGAGGCGGGGCCTTCGCCTCGGCCACGACCCGCTTCTGGTCGGCTTCCGCGACAACCTCGGCGGCTGCGGGTGCGGCGCCTTCTTCGGCCGCATCCGACTTCTTCTTGTTCTTGGAGGTGCCAATTTCCTCGCCGGCCCGCTTGAATTGAACCTCGCTCGGATCGGAGGGCACCTGGGTCTCGATCCCCTTGGGCTCATAGCCCGGCGCGGGAGGTGGTATCGGTGTAATCTCTTCGCTCGCCACCTCATGGGCAAAGAAGCGCGTCGCCACATCATCTTCGCCGGCCACTTCTTCGACGTCCTTCTTGCCGAACATGTCCAGCCATTCCTGGATCGTCTGGGGACGCTCGGTTGGCTTGATCGTCATGCCCTGGTCGATGGCCTGCAGGAATTTCTTGCTGAACCCGGGCCAGTGGCCGTCCGCGAGCGGAGTGCCGAGACCGCCATGAAGCCGCTCGAGAACCTCGGGCGGCTTTTCGCCCGTCACGCATTCGTAGAGTACGACCGAAAGCGCGTAGATGTCCGTCCACGGGCCCTGCGGATAGGTTTTGACATATTGCTCGACCGCTGCGTAGGGCGGAGTGTGGAAGGTGACCGAGGTGCTGGTTGCCTCCGCCGCCTCGAAACGCGCAGAGCCGAAATCAATCAGGACGGGCCTGCTGTCGTCGGTGATGAGGATGTTGGGCGGTTTGATATCGCGGTGCAGCACCCCGACGCGATGGGCGCGATCGAGCCCTTCGGCTACCGGCTTGATAATGTTCCACAGGCTTCGCTCGTTGAAGCGCCGCCCTTCCTTGAGCAACTTGGACAGCGAAACGCCGTCTTCGAAGTCCATCACCATGTAGGCGGTACCGTGCACCTCGAACAGGCTGCGGACGCTGACGATGTTCGGATGACGGGTCGGGGTCGACAGGTTCCAGAGAAGCTTGGCCTCCTCGACGAACTTCTTGAGGCCTAGCGCATGGACTTCCTCGACGTCCGAGCCGATCGGGACGACGGTGCTTTCGGCGTCGCGCTCCGCAATCGAGCTCGGGAAATATTCCTTGATCGCAACGAGTTCGCCGAAGTAGATGCCGCGACCCTTGTAGACGATCCCAAAACCGCCGACGCCGAGAACGTCTTCGAGACGCCATTCACGGATGATCGTCCCGGGCGGTAACGCCTTGCTGCTGTAAGCCTTGCTCAAAGCCGATTTTCCCCCGATCTGCGATGAAGTAAAAGTTAATCGCACGATCGACCGGCAATTGCTAGTCTCGGTTAATATCTCAGGCGAAAAGGAAGCGGAGTGGCCTTTGAAAGCGTTAGCCGGACTCATGTGGGCCTTCGCCGCAAGGTAAACGAGGATTCCATGCTGGTCCGCGATGATTGCGGCCTGTGGGTGGTTGCCGACGGGATGGGCGGGCACGAGGCCGGCGACGTGGCCAGCTCCAAGGTGACCGAGGCCTTGGGTCATCTGCCGGTGGCGGAGGGCGTCGATAGGTTGGTCGATGACGCGATCCTTGCCTTGAAGCAGGTCAATCATGACCTGATCGAACTGGCCGGGTCAGCCGATGGACAGCGCTCGATCGGCACGACGGTTGTCGGGCTCGCGATCGCCGGCGGCGAGTTCCGTTGCTTCTGGGCCGGGGACAGCCGCGCCTATCGCATCAGGGACGGTCAGATCGTGCAGCTGACGCGGGATCACAGCGTGGTGCAGGACCTCGTCGATGCCGGCATGCTGCAACCCGACGAAGCGGCCGACCATCCCAATTCCAACATCATCACGCGGGCGGTCGGCGTGTCCCAGGAGCTGCGGATCGACACGGTGAGCGGGGATGCAAAGCCGGGCGATCAGTTCCTGCTGGCGAGCGATGGGTTGACGCGAATGGTCGACGAGCAGGAATTGGTGGCGCAACTGACGTCCACGTCTCCGGCGACAGCGGCGGAGAATCTGATTGAAACGGTCCTGTCGCGCGGAGCGCCGGACAATGTTACCCTGATCATCGCCGGGTTGCCTACAGAGTGATTTAGCCGAGCGTGCTCGGCGGCTCGTCATTTTCTCCTGATTTTCCGTGCGCTTGACTCTTGAGGGGCAGAAGCGCACCTCGGAACAAATCAGGAACAAATAATGCGCGAGTCGGTTGATCATCTTGCCATGCTGAAGGCTGGACTGGCCTCGATTGCCGGAGGCGTCCGACTGTCCGCGGACAAGCGGATCACCACCGGTCATGCGGCGTTCGATGCGGCGCTGGGCGGCGGCCTGGCGCGCGGGCGGGTGCATGAATTGTTCGCTGCCGAGGCCGACGACGGGCCGAGTGCGGCGGGCTTTGCAGCCATGCTTGCGCTCAGGGCTGTGGGACGCGGAACGCCGGTCTTTTGGCTGCGTACCGACGAGGCCGGGCGCCATGGCGGCATGATCCATGCGCCGGGCCTGGTCGAGCTGGGCGGCGATCCGGACTCGCTGGTGCTAGGGCAAGCGCCCGATACAAAGGCCCTGCTCAGGGCCGCGGCCGACGCGGCGCGCTGCCCGGGGCTTGGGGCGCTGATTGTCGAGGCCCATGGGAAATGCCCTGAGCTCGACCTTACTGCCAGCCGGCGGCTGGCGCTGGCCGTCGAACATTCGGACGTGATGCTGCTGATGCTGCGGCTGGAGGCGGAGCCGGTACCGAGCGCGGCGGACACGCGCTGGGCGGTCAGCTCTGCACCGAGTCAGGCGCTCGAGGCCAATGCGCCCGGTGCGCCGACCTTCGAAATCGAGTTGCTTCGCCGGCGTTCCGGTCCCGCGGGGATGCGCTGGCGGCTGGAGTGGAATCGTGACCGACTTAGCTTCACCGACCCGGCGCTACCTGGCGCTGTGGTTTCCCTACCTTCCCGCCGACCGGCTGCGGCGCAGCCCGGATTGCGGCTTAGCGCCTGAAGTCCCGCTCGCCTTCACCGAGAAGGTGAAGGGCGCGCTGCGGTTGATCGCGGTGGATCAGGCAGCGCGGTCGCTCGGGCTGGAACCGGGGATGGCGCTGGCCGATGCAAGGGCGCGCGTCCCGGAATTGCAGGCCGTTGAACGCGATGGACCGGCCGACCGGGCCTGGCTTGAGAGGATGGCCGACGGCTGCATTCGTTACACGCCGATGGTCGCGCTTGATGCGCCCGACGGCCTGATCCTCGACGTTACCGGCTCCACTCATTTGCTCGGCGGGGAACGAGGTCTTGCCGCCGATGTCGAGCGGCGGATGGCGAGGTTGCGGATGACAGCACGGCTGGCCTTCGCCGGCACACCCAGGGCGGCGCATGCGCTGGCCCGATACCAGGCGCTGGTCGTAAAGGACGAAGCAGCCGCGATCCGCAAGCTGCCGGTCGCGGCGCTGGAACTGGCGCCCGAAGCCACCCAAGGGCTGCTCCGCGCCGGATTGAAGACGGTCGGCGATCTGGCCAGGCGACCGATGGCGACCATTGCCGCGCGGTTCGGGGCCGAGGCGGTGACCGCGCTGCGTGAATTGCTCGGCGAGGCGGCAAAGCCGATCGAGCCGAGGGTTCGGCAAGCGCAGGTCCTTGCCGAGCGGCGCTTCGCAGAGCCGGTAGCGCGGACCGAATATGCGATTCAGGTCCTGGGCGAACTGGCGGTTGAAACCGCACGGCAGCTGGAGGGAGCCGGGGAGGGCGGACGCCGGTTCGAGGCCTTTTTCTTCCGCAGCGACGGGCTGATCCGGGCACTCGCCGTCGAGACCAGCCGGCCGAGCCGGGACCCGGCACTGGTCATGCGGCTGATGAATGAGCGGGTCGAAACCCTTTCCGACCCGATCGATCCTGGCTTCGGCTTCGACCTCATTCGCCTGTTGGTGCCGGTGACCGAACCGCTCGCCGTGACCCAGCTGAGACTGGAGGGCGGCGCGGCGCGGGAAGCCGAGGTCGCAGCACTGATCGACCGGCTGAGCACACGCCTTGGCCGCAACCGGGTTCGGCGGCTGATGGCGCAGGACAGCCATATCCCCGAGCAGATGCAGCTTTCACTTCCGGCGGTCGAGGCGGGGCAACCCGCCGCTTACTGGCCCAAAGCCGAGGCGGGCGAGCCGCCGCTGCGGCCGCTGCACCTGTTCGACCCCCCGCAGCCGATCGAGGTGATGGCCGAGGTCCCCGACGGGCCGCCCCACCGCTTCCGCTGGCGGCGCAAGTTCCATGAAGTGAAGCGGTTCGAGGGCCCGGAGCGGATCGCGTCGGAATGGTGGAAGCGCAAGGATGGCGCGGTCGACAAGGCCGGCCTTACGCGAGACTATTACCGGGTCGAGGATGCGCGCGGCCGCCGCTTCTGGGTGTTCCGCCACGGGCTCTATGAAGAGAGGCCCGATCCCAGATGGTATCTCCACGGGCTGTTCGCATGAGTTTCGCCGAGCTCATTGTCGCGACCAATTACAGTTTCCTGTGCGGCGCCTCGCACCCGTCGGACATGGTCGGACGCGCATTGGAGCTGGGCATGGCGGGTATCGGCATCGCCGACCGCAACAGCGTCGCCGGGGTGGTCCGCGCCTGGTCCGCGCTCAACGAGGCGTGCGAGCAGGCGCGCGCGGCACTCGAGGAAATCGATTTCCGGATGATCGTCGGCGCGCGGCTGGTGTTCGCCGATGCGACCCCGGACATCGTCACCTATCCGGCGACACGCCATGGCTGGGGGCAGCTGACGCGGCTGCTGACCGTCGGTAATCTTCGCGCCGAGAAGGGCGATTGCATTCTCCACTTCGCCGATCTCATCGATCATGCCGACGACCTGCTGCTGATCGTGATGGCCGAGGAAAGCCAAGAGTTCCTGCTGCGCCGCCTGGCCGAAGCGCGGCCGGGCGCGGTGTGGCTCGGCGCGACCATGCAGCGGGCCGGCAGCGACCGACGCCGCTTGGCCAGGCTCCAGCGATTGGCAGAGCGCGTCGGAATTCCGCTGCTGGCGACCAACGACGCGCTTTACGCCCATCCATCGGACAGGCCGCTGCAGGATATCGTCACCTGCATTCGCGAAGGCGTCACGATCCAGCAGGCAGGACGGCTGCTTGCCGCCAATGCCGAACGGCACCTGAAGCCGCCCGATGAGATGGCGCGGCTGTTTCGCGACTATCCCGAAGCGGTGGCGGAAAGCCTGGCGCTGCTCGACTGCATCCAATTCCGGCTCGACGAGCTGCGCTACGAATATCCACACGAGCCGGTGCCGGAGGGCTGGACCCCGCAGGGCTGGCTCGAGCATCTGGTAATGACCGAGGCGAACAAGCGGCACCCTGACGGCCTGCCTACCAAATGGAAGAAAGTGCTGGACGAGGAGTTCGGCCTGATCCGCAAATGCCAATACGCCAACTATTTCCTGACCGTGCACGACATCGTTAGCTTTGCGCGCTCGCAGGACCCGCCGATCCTCTGCCAGGGGCGCGGATCGGCGGCCAACAGCCTGGTCTGCTTCCTGCTCGGGATCACCCCGATCGATCCGGTCGAGAACAACCTGCTGTTCACCCGCTTCCTGTCGGAGGAACGCCGCGAGCCGCCGGACATCGACGTCGATTTCGAGCACGAACGGCGCGAGGAGGTGATGCAATATGTCTATCGCCGCTACGGCCGCGAACGGGCCGGTATCGCCGCGACCGTGATCCACTACCGTTCGCGCAGCACGGTGCGCGAGGTCGGCAAGGCCCTGGGCCTGTCGGAGGATGTCACTGCCAGGCTCGCGAATACGACTTGGGGCAGCTACGAAAATGAGCTGGAGGAGCAGCGCTACGCCGAAGCCGGGCTGGCGACTGCCAACCCCGAAATCGCGCGGCTGAAGACGTTGGTCGAACGGCTACTCAAATTCCCTCGCCACCTGTCACAGCATGTCGGCGGCTATGTGCTGACCGAGGGGCGGCTGGACGAGATCGTGCCGATCCACAATGCGGCGATGCCCGACCGCACTTTCATAGAATGGGACAAGGACGACATCGATGCGTTGGGCCTGATGAAGGTCGACGTGCTGGCGCTCGGCATGCTGACCTGCATCCGCAAAAGCTTCGACCTGATGAGGCTGCACGGGCTCGGGGATTATCAATTGGATACCGTCCCGCCCGAGGATCCCGCAGTCTACGACATGCTGTGCAGGGGCGACAGCATCGGCACCTTCCAGGTCGAAAGCCGGGCGCAGATCAACATGCTGCCGCGGCTGAAGCCGCGCTGCTTCTACGACCTGGTGATCGAGGTGGCGCTGGTCCGGCCCGGCCCGATCGAAGGCGACATGGTCCACCCCTATCTCCGCCGCCGTAACGGGGAGGAGAAGGCCGAGCTTCCCTCGCCGGCGCCGCCCCATCCGCCGAACGAGCTGGAGGAGGTGCTCGGCCGCACCTTCGGCGTGCCCCTGTTCCAGGAACAGGCGATGAAGATGGCCATTGTCGCCGCCGGCTTCACCCCCGACGAGGCCAATGGCCTGCGGCGGGCGATGGCGACTTTCCGGAACCTCGGCACGATCCATCGATACGAATCGAAGATGGTCGAAGGGATGGTGAAGCGCGGTTACGACCGTGATTTCGCGGAGCGTTGCTACAACCAGATCAAGGGCTTCGGCAGCTACGGCTTCCCCGAAAGCCATGCCCAGAGCTTCGCCAAGCTGGTCTATGTCTCGGCCTGGTTGAAGTACCACTACCCGGCGGTGTTCACCTGCGCGCTGCTCAACTCGCAACCGATGGGCTTCTACGCCCCGGCCCAGCTGGTCCGCGACGCGCGCGAGCATGGGGTGGAGGTGCTGCAGCCCGACATCAATGCGAGTGAGTGGGATAATCTGCTGGAGCCAACTCCCGGGAGGAGCGGTCTCGCGATCCGCCTCGGCTTCCGCCAAATCGACGGGTTCCGCGAGGAGTGGGCGGAGCGGCTCGCCGCGGCCCGCGGTGCAGGCTTCACCCAGGTCGAGCAATTGAGCCAGCGCGCCGGCCTGCCATCACGGGCGCTGCATCTGCTGGCCGATGCCGATGCGTTCGGTTCGGTCAGCCTCAAGCGCCGCGAAGCGCTATGGGAGGCGCGGCGGACTCCGCAGGGCGTGCTACCGCTGTTTGCCGCTGTCGAGGCTGCCGAACTGGGTGAGGAACCAAAGATCGAGCTTCCCGACATGCCATTCCCCGAGGAAGTGGTGACCGATTATCAGGTGACGCGCCTGTCGCTGAAAGGCCATCCGATGCAGTTCCTGCGTTCGACCTTCGAGCGCGAAGGCGTTCTGAGTTGCGCCGGAGCGGCGAATGCCAAGAACGGCAGTATCAAGCGGGTGGCCGGCGTGGTGCTGATCCGCCAGCGGCCGGGCAAGGGCAATGCGCTGTTCATCACGCTGGAGGATGAGACCGGCATCACCAATGTGCTGCTGTGGGCGCGCGACTTCGAGCGCTACCGGCGCGAGGTGATGGCGGCCCGGCTAATGGAGGTCGAAGGCGAAATCCAGCGCAGCAAGGAAGGGGTGATGCATTTGATTGCCCGCCGCGTGTTCGATCGCAGCGGGTTGCTGACTGGGTTGACCGACGATCATCCCTTGCGACCTCCCATGTCGCCAGCCGACGGACCGAAAAACCCGCCGGACCCGCGCCACGGCCATCCGCGCAACGTGCGAATCCTGCCCAAGTCCCGAGACTTCCACTGATTCTTCGCTCCTCCCTGTCGCGAAGCGATGGGGAGGTGGCAGGCCGCAGGCCCTGACGGAGGGGCCCAGCAACATCGCCGAAGGCCCCTCCACCACTCAGCTTCGCTGAGCGGTCCCCCTCCCCACGCCTTCGGCGCAGGGAGGAGCTACAAAGCCTCGACGATCGTCACATTGGCGATTCCTCCGCCTTCGCACATGGTCTGCAGGCCGAACCGCTTGCCGCGTGCCCGAAGCGCATGGATCAGCGTCGCCATCAGCTTGGTTCCGCTGGCGCCCAGCGGATGGCCGAGCGCGATCGCGCCGCCCATCCGGTTGACCTTGGTCGGGTCGAGGCCGAGGCTGTTGATCACCGCCAGCGACTGCGCGGCGAAGGCTTCGTTCAGCTCGATCCAGTCCAGCTGGTCCTGGGGGATGCCGGCAGCAGCCAGCGCCGCAGGAATCGCGAACTTAGGTCCGATGCCCATGATCTCAGGCGGCACGCCGCGCACCGCGAACG
>JALYNQ010000095.1 GCA_030773115.1 Pseudomonadota bacterium
GCCGAAACCAGGACCGCGATCGAAGGCGGCGATGCCGAGGCGATGAAGGCCAAGACCGAGGCGCTGGCCCAGGCGGCGATGAAGCTCGGCCAGGCGATCTACGAGAAGACCCAGGCCGCGCCCGGCGCCGAGGCTGGTGCCCAGTCGGCCGAAGCGACCGCCGAGGCCGCCCCGACCGACGAGGAAGAAGTGGTCGACTCCGAATTTTCGGTAGTCGACGAAGACAAGAAGGCCTAAGGAACATGGGAGCGGCACCAGCACATGTTGAGCTGGCGCCGCTCATCATGGGTGGGGACTGATGGCCACGGATTATTATGACCTGCTCGGCGTCCCTCGGGGTGCCGACGAAGCGACGATCAAGGCTGCCTATCGGCGGATGGCCAAGGATTGCCACCCCGATACCAAGGGCGGCTGCAAGGAGCATGAGGCCAAGTTCAAGGCCATCAACGAGGCCTATGACATCCTCAAGGACCCGCAGAAGCGTGCGGCTTACGATCGCTTCGGCCATGCCGCGTTCCAGAATGGAATGAATGGCGGCGGCGGGCCATTCGGCCATGGCAATGGGTTCGAGGGCTTTTCCGACATCTTCTCGTCGATCTTCGGCGAGTTCATGGACCCGCGGGCGCAGCGCGCCGCCGCGTCGCGCGGCTCTGACCTGCGTTACGACCTCGATCTGACGCTGGAGGAGGCCTTCTCCGGAATCGAAAAGACCATCGCCATCCAGGCCTTGGCCGCTTGCGAGGCGTGTAATGCGTCGGGCTCCAGGGGCCAGGCCGCGGCGCGCACCTGCCCGACCTGTGGCGGCGCCGGCAAGGTTCGCGCCCAGCAGGGCTTCTTCGTGGTCGAGCGGACCTGTCCCGGCTGCATGGGCTCAGGCGAGACGATCGCCGACCCGTGCCATGCCTGCGAAGGCGAGGGGCGGACCCTCAAGACCCGCAAGCTCAACGTCAATATTCCGGCGGGCGTCGATGAAGGCACTCGAATCCGCGTCGCCGCCGAAGGCGAGGCTGGGGTTCGCGGCGCGGCGCCGGGCGATCTCTACCTGTTCGTCCACATGAAGCGGCACCCGATCTTCCAGCGCGAGGGGACAACGCTGGTCGCCGAGGCGCCGATCAGCTTCACCGCCGCGGCCCTTGGCGGCTGCATCACCATCCCCGGCATCGATGGCGAGAAGATCGAGCTCAAGATCCCGGCCGGCATCCAGTCGGGCGAGACGCTGCGCCATCGCGGCGCCGGAATGAGCGTGCTCAACGGCCGGGGCCGGGGCGATCTGATGACCCGGATCCTGGTCGAAACTCCGACCAGATTGTCGAAGGAGCAGCGCTCGATCCTCGAACAGTTCCGCGACACCGAGACGGGCGACGAATGCCCGGCGAGCAAGGGCTTCTTCAGCCGGATCCGCGACAAGCTCGGCGGTTAGGGCGTCCACCCGTGGCGCGCCATCCGCGCCACCAGCCGTTCAGCGAACAGATGAGCGACCGAACGCCGTTCGGCACCCGTGCGGCGAGGCGCGGAATGAAAGGCGTGAAGCCCCGCCATCAGCTCGCCATCGATCCGCAGCGGCAGGTTCAGGGCCGCCGCGAGGCCCAGCTTTTCGAACCGCTCACACTCTTCCGCAGCGGGGGCCAGATAAGCCGCGCGCGCCAGCAATTTGCTCGTCTCGTCGCCGAGCAAGGCGACCGGTTCGGATTCGCGATCGGCAATCAGTTTGGCCTGTTTGACGACTTCGCAGCCAATGGCCGATTCCAGTTTCCCGTTGGAAGCGATCGGCTGGCCGTTACGATCGGACAATATGATCCGCTCAAAGCCGGTCAGTGCCGCCACCTGGAGCATGGCCTGGTTAGCCAGGCCGATCGGGTCGCTGCCCGCCAAGCGATCGCTCATCGACCGCACCATGCCGATACCGTCCGGCAACCGCGGCTCGACCGCCAGCTCGGCCTCGATCAAATAGCTATCGTTGCCGCGGATCGCGCGGAGGTCCAGCGTGACCCCGCCCCATTCGGCCCCGTAATCCTGCACCTCGCTCTCGTCGCTCGCCAGCCAGGCGAGGCGGTTGCGCAAGCTATGGATCGCCTTGCTTCCGATCAGGTCGGCCAAGGGCTGGCCGATCACGGATGCCGGCTTGTGTTCGCCGAGCATGGCAACATTGGCGCTGACGGCCTCGACCCGCCAATCGGGCCCGACCAGCAGCAGCAACGAGCAGGGCTGGATGGCGGTCACTTAGCGTTGAACACCCGCTCGAAGATCGCGTCGACGCGCCTCAGATGGTAGCCGAGGTCGAACAGCTCTTCGAGCTGCACATCGCTGAGCATCGCGGTAACGTCCGGATCGTCCTTGAGCAGGTCGAGCAGCGATAGCGACCCGCCGGATTCCCACACCTTCATCGCGTTGCGCTGGACCAGCGCATAGGCTTCCTCGCGGCTGAGGCCGGCCTGGGTGAGGGCAAGCAGGACGCGCTGCGAGTGGATCAGGCCGCCCATCTTGTCGAGGTTCTTCCGCATCCGCTCGGGATAGACCAGAAGCTTGTCGATCACGTTGGACAGACGGGCGACCGCGAAATCGAGCGTGATGCAGGCGTCGGGACCGATGAACCGCTCGACCGAGGAGTGCGAAATATCGCGCTCGTGCCACAGCGCGACATTCTCCATCGCCGGGACGACTGCCGAGCGGATGACGCGGGCGAGGCCGGTCAGATTCTCGGTCAGTACGGGGTTGCGTTTGTGCGGCATCGCCGAGCTGCCCTTCTGGCCGGGCGAGAAATATTCCTCCGCCTCCAGTACCTCGGTCCGCTGCAGATGCCGGATCTCGACCGCCAACCGCTCGATCGAGGAGGCGATCACGCCGAGCACTGCAAAGAACATCGCATGACGATCGCGCGGAATGACCTGGGTCGAGGCCGGCTCGGGCTTGAGGCCCAGCTCCTTTGCGACATGCTCTTCCACCGCCGGGTCGATGTTGGCGAAGGTCCCGACCGCACCGGAGATGGCGCAAGTGGCGATGTCGTCGCGGGCCGCCTTGAGGCGGGCGCGATTGCGGTCGAACTCGGCATAGGCCTGGGCGAGCTTGAGGCCGAACGTCACCGGTTCGGCGTGGATGCCATGGCTTCGGCCGATCGTCGGGGTCAGCTTATGCTCATGGGCGCGGCGCTTGAGCACTTCGAGCAGAGCATCGAGGTCCTCGAGCAGTAGATCAGCCGACTGCTTGAGCTGGACCGCCAGGCTGGTGTCGAGCACATCGCTGCTGGTCATGCCTTGATGCAGCCAACGCCGCTCCGGTCCCAGCTTCTCGCCGGCCCAGGTCAGGAAGGCGATCACGTCATGCTTGGTCACCGCCTCGATCGCGTCGATCGCGGGAACGTCGATTTCGCCCAGCGCGCCCGCGTCATGGGCCTTGCGGATAAGAGCCGCGTCGTCGGCTGGGATCATCCCGACCTTGCCCATCGCCTCGGCCGCGAACACTTCGATCGCCCACCAGATTCGGTAGCGGTTTTCCGCCGACCAGATGGCGGTCATCGCGGGACGGGAATAGCGGGGGACCATGGGGCGCGGCTAGCAGGGGAGCGC
>JALYNQ010000096.1 GCA_030773115.1 Pseudomonadota bacterium
GCATCACCGGCACCCGGGTCAAGGACGGCGAGGTGATCGTCGAGGTCACGGTTCCCGGCAACGGCCACCGCGAAGTGAGGTGGGAAGTGCGGCCGGCCGGCGCCACTTAGTCCGTTCCCGAGGAAAAATCTTGTTCCCCCCTTGTTCACGTGGAACAAATCGGATACGAGCACTGCCAGTGAGGAAATACCAGGCAACTCTAGGCAACTGACGGAGGCCATGTCATGGCGGCGGAATTAAAGCTGGTGGAGAAGGAATCGGTGGACCGTCAGAAGGCGCTCGAAGCCGCGCTCGCGCAGATCGACCGCGCGTTCGGCAAGGGCTCGGCGATGAAGCTCGGCTCGAAGGAGACGATGCAGGTCGAGGCGATCTCGTCCGGCTCGCTGGGGCTCGACATCGCGCTCGGCGTCGGCGGCTTGCCGCGTGGCCGCGTGATCGAAATTTACGGGCCGGAGAGTTCGGGCAAGACGACGCTGGCGCTGCATGCCATCGCCGAGGCGCAGAAAGAGGGTGGTACGGCCGCCTTCGTCGATGCCGAGCATGCGCTCGACCCGGTCTATGCCAAGAAGCTTGGCGTCAATATCGACGAGCTGATCGTGTCGCAGCCCGATACGGGCGAGCAGGCGCTCGAGATTGTCGATACGCTCGTTCGCTCCAATGCGATCGACGTGCTGGTGATCGATTCGGTTGCGGCGCTGGTGCCACGGGCCGAGATCGAGGGCGAGATGGGCGACAGCCATGTCGGCCTCCAGGCCCGACTGATGAGCCAGGCCCTGCGCAAGCTGACCGGCTCGATCAGCCGCTCGCGCTGCACGGTTATCTTCATCAACCAGGTCCGGATGAAGATCGGCGTGATGTACGGCAACCCCGAGACCACGACCGGTGGCAATGCGCTGAAGTTCTACGCTTCGGTGCGCCTCGACATCCGCCGCACCGGCCAGATCAAGGATCGCGACGACATCGTCGGCAACACCACCCGGGTGAAGGTGGTCAAGAACAAGGTAGCTCCGCCATTCAAGCAGGTCGAATTCGACATCATGTACGGCGAAGGGGTCTCCAAGGTCGGTGAAATCCTCGACCTCGGCGTCAAGGCCGGCTTGGTTGAGAAGTCGGGCGCCTGGTTCAGCTATGACTCGATCCGCATCGGCCAGGGCCGCGAGAACGCCAAGCAATATCTCAAGGACAATCCGGACATCGCGCAGCGGATCGAAAATGCGATCCGCGGGAAGACCGAAGAAGTGGGCGAAGCGCTGATGGTCGGGGCCGGCCCTGACGACGATATCGAAGCCTGAGCTTCGACGGCCAGCTTAAAGATCGGGATCGGGCGGGAGCGTTGCTTCCGCCCGGTCCTCTTCCGCTTCCAGTTCGGCCGGTCGATCGATCGCTCCGAACAACCGCCCGCGCTCGGTCCACAGGACCAGGCCGAGCGCGATCGAGCCGCAGATCGCACAACCGATCAGGAAGGGCAGCTGGGTGCCGTCGAACGCCTGGCCGATGAAAAGGCCGAGCAATGCTCCTCCGATCGTGCCGGTCACGCCCTGAAATGACGATGCGGTTCCGGCGATTGGCGCCATGTTGGTCATCGCCAGCGTGCCGAAGTTCGAAGTGGTGAAGGCGAAGCTGACGAAGGTCAGGCCCATCAGCACAACGAAAAGCCAAAGAGGCTCGCTGGTGAACTCGGCCACGAGGGCATGAAGCACCGTCATGACTACAATCGCGATCAGGCCACCGTGGCCGGTGCGCCTCAGTCCGAACCGCCCGACCACCCGGCTGTTGCCCCAGCTGGCCAACACCATTGGCGCGGCGATCGCGGCAAACACCAGGCCGATCATCCCGCCGGCGCCGAACACGTCAAATACGATCTGCTGGATCGAGGCGATATAGCCGGTCAGCAGGCCGAACACGGCGGTCAGGGCAAGCGTATAGCCGATCGACAGCCGGTCGGTGGCAGCGACCCTCACGCCCTGCCAGATCTCGCCAGCCTTGAGTGCGCGGCGATATTCAGGATGCAGCGTCTCGGGCAGCTTGATGAAGCTCCACAGCCACATGATTCCGCCATAGCCGGCCAGCACCAGGAAGATGACGCGCCAGTCCGCGACCCACAGGATCGCCTGGCCGATGTTGGGCGCCAGCATCGGCACCAGCATGAAGACCATGAACACCAGGCTCATGACCCGCGCCATTTCCTCGCCTTCGAACAGGTCGCGGACCATGGCGGTAACCAGGACGCGGGTGACCGCGGCCGAGGCGCCCATCGCCACCCGTCCGGCGATCAGCAGCTCGAAACTGGCAGCAATTCCGCACAGCAGGGCGAAGCCGGCATAGAGCGCCACGCCCGCGGCCAGGATCGGCTTGCGGCCAAACCGGTCGGCCAGCGGCCCCCAGAAGATCTGGCCGACGCCAAAGCCGAAGAAATAGGTGACCACTACCAGCTGCCGCCGGTTCTCGGTCGCCACTCCCAGCTCGGAGCCGATGTCGGGCAGCGCCGGGATCATCGCGTCGATCGCAAAGGCATTGAGCGCCATCAGCCCGGCGAGCAGGGCGACGATCTCCCGGGGGCCGGTGCGGCGCTTGCCGCTCCCGTCATGTGGCATCTCGAAGGGCATCAGGCGCGGGGTGCTGGCCTATTGCGCGGGGTCATGCAACAGATGATGCCGATCAATATCATCAGCGGGTGGATAAAATGCACTTCAATCGCCGCCAGATGCTGTTCGCGGGCTCGATCATGGCGGCCCTACCGCTGACGGGCATGGCCAGGGCGGCGGTGCAGGAGCTGAAAGCCGCAACCCCCTCAATACCCATCCCGCCGCCGATCGGCCGCGCTGAGCGGCTCCAGCGTCTAGCCAAGGCGCGCCAGCTGATGCAGGCCAACGACATTGGCGCGATCATTGTCGAATCCGGCGCCAGTCTCGACTATTTCACCGGCGTCCAATGGGGCCGCTCGGAACGGCTGACTGGGACGGTCATCCCGGTCTCGGGCGATCCGATCATCGTCACGCCTTTCTTCGAGAAGCCTTCGGTCGAGGAAAGCCTCGGCATCCCCGCCGAAATCCGATCCTGGAACGAACATGACGAGCCGCTGAAGCTCGTGGCAGACTTCCTCCGCGAGCGTGGGATGGCGAACCAGCGGATCGGGATGGAGGAAACCAACCGCTTCTTCATCCTCGATAAGCTGAACCAGTTTCTGCCCGGCGCGAAGGTGGTCAGCGCCAACCCGGTCGTGCGCGGCACGCGAATGTACAAGACGCCGGCCGAGATCGCGCTGATGCAGGCCGCGGCCGACGTCATGATCGCCGCATATCGCGATGCCGCGCCCAAGGTCAGGGCCGGAATGACGCCTCGCGATGTCGCCGCGATTATCGAAGCCGCTACGGTGGCCCACGGCGGTCGCCCTGAATTCCAACTGGTTCTGACCGGTGAGGGAACCGCCTACCCACACGGCACGCGAAAGCCGCAGACGGCCGAGAAGGGCATCAACATGCTGTTCGACTGCGGCTGCTCGGTTCACGGTTATCAGTCGGACATCTCGCGTAGCTATGTCTGGGGCGCGGCGCCGACCGCGGAGCAGCGCAAGGTGTGGGATCAGATGCGGCGGGGGCAGGACATCGCCTTCGCCGCGGCCAGGCTCGGCGCTCCCGCGGGCAGCGTCGACGATGCGGTGCGCAAAGCTTATGAAAGCTGGGGCTATGGACCGGGCTACAAGCTCCCAGGTACATCGCACCGCACCGGACATGGCATTGGCATGGAGGTGCATGAACCCGTGAACCTGGTTCGTGGCGAGACCACGCCATTGGCACCGGGCATGTGCTTCTCGAACGAGCCGGGCATTTACATCCCCGGCAAGTTCGGAGTCCGGCTGGAGGATTGTTTCCACATGACCGCGGCAGGCCCGAAATATTTCAGCAGGCCGCCCAAATCGATCGACGAACCGTTCAGCTAATTCGCGCGTTGATGTCCGAACCGCCTCCGTAACGGCTGGCGGAGAGGGAGATCGGCATGGCCACGAGCGATCGCCAGGGCATTCCTCTGCAATGGCAGATGCTGATTGGCTTCCTGGTCGGGCTGGTGTTCGGCCTGGTTGCTTACTCGACGCAGCGAGATGCAGCCTGGGTCGAGTTCGTCACCACCTATGTGACTACTCCGATCGGCCAGATCTTCCTCCGCCTAATGTTCATGCTGGTCATCCCCTTGCTCTTCTCCGCCCTTGTCGTCGGCATATCGGAGATGGGCGAGGTCAGGTCGTTGAAACGCGTCGGGCTTCGGACGCTCGCCTATACAGTCGTCGTATCGTCGATCGCGGTTGCGGTCAGCCTCGCGGTTGTAAACTTGCTCAAGCCGGGGATCGGCGTCGATCGCGCTGCCGCTGAGGAAATGCTCGAGCAGTCTTCCGGCCGTGCCAGCGAAATCGTCAAATCGGGCGCCGAACAGCCTTCGGGAATCGACGCTTTCGTAAGCATCATCCCCAACAATTTGGTGGAGGCAATGGGGTCGAACAGTGCGATTCTGTCGGTGATGTTCTTCGCCTTGTTTTTCGGCATCGGATTGCTGCTCACCGACACTCCGAGCGCGCGCACCCTGCAGCGGGGATTCGAGGGTCTGTTCGACGTGACGATGCGGCTGATCCGGATCGTCATCAAAATCGCGCCGATCGCCATTGCTTGCTTCATGTTCAACCTGGCCGCCTTATTCGGGTGGGAGCTGCTTGTTCGCTTGTCGGCCTATGTCGGTGTGGTTCTTCTGGCACTCGCCATTCAGATGTTTCTTGTTTTCCCGACGCTGCTCGCCACGCTTGGAAAGAAGAACCCGATCGCCTTCTTCCGCGAGACCCAGGAAGCGAGTCTGATGGCCTTTTCGACCGCCTCTTCGAACGCCACTCTGCCAACCTCGCTCAAGGTCGCCGATGAGCAGCTCAAGCTACCTCGGCGCGTGTCTCGCTTCGTGTTGACCATTGGCGCCACCGCCAATCAGAACGGTACTGCCATGTTCGAGGGCGTGACCGTCATCTTCCTCGCGCAATTTTTCGGCATCGAACTAAGCCTGGCACAGCAGCTAATGGTCATGTTGGTTTGTATCTTGGGCGGAATAGGCACCGCCGGCGTCCCCGCTGGCTCGCTTCCGGTGATCGCCCTGATCCTGGCCATGGTCGGTATCCAGCCCGAAGCAATCGCGCTGGTCCTTGGGGTCGACCGTTTCCTCGACATGTGCCGCACCACGCTTAATGTTGTCGGCGACCTTGTCGCGGCGCAGGTGATTGCCGCCGGCGAGCCGCGCGAGGAGGCTCGCGCGGCGCCCGCTCCGGTTACCTAAAGGAATCGGGCTCCTTCACCGCATCTGGATCCGGCGCATGGATCAGCTGATGGCTGGAAGGCGCATGGGGCGGTTCTATGTCGACCGGCTCGATCGGGTCGAGCTTGCCTTCCCACTTGGCGACCACCGTGCTGGCTACCGCATTGCCGACCACGTTGGTCGCGGACCGGCCCATGTCGAGGAAATGGTCGACCGCGAGGATCAACAACAAGCCGGCCTCGGGGATGTTGAACTGGGCGAGCGTGGCGGTGATGACCACTAGGCTAGCGCGCGGCACCCCGGCGACGCCCTTCGAAGTAATCATCAACGTCAGCAGCATCAGGATCTGCTGTCCGACGGTGAGGTCGATGCCGTAGGCCTGCGCGATGAAAATCGTCGCGAAGGTCATGTACATCATGGATCCGTCGAGGTTGAACGAATAGCCAAGCGGAAGGACGAAGCTGGCGATCCGCGGCGGCACGCCGAACCGGTCCAGCGCCTCCAGCGTGCGCGGAAAGGCGGCTTCCGAGGAGGCAGTCGAGAAGGCGAGCACGATCGGATCGCGGATGTAGCGGATCAGCAGCTTCGTGCGCATCCCCACGATCAGGAAGCAGGCGCCGATGAGGAGCGCCCACAGGATGATGAGCCCGATATAGAAGCTGCCCATGAAATAGCCGAATGTGCCGAGTACACCCAGTCCCCGCTGAGCGATGGTCGCGGTCACCGCGGCGAACACGGCGACGGGCGCGAAGCGCATCACATAATCGGTGATCTGCAGCGTCACTTTGACCAGCGCTTCGACCGCTCGGACGAGCGGACGGGCCGGCTCGCCGACCGCGGTAATCGCAACGCCGACGAACAAAGAGAAGACGACGATCTGGAGGATGTTGTTTTCCGCCATCGCCTCGATCATCGATTCGGGGAAGATGTGGGTGACGAAGCGGGCGAAATCGAACGCGGACCGATCCACTCCGGCCGACGCGTCGGCGGGTGGGAGCGGCAGGCCCAGACCGACGCCTGGCTCGAAGATGGTGACCAGTAGCAGGCCCAGGCTCAGCGAGATTAGGCTCGCACAGATGAACCAGAGGACGGCCTTGATGCCGACGCGCCCGAGCGCAGCAGTGTCGCCCATATGCGCGATGCCCGCCACCAGGGTGGCGAAGACCAGCGGCGCGATGATCATCTTGATTAGGTGGAGGAAGACGGTCGTCAGGATCGAGAAATAGCCGGCGATCCGGGTCAGTTGCTCGGTCGCCTCGGGCGTTCCGTCCGCAATCGAAGCGTTGATCGCCCAGCCGGCGATGATGCCGAGGAGCAGAGCGAACAAAATGTAGCGGGTCAGTTTCTTGGCCAAAACGGCTCCCCTCCGGATTTTTGTGGCGCACCCAAGCCGGTGCACTGTTCCGCGTCAAGGCGGCTTGCCACAATCGGTTGGACCGGCCATCGGGCGGCCATGAGCCCGCTCGACGAATTGAGCCCAGATTATCGGGCGATCCTGTGCGACATCTGGGGCGTGGTCCATGACGGCGGTCAGCTACTGCCCGGCGTGGTTGAGCGGCTGCTACGGTGGAAGGGCGAGGGCCGGCACGTCATCCTCCTGACCAACGCGCCCCGGTCGGCCGATGTGGTGCAGCTTCAACTCGATCGCATGGGACTGCCGCGTACCGCCTACGACAGGGTTGCGAGCAGTGGCGAGGCGGGGATCGCTGCCCTGACCCATCCGCCGAGGCCGGTCGGCTTCCTAGGGACCGCGGCGGATCGCGACGATCTGACGCGTCGCGGCGTCATCCTGATCGACAGCAATTATGCGGAGCTGGCCTGCACCGGGCTCGACGAATGGCGTGACGAGCCGGAGCAGTACCGCGAGCAACTCGCCGGACTGGCAGGCTCGGGCGTGGTGATGCACTGCATCAATCCCGACCGCGTGGTCCTGCGCTCCGGCGTGCGGGAGGCGTGCGCCGGCGCGCTGGCCGACATCTATGAAGCCCTTGGCGGCCACGTCGAATGGTACGGCAAGCCGCATGGCCCGATTTACGATCATGCCCGCGCGCTCGCCGGCAATCCACCGCTCGAGGCGATGCTGGCCATCGGCGACGGACTGCCGACCGACATATTGGGCGCAGCCAAATATGGCATTGACGCAATCTATGTCAGCCATGGCATTCACGCCGGCGAGCCCGTGCCGGACGATTTCGCGTCGCGGAACGGGCTCGGCGGATGGCACCCGATCCTGACTGTCGAGGGCCTCGGCTAAGCCGGTTCGTCCACATGTTGCTGGACTATCTTGTCGGCCAGGTGACCGCTGAGCTCGGCGAGATGGTCGAATTCCGCTTCATAGGTGGCAAGCCCCTGGCTCATCGACCTTAGCTCGGCTTCCAAACCGCCCAGCTCCGCCTCGGGAATCAAGGCCTCGATCCGGTCCCAGCCGGTCCAGCCCTCGCGCGGGCCCATCCCGAGCATCTGGCCGCGCCGGCTGGCGACCGCGGACGAGACGCGGCTGGCCGCCGACGAAGGCGTCACCAGAACCAGCTTCTGCACCGGCTCCAGCAGGTGGGGGACGGCTTGCGCCAATGCCTCCTGCATCGCGATCCGCCCGGCGAGACGGAAGGCCAGTTCGCTCGAATCGACGCTGTGATAGCTGCCGTCGACCAGGGTTACGGCGACGTCGACCACCGGAAAGCCGAGCGGGCCTTTTTGCATGGCATCCTTCACGCCCTGCTCGACGGCCGGGATCCATTGCTTGGGGATTGCGCCGCCGTGGATCTTCTCCTCGAACCTGAAGCCTTCGCCGCGCGGCAGCGGGCGAATTTCGATGATCACGTCGCCATACTGGCCATGACCGCCCGACTGCTTCTTGTGACGGCCGCGCACATGAGCGACCGGCTTCCGGATCGATTCCCGGTAGCCGATCGACGGGGCGTGGTGGGTGACCTCGACCCCGTAGCGGCGCTTCAGCTTGGCAAGCGTGGTCTTGAGATGCTCGTCATTGACTCCGCGCAACCGCATTTCGTGGCTGGCCTCGTCCTGTTCGAGCGTCAGGCTGCTGTCTTCTTCCAATATGCGGGCAAGCGCGCCTGACAGCTTCACGTCGTCCTTGCGGTCGGCCGGCTCGATCGCCAGCGAGCAGTTGCGTGAGGGCAGGGTGATTTCGACCGGTGGCGGGAGCTTGCCCCCGCCGAGCCAGTCACCGGTCTTGACGTCATCGACCTTGGCCAGCGCGACAATGTCGCCGTTGCTGGCTTCGGCGATTTTGGTGGTCTTGTCGCCCTGCACCGCAAAAAGCGCGCCGATGCGGCCGCGCCCGCCCCTGGAACTGTTGAATTCGCTGTTCTCGTGGATCGGGCCGCCGATCACCCGGGCCAGCGCCAGCCGGCCAACCGTGCCGCCGTGATAGATTTTGAAGGCATGCACCGCAGGCGCGTCGACCCCGAGCCTCGCCGCGGTCGCTTCCGGCCCAGGCGCTTCGTGGCGCAGCGCCTTGAGCAGCCGGCGGACGCCCCAGCCGTTCTGCGCCGAACCGAACAGCACCGACACACCGAGATTGTCGCTGGTTTCGCGCGTAAGGTCGGCGAAGACCGTCCCCGGTTCGGGCACCTGGTCCATCAACAATTGCTCGAGGAGATTGTCGTCATGGTCCGCCAGCTGCTCGAGCAGCTGGGTCCGCGCCTGTGCTTCGCGTTCGGCCAGCTCCTCGGGCAAGGCGATTGGCTCGGAAGGTTTGCCGGGCACATAATGATAGGCCCGTTCCAGCGCGATATCGACAAATCCGGTGACCTTCTCTCCTTCGCGGATCGGCAGCTGCCGGGCGATCAGCGGCGATACGCTCATCGGCTGCAGCGCCGTCAGCAGGTCGCGGATGCGGCCATGCGCCTGGTCGATGCGGTTGACGAAGATGAGGTGAGGAATGCCAAGCTCGTCGAGCATCCGCAGCGCCGGGGCGGCGAGGGCCGCGCGCGCCGGATCCGGGTCGACGACGACGATCGCTACGTCCGCAACGGCAACGCCGCGCGCGCCGTCGGCCGAAAAGCCGATCGAGCCGGGGGCATCGACGACCGCATATTTCTCGCCGAGATAGGTGAAATTGTAGAGATTGGTTTCAATCGAGCCGCCGCGCGATCGCGCTTCCTCGCTGCTGTCGCCGATGCTGTTCTTATTGGCCGTCGACCCCTGGCGGTCCGTGGTTCCACTGGCGAATAGAAATGCCTCGGCCAGCGATGTCTTGCCCGCGCCGGCCGGTCCGACCAGCGCGATTAACCTCGTGCCCTTGGTTTCTCCAGGCATGCGACTCTCCTTCCTCCGGTGTTGGCGGGGGCGCCGAGTCGCATGTCGAGCGGCAGGGCGCTCTCCAAAGGATCAGCGTCGGACTCTTTCCGGTTCTTGGCAAGGGGGCAGGCCGATTCGCGGGCGCGAGAATGGGTCGGGCGGGCCCGCGAGGTTGGCGAAGAAGCGGTCCCGCTCGGATATATCGGCCTTGCGGCGGTTGACGAAGTTGATGGGTCGGCGCGGTTTCGACCTGGCGTGAACTTCGTCACCTTTGGAAGCCTTGCGGAAGGCTTCCCGGCGGGCTGCCCGGGCGCTCGCAAGAGATCGATCCCAGAGGGCCGCGAAGGCGGGATCGCGCTTCTTCAGGGCATAGGCGGATTTGCGGCTGAGGCCCGCGGAGGCAACAGCAAAGGTAACACTGCCGCTCGCCGCCAGGGCGACACAAAAGGTAACACGCCGGTCATGTGTCCAGCCGTCGGACCGGACGCGGCGGTTGGGAGGCGAGGGCGGCAGGAGGTGATTCATCCGCAAGTGTGGAGCATAAGAGGCGGTCTGTAGGACAGAGAATTTTCGCCGCGTTCGAGTCCCCGCTTTCGACCTGAAGGATCATTGGCGGCTAATGGCAGCTTTCGACCCATTGCGGTCATTACGCAGCTTCGAAGACAGGCCGCTTAGGCGTGGTAGGCATCCTTGAACACAAGCATTTTGCCTAGTTTTGCTTCTGCTCCGGCTGGAAATCCGCAACGGTTTACGAAATCGGTCGCGTCGCGATATGTTCCAAAAAGCCTATCCCAGATAGGCAAGTCCGAATAGTTACTTCTGTGATAGTCGAATTGGTGATGAACCGAATGGAGCTCCGGCGTTTGAATAAAGTACCTCAACCACCTGTAAGTTCTAATGTTGGCGTGGTAAAAATACTCTCCGGTTGCAGCGAAAAATGTGTACCAATATGCCGCTTGCAACGAACAGCCAAGAATCTGAAAGATAATTACAGCACTTAGAACAGCGTCAAACAATTGCTCGATCGGGTGTTTGCAGAAGGACGTTACCGTTTCAATCCTAGAAGGAGAGTGGTGTATTTGGTGAAATACCAGCCAGAAACCTTCGCAATGCCTAAGTCTGTGCCACCAATAAAAGACAAACGTCCCAACAATCCATGCGGCAAGCCCTTCAACGACCGGCAATTCCCAGCTTCCGAGTTCAAAAATGGAGGCTGCCCCGAAAGCCGGCACCCAGAGGCGCATGACCGATAGCGATACTCCGAGTTGCACTAGATTGATGATCAGGACCCGCCAGTACCAGCCCTTGATTTGCGGCAATGGGCGGCCAGGAAACAAACGTTCCAGGACGAGGAACATCACAGTTGCGAACACGGTCAAAATGCTGGGAATCGTCATAGGCCGACCGTCTTACGATATACTGGTAAATGACTAGTCCCCAAAAGCACGGGGCTATTTCCCGCAAGCACGATGCGCCGCTTATGACCGCTTTCCACCCACTTCGGTCCTTCGGCTGCATTGAGGCATTGCATCGGGATCCGACGTGATCACGAGAAGAAAGCTCAAATGGCGTTGATGTTGAGCTCCCGCATCAATAGCCTTGGGACAATGACCTCCTCGCGGAAGCTCGCAAGTCAATGCCTCGCTATCGGCCTTGTCGGGGGACTCGCGCTCAGCTGGACAGTCGGGTCTGTCATGGTCATGGGCCAAGCCGCCGCGGTCCCAAGACCAAAAGGGCCTGCGAGTGACGTGCAAATCCGTAGCCGAGATGGGCTGAAGCTCGCAGGGACCTACTGGCCCGGAAGAAAGGCCAACTCTCCAGCCGTTCTCCTTCTGCACGGCGTGAAGTCGTCCCGCCGATCAATGGAACCGACGGCGGTGTGGCTGTCCAGCCTCGGTTATGCTGCTCTTTCGATTGACTTCAGGGGGCACGGCGAGTCTGAATTGGTCGAGCGCAGCTTTGGACTGCGAGAGTCATCAGATGCTCAGGCTGCATTTTGGTGGATAAAGCAACGTCAGCAGGGTGCACCTGTGGCCGTAATTGGTAATTCCCTGGGCGGTGCGGCGGCTCTACTCGGGCCGACCGGCCCTATTCCCGCGGATGCGATGGTTCTCCAAGCCGTCTACCCAGATATACGGCGCGCCATTCGTAATCGCATCGCGGATCGATTGACGACCGCCCCGGCTTACTTGCTTGAGCCACTTCTGAGTTATCAGTCGAGCCTTCGCTTCGGCGTACCACCGAGTGTCTTGTCGCCCGTGGAAGCTCTTCGCCGCTATCGTGGGCCAGTATTTGTGATCGGTGGCCAGGATGATCGCTACACGCCACCCGAGGAGACGCGCGAGCTATTCGCTGCTGCGCCCGGCGAGAAGAGCATCTGGCTTGTTCCCGATCGCGGGCATGCAGCAATTGGAAACCTACAGGACGACCAATATCGCGGACGGGTAGAAGGATTCCTGCAGCGAACAATCGGACGCCCTTGACGATTAGCCTGAGAAACAGCGGCTCCACAATGACCGCTCTCCACCCTTCCGGCCGCAATCGACCCATTGCGGTCATTAGCCTCTCTCTCATACCTTGATGCAATGGATGAGAAACAGCGCGCTCGCTTGAAGATAGTTGAAACGCTTGAATGCATGCTCGCCGGGGAGCTGTCGTTCATCGAAGGCAGCCGGGCTTTAAGCTCTCTACTCCACTTCGCCGACGTCGACCGTGTGTCCGAACCGTTCGTCACTTTCGTCGCGATAGAAAGCGAAACTGACGACATGCCCTTGGGCGATGTGAAGGCCCTTTGGAGTAAGGAGGCGCTCGACAAGCACGCCGCTGAATGGAGTCAGGCCGAGGATTGGGCGCGGCGCATCGGCGAACCGGCCAGCCGCAATGCTTTAGCCCTGCTTCGCTAGGAGCATTGCGCCTGCTTCTGCTAATGACCGTTTTCCACCCATGCCGGTCAGAAAGGCTAATGGCGGCTTTCGACCCATTGCGGAGATGGCACCATCATCCAGGAGAGTGCGATCCCTGCGCCCGATGCGATAGGATCTCCTTGAGCGCAGTGGGCGTGAACCCGGAGATATCGGCTGTCATCAGCATCCCCCGATCCCGCCAGGCACCTCCAAGAGCCTCCGCCGCCCTCTGTTGCAACATTTCGCTAACCGTCGGGTCGCACGCCATTGCGACGAGATCGGGGAGCGCCTCGTCAAGCGTGCCAATCATGAGAGCTGCATAGTCGCGCTCCCAGTCCTCCGAGTTCGGGCTTCGGAACACCTCCAGCGCCTCTTTTGGGGTCTTGGGAACAGGTTGCATCAAGACATCTCCAAGGGTGGTCGACGCAACGTAGCCCGTTATCCCCGCCGGCTTAAGTGGTCCTGTAATCTGTCCGCGTTCGGCCCATTGCGGTCATTGGGGCCGTGGCGAGCATCGCAAAGGAACGCTCTGCCGATTCCAGCGCTTGATCGTCCGTCATGACCAGTAAATCCCCTGACCGGCACGGCCGAAATGCAAGCTCGCCGTGGGAGATGCCGCTATACGCCTGGAAAGAGGTGGCGCTTCGCACCTGGAACCAGAGCTGGCTCGACAATACCGGCCTGGTCGCGGCGGGCGTTGCCTTCTACGGCTTTCTCGCGCTGGTGCCGCTGCTCGGCATATTGGTCCTCGGCTATGGCCTGTTCGCGCGGCCCGACACGGTCATCGAGCATGTCATGGCGATGCTGCGCATCCTTCCTCCCGACGTGGTCGAGCTGATCGGCCAGCTGCTGATGAACGCGGTCCAGGCCTCGGAGGGGACGAGCAGCCTGGGCATATTGGCCGCGCTCGCCATCGCGCTCTACGCGGGCAGCAACGGCGCGGGAGCGGTGATGACGGCGCTCAATATCGCTTACGAGGAAACAGAGAAGCGCAGCCTTTGGCGATTCTACGCGATCGCCTTCGCCATCACCGTCGTCGCCGTGCTGATCGCGCTGATAGCGTTGGCGTCGATGGCTGCGGTGGCCGAGCTCGAACGAATAATGCCCGAAGCCTCCGGAATGGCGCTGATCCTCGGCAAGCTTGGGCTCTATGTCGCCATGGCCCTGTTCGCCGCGGGGGTTGCCGCCACCCTCTACCGGTTCGGTCCATCGCGCGAGGATGCCCGCTGGCGGTGGCTGACTCCCGGCTCGATCTTCACTGCGCTGGTCTGGCTGCTGCTGGCGATCGCCTTCAGCTTCTACGTCACCAAGCTGACCGACTATAACGCCACCTACGGTTCGATCGCCGCGATCGTCATGCTGCTGACCTGGATGTACCTGTCAGCCTATGTCTTCCTGTTCGGTGCCGAGCTCAACGCCGAGCTTGAGCATCAGACCGCCAAGGACAGCACCACCGGCCGGCCCGAGCCGCTGGGCAAGCGCGGCGCGTGGGTCGCCGACCATGTTGCCGGAGCGCGAGATGTCGGACTGTCCGAAAAGGGGCCGAGCCTGGCCGAAGCCGGCCCGCCGCCTCCGGATGACGAAGCCGCAGCCTCAGGCCGCGGGAAGTAGGCGCTGCTCGCCGGCCAGGCGAATGAGCGCGGCCTGCAGCTTCTCGAACGCGCGCACCTCGATCTGGCGGATGCGCTCGCGGCTGACGCCATAGACCTGCGACAAATCCTCGAGTGTCTTGGGCTCGTCGATCAGGCGCCGCTCAGTGAGGATGTGCTTCTCGCGGTCGTTGAGGCTGTCCATCGCCTCGACGAGCAGATCGTGGCGGACACGGCGCTCCTCATCGTCGGCGATGATCTCGTCCTGAAGCGGGGCTTCGGACACAAGGAAGTCTTGCCACTGGCCTTCGCCGTCCTCGCTGCTCTTGAGCGGGGCGTTGAGGCTGGTGTCGCCGCCCATGCCCATGCGGCGGTTCATCGAGATGACTTCTTCCTCGGTCACGCCGAGGTCGGTGGCGATCTTGGTGACCGCTTCGGGCTTGAGGTCGCCTTCTTCGAATGCGTCGATCTGGTTCTTCATCCGGCGGAGGTTGAAGAACAGCTTCTTCTGCGCCGCGGTGGTGCCCATCTTGACGAGACTCCACGAGCGCAGGATGAATTCCTGGATCGAGGCGCGGATCCACCACATGGCGTAGGTTGCCAGGCGGAAGCCGCGGTCGGGCTCGAATTTCTTCACGCCCTGCATCAGGCCGATATTGCCCTCGCTGATCAGCTCGCTGACCGGCAGGCCGTAGCCGCGATAGCCCATCGCAATCTTGGCAACGAGGCGGAGGTGGGAGTTGACCAGGCGTGCGGCGGCATCGGTGTCGCCATGCTCGCGCCACCTTTTGGCCAGCATATATTCTTCTTCCGGCGCGAGGATCGGGAACTTCTTGATCTCGCTGAGGTAGCGGTTGAGCCCGGCTTCTCCGCCCGAGGCGGGGATCGAGACAACCCTATTCGCATTAGCCATCTATCGTTCACTCCCTCAGCTCGGGCATGCGCCCATAGCTGTATTAGTTCTATACACCAAGTGCGGTGAACAGTTCCTGCATGTCCGACGGAAGGGCGGAGTCAAACGACAAACGACCCTTCGTGACGGGGTGGATGAAGCCCAGGTGAGCGGCGTGCAGTGCCTGGCGCTTGAAGTCCAATTGATTAAGCAACTTTCTGTGAACGCTTTTTCCGCGGCCGTAGACCGGGTCGCCGACCAGCGGGTGGCCGATCGAGGCCATATGCACGCGCACCTGGTGGGTCCGCCCGGTTTCCAGCCGGCACTCGACCAAAGCCGCATCGTTCAGGAGTTCGAGCCGTTTCCAATGAGTTACGGCACGTTTCCCCTTGCCCGGGGCAACAATGGCAATCTTCTTGCGGTTCTGCGGCGAGCGGGCGAGCGGCGCGTCGACGGTGCCTTCCGCCTGGCGCGGAACGCCGGAAACGATGGCGAGGTAACGCCGGTCGATCGAATGGGCCGCGAACTGCCTGGCCAAACCCTCATGGGCCTTGTCGTGCTTGGCGACCACCAGCAGGCCTGAAGTGTCCTTGTCGATGCGGTGGACGATGCCCGGCCGGGCGACGCCGCCAATTCCGCTCAGCGATCCGCCGCAGTGATGCAACAAGGCGTTGACCAGCGTCCCGTCGCGGTTCCCCGCCGCGGGATGGACCACCAGTCCCGCCGGCTTGTCGACCACCAGCAAATGTTCGTCTTCATAAATGATCGGCAGAGCGATTTCCTGAGGCTCGTTATGAGCCGGCACGGGATCGGGCAGCGCCAGGGTGTAGCGCTCGTCCCCCTTCACCTTGGTGGCAGGATCGCGCACGGCCTTGCCCTCGCGGGTGAGCGCGCCGGCCTTGGTCAGCACCTTCAATCGCTCGCGTGACAGGGACGGGAGGGCCGCGGCCAGGGCGCGATCGAGCCGCCAACCAACATGGCTGGCATCCAGCGCGATTTCGACGGTCGTATGCCCCCCGGCCATTGATCCCGATTTGGGAAGCAGAACAGTTGGATTCAATGGCTGATATATTTGCCTCAGGTTAATCTGCCGCTATGCACCGGGACATGAATGCGGTCGAACTCGCCAGCCTTCTCTGTTCGCGTCTGTGCCATGACCTGCTGTCGCCGGTCGGGGCGCTCAATAATGGCATTGAGCTGCTCGCCGATGAGCAGGATCCGGAAATGCGCGAGCGTTGCCTGGAGCTGCTCGCGGAAAGCGCCCGGGCAAGCGCCAACAAGCTCAAATTTTTCCGCCTCGCCTTTGGCGCCGGCGGAGGGTTCGGGGACGAGATCGACACGCGTGAGGCGAGGACGGCGTTGGAGGGCCTGTACGGGGCCGACAAGCGCATCGAGCTCGGCTGGATGGTCTCGGACGACAAGATGTCGAAGGGCGCCGTCAAGCTGCTGTTGAATCTCGCGATGATCGCCGGGGACGCTCTCGTCCGTGGCGGCCGCCTCGACGTAGGCGCCGAGCGGCGGGATGGAGCTCTGGAAATGGTGATACGGGCCGAGGGTCCCCGAATCCTGCTCGATCCCAAGCTGCGAGAGACGATCGGCCAGGGCCATTCGGGCGGCGAGGTCGAGCCGCGTGCAGCGGGTGCCTGGCTAGCCCATGCGCTGGCCGCCGAAGCGGGCGGGACCATCCAGCTCAGCGATTCCACCGCGGAATTCCTGCTGATCGGCGTCACCCTGCCAAGAAATTGAGCGCTCAGGCCCTTCGATAAACTCACGACAGGGCTAACGGCACGTTAACACCTTGGCGGCATAGAGGACCCAAGCAACTCCAGCTGGTGGGACCTCGCTTTCGATGGATGACCTGATTGCCGATTTCGTCGCGGAGTGTCGGGAGATGCTCGAAGCGCTGGGTGGCGAAATCGTCGCCTGGGAGGCCAACCCCGACGACCGGGCCCGCCTCGATTCCATTTTCCGCTTTGTGCACACGGTGAAGGGCAATTGCGGCTTTTTCGATTTCCCGCGGCTCGAGGCGCTGAGCCATGCCGCCGAGGATGCGCTGGCCGATTGCCGCTCCGGGCGGCGCGTGCCCGACGAATCGCTGGTTAGCGCGGTCCTCGCGGTCATCGACCGCATCGGCGAAATGATTGCGGCAATCGATGCCGGCGAGGAATTGCCTTCTGGCGACGACAGCGCATTGATCGAGGCGCTTGCCCCGGGTGCGGAGGGTGCGGTCGTCCAGGCCGCCGCTCCGGTCGTCGCCGAACAGGGTGCGAAGGCCCACGGCTCGACACCGCGTACCATCCGGCTGTCGGTCGAGCTGCTCGATCGGGTGATGTCGGGCGTGTCCGACATGGTGCTTGCCCGCAACGAGCTGGCTCGCCGCCTGCGCGAGGCTTCGGGCGACGTCGAGGTTGACGGCGCATTCGAGCGCTTGTCCGGCATTATTGCCGAGATGCGCGACGCCATCACCCGAACCCGTATGCAGCGGATCGAAAATCTGTTCGTCGCCCTGCCGCGCATGGTTCGGGACCTGTCGGCCGAGCTCGGCAAGCAGGTGCTGGTCGACATCGACGGCGGCGACGTCGAGCTGGACCGCGAGATGATCGAGATGATCCGCGATCCGCTGACGCACATCATCCGCAATGCGATCGATCATGGCATTGAGAAGCCCGCGGAGCGCCTCAAAGCGGGCAAGCGCGAGATTGGACTGCTGTCGGTCTCGGCGCGCCAGTCAGGCAACCAGATCCTGATCGAGATCGCCGACGACGGCAAAGGAATTGAGGGATCGAAGCTGGTCGAAAAGGCGATCGCCAACGGCGTGATCGACCGCGAGGCCGCCCAGCGACTCTCGAAGGCTGAACAGCTCGCCCTGATCTTCGAAGCCGGCCTGTCGACCGCCAAGGAAGTCACTGCCATTTCCGGCCGCGGAGTCGGTATGGATGTGGTCCGCTCCAACGTCGAGCGGATCGGCGGCGTTGTCGAGGTCGATTCGACTCCCGGGCAAGGTACGCGGATGACACTGCGCGTTCCGTTGACCCTGACCATCATTCCGGCCCTGACCGTCTCCATTGGAGCCCAGCATTTCGCCATTCCGCGCTCGGCGATCGAAGAGATCGTCCGCGCCAACGGCAGCAGCGTCACACTGGAACGGATCGGTGGGGCAGGGGTCGCGACGATCCGCGGCCGCCGCGTGCCGGAAGTGGCTCTGGCCGATGTCCTCGGCCTGCCAAGCGAGGTCAAAGACGAAGAGCGCACGCTGGTTGTCCTCCGCCCGGCCGGTGGCGACGTCTACGCGCTCGCAGTCGATCGGATTCACGACCATGAGGAGCTGGTGGTCAAGCCGGCGGCTCCGGCGGTCATGGCGACTGGTCTTTATGCCGGAACGACCCTGGCGGATGACGGCAGCCCGATCCTGCTGTTCGATCCTGTCGGCCTGGCTCAGGTGGGTGGAGTAAAGCTCGAAACCCTCGAACGCGGTGGCCGCGCAGCCGGATCGCCCGTTGCGGTCAATTCAAACGAAGTGCCGGTGCTGCTTTTCCGCGGCCTCGACGGCTCACGTCGTGCGCTTCGCCTCGGCGTGGTCGACCGGATCGAAGAAGTGGTAGCAAGCGAGTCCATCCGGTACAGTGCCGGCCAGCTTCGGGTTCAGCTGGGCGAAGCGATCCTGCCGCTGGCTGGCCTCGACGATGCTGACAAGCTCGACGGCAAGGTCCGCATTTTCCGCCTTAACGATGGCAGCCACGAGATCGGCTATGCCTTCCGCGAGGTGATCGACTTGATGACTCTCGCCAGCGAGGTCATCCCCTCCCATGTCCCGGGAGCGGTCAGCGGCGTCACCCTGATCGATGGCGAGCCCGCGGAACTGATCGACGCCCATTGGCTGTTCGCCGAACATCTCGGCGCGACGGTGCGCCCGGCGGTGCAGCTCGTGTGCCGCCTGCCCGAGGGCGATGCCTGGATGCAGAACATGTTGCGCCCGATCGTCGAAGCGGCCGGCTATCTGGTCATCGGCGAGAATGAGGAACTCGACGCCGACATCACGATCGTTTCCGAAGGGCGGGAGGTTGCCGCTGAAGCCGGGCGGGTGCTCCGGCTGGCCAGCGATCCTGCCGCAGCCGACGGGCAGGACAAAATCTATCGATATGACCGAGCGGGACTGCTCATTGCGCTCAAATCGGCAAGCGCGGGGAGGCGCTGATGAACGAGTTGCTGCTAATCGTCTCCATCGCCGGCAGCCGCGTGGCCTTGCCGGCGGCTGACGTCGAGAGCGTCGTCGAGATCGATACGCTGATCCCCGTTCCCCGCGCGCCCGCGCATCTTGCCGGTCTCTCGGCGCTGCGCAGCCGCGTGCTGACGGTGATCGACTGCCAGCGATCGCTCGAGCTTGGCTCCACCGATCTCAAGAACGGCGAGCTTCACGAGGCCGCGGTCGTCGAGCTGGACGGACACCACTACGCCCTGACCGTCGATGCGGTCGAGGACGTGGTGGAAGCCTTGTCGGAGCCCGTCCCGATCCGCGCCGCGATGGGCGGCGGTTGGGAGCGCGTGTCGAAAGGCATGGTCGAAACCGAGGAAGGCCCGCTGCTGCTGGTCGATATTTCTGCACTGGTTGCCGGCCCGGGCGCGGAAGCGCGTGCAGCTTAAGAGCTTCGTTACCCTTATCGCCTACAGACAGCGTCAACACGGACGGAAAGAACTATGAAAACCTGCCTTATCGTCGACGACAGCAAGGTGATCCGCAAGGTGGCCCGCCATATCCTCGAGACACTGGAGTTCCAGGTCGACGAAGCGGGCGACGGTCGCGAGGCGCTGGATCGCTGCGAAGCCAAAATGCCTGACGTGGTCCTGCTCGACTGGAACATGCCGGTGATGAGCGGCATGGAGTTTTTGAAGCTGCTTCGCCAGCGCGGCCACGCCGACCAGCCCAAGGTCGTCTTCTGCACGACCGAAAACGACATGGCACATATTCGTGCCGCGCTCGAGGCAGGCGCCGACGAATATGTCATGAAGCCGTTCGATCGAGAAACGCTGCACATCAAGCTGCAACTCGTCGGCGTCGCCTGAGGCCGAGTTCCATGAAGGGCGCGCTCGCCACTTCCCGGGCCAGCGACAGCGCTGGGCCCGCCAGGCCCTCGCGTCGGCCGATCAAGCTGATGATCGTCGACGATTCGATGGTTGCGCGCGCCGTCCTGAGCCGGATGATCGATGCTGACGGCAATTTCGAAATCGCCGCCATTGCCGGCACGGCCGAAGACGCGATCGAGGCGCTTGGCCAGGTGATGGTCGACATCGTCCTGCTCGACCTGGAAATGCCGGGAGTCGGCGGCCTGAAGGGCCTGCCGCGCATCCTCCAGGCGGCAAAGGGCGCCAAGGTGCTGATCGTATCCTCGCTGGCCGAGGATGGCGCCGAGGAAACCGTCGCCGCGCTGGCGTTAGGCGCTCATGACACACTGCCCAAGCCCGGGACCGGCCGTTTCAATGGCCGCTTCTCCGAGGTGTTGCTCGGCAAATTGCGCGAGCTGGGCTATGCCGACCGAACTTCCATCCCCGCTGCCCCGATCGCGGCGGCGCCACGTCCCCTGCAAACTCCAAGCAATGAGCCACTCCGGCTCCTGGCAATCGGAGCGTCGACTGGCGGCATTCACGCGCTTGGCACCTTCTTTGCGTCGCTGCCCGAGCGGATTGGCGTTCCCATATTGGTCACGCAGCATCTGCCGCCGGCCTTCATGACCGTATTCGCGCGGCAATTGTCGGTTGCGGCAAAGCGCGAGGCGGTGGTTGCCGAGGACGGCACCAGCCTGTTGCCGGACCGCATCGTCGTTGCGCCAGGTGAAGCGCATCTGATGGTCGATGAGGTAAACGGGAAGCTGGTTGCTCGCCTTCTCAAGGCGAAGGCTTCAAGCGGCTGCATGCCGTCAGTCGACCCCATGTTGAGCTCGGCCGGAGCGGTGCTCGGCGGCGGCGCGGTGGGGATCATCCTGACCGGCATGGGCCGCGATGGCGCGGAAGGTGCCAGGCGCCTGGTCGAATCCGGTGGTTCGGTCATGGCCCAGGATGAAGCGAGCTCGGCGGTTTGGGGCATGCCGCGCGCTGTCGCCGAAGCTGGTCTCGCCTGCGCCATCCTGCCTCCCGACAAGCTGGCCCGGCGGGTTGCCTCGCGGATCGAGGACAAGTCGTGCAGGTAAGCGACAGCTCCAGCCGAATCCTTGCCGGACTGCTCGAAGCCCGGACCGGGCAGCAATTGACCATGAGCCGCCGCTGGCGGATCGAAACAGCCCTCGCGGCGCTCCTCCGCGAGCGAGCCATCCCAACGCTCGATGAATTGATCACCATCCTGGTGATGGGCCGTGAGCCCAGCCTGGCGACCCAGGTGGTCGAGGCGCTGTTGAATAATGAGACCTACTTCTTCCGCGATCGTGCGCCATTCGACCTGCTGGCAAGAACCGCGCTCCCCAAGCTGGTCCAGCGCAGGCAACAGACCAAGCGGTTGAGCATCTGGTCGGCGGGCTGCTCGACCGGGCAGGAGGCCTATTCCCTGGCGATGCTATTCGCCGAAGACCCGGTGACGTGGGCGGGCTGGACAATCGACATCGTCGGCAGCGACGTCAGCGAAAGCGCGGTGCGCCGCGCCCGCGAGGGCATTTACAGCCAGTTCGAGGTTCAGCGCGGTCTCGGCATCAACCAGATGATCCGTTGGTTTCAGGAAACCGATAATGGCTGGCGCGCAGTCGAGCCGTTAAGGCGCATGGTTCGGTTCCAGGTTCAGAACCTGCTCGAGCCGGCCCCGCATCCGGCGAAGTTCGACATCGTCCTGTGCCGCAACGTGCTGCTCTATCTCAATGGGGAGCGCCGCGCACAGGTGTTCGATCGCCTGGCCGATGCCATGGCGCCCGACGGCTCGCTAATGCTCGGCGCTGGTGAGACAGTGATCGGCCAGACCAAGCGATTCTGGGCGGACCCGGATTCCCGGGGCCTTTATCGTCCCCTCGAACCAGGCGCGTCCCCGCCAGTCGCACTAAGGGCTTGACCGTAAGGCTAATCGGCCAAGCTCGACCGACGCGCCATTTTTGCTTTCGATCAAATGATATAGAAATCCGCAGGCGTCAGATCGAGGCCGGCGGGAAGATGTGCGAAGATGATTCCCGCGCGAGGTCCGTTGCCATCGCTGTCATAAGACAAGTTGCCCGTGTTCTTGTCGTAGATAATGAAGTCGTTGCTATCCTTGGGCACAGCCCCGGGGCCGTCGACGAGCTGCCCGCTGTAGATGCGTAACGGGCTGGACAATGTCCCCCCGGTCAGCCTCGTGAAAATCATACTGTCGAGATAGATCGCATCGTCCGCCGGATTGAAATCCGGCAACTCGTCGATGCTTCCGTCCAGCGCCGTGTCGAACACGAACTTGTCCTGGCCCGTGCCGCCGATCAGCGTGTCGCGCCCACCCTTGCCGTAAATCAGGTCGGACCCGCCGGAGCCGTCGATCCGGTCCGCGTAGGCAGTGCCAATCAGCGTGTCTGCTCCAATCGTTCCGTAAAGCGTGCCGGTCGGTGCGGGCGCCGGAGCAGGTGCGGAAATTGGCGGCAGCGGCGTCAAGGCGACGTCGCCGACGCCGTCGTGGTTGGCGAGCCAGGCCGCCTCGACCTTTGCCCAATAGTCTCGCGCTGCCTGGCCCTGGAGGATGGTGAAGCCCGCCGGCGGCAGCGGATAGTTAGTCGGAAGGGGCGTGTCGGACAGGTTTAGAAACACGTTCCCATAGGATTCGACGACATTGTCCCAGGCGAGCTTCAGCCGGGCGAAGCCGTTGTGGGTTGGATCCTCGATCGCGATGACCGAATTGATGATGCGGATGTCCGGCGTCGTCCAGGGCGCATCGGTATTCGCCTTGATCGGCGTGCCATGGGTCATCTCGCCGTTGGCCAGGTAGGTCTCCATCCGGATGAAGCTGTTTTGCAGCGTGACGGTGTTGGTCGATCCGTCGATATTCTTGCTGTTGCCCAGACTGATGCCTGAAAAGACTCCATCGAACAGGCTGTCGCGAATGGTGCCCGACAGCACATATTCATTCTCAACGGCATCATCGCGGATGTTCGACAAATACACGTCGTTGATCAGGAAATTGGTGGAACCCTGGAGGATTCGGATCGCATCCCAGGCCTTGTCGATCCGCCAGCTATCCACCGTCACCGCCGGGGCCCATGCAATCCGAAGGGCAGCGGAATCATTGTAGGTATATTGCCAATCCGAAGTCTGCGGAACTTGTCCCCAGATCGAGCCGCCCTTGAGCGTCAGGCCATATCCGGCGCTGTACACAATAAAGGGAAATCGGTTGATGATGCCCGAGCCCTCCAGATAGGAGGTGTCGGCATCCGGATATTGGTTGGCGCTGTTGGACACGATCCACGACGCGCCTGTGGCATCGATCGTCGTATAGGCGGGCAGGCCATCGACGGTGGAAGTATTGTATCCATAGCTTCCGGTCAGCTTGATGACGCCACTGCCAAGAATCTTGATGTAGGCCATGTTCTCATCCCCCCTGTGACTGGCAGCGTCAGCGTGTCGCCAGCCGCGTGACTTGCGCTTCACTTCCAGCTTATTTGCTTACCCACAGGGGAGAGGCTGTCCGCCGGCCCGGAACGGCCCGATCATATTGAAAGAACGGAATCCCACCCCCCGCACTCTCTTCAGATCAACATCGCTCGAACTGGATCGCTTGGGAATCCCCATTCATTCAGTTTACGTCGAACCGAATTACGTCGCAGCCAGACGGAACCTTTTACTGCCGTACCAGAGCGGGTTGAATTATGGTTAACGCATCGCAGCGTAACGAGGCTTTCTGGCGCGGGTGACCTATTGCCCGCAACGCTGCAGGAGCGTTTCAAACGTCGCGGGGCTTGACGTCGGCGACGGCTAGTGCGCCATTGCGCCGCGATGGACGTGACGCACTGCCCTTCGCCGAACTTCGACGAGCGTGCGCTGCCAGTGTCGATGATCGTCCTCCACTATACCGGGATGCCTGATGCGGAGGGTGCGCTCAACCGGCTCACTTCTCCCGAGTCCAAGGTCTCGGCCCATTATCTGGTCAAGGAAGATGGCGAGGTCATCCAGCTGGTCGACGAGGAGAAGCGCGCCTGGCATGCGGGAAGGAGTTATTGGCGGGGCATAACCGACGTGAACTCGGCCAGCGTCGGCATCGAGATCGTCAATCCCGGCCATGAGTTCGGCTATCGCCCGTTTCCGGACGAACAGATCGCCTCGGTCATTCCGCTCGTCGCCGACATCAAGGAGCGGCACGGCATCGGCCGCGGGAATATCGTCGGCCACAGCGATGTGGCGCCGGCTCGCAAGGAGGATCCCGGCGAGCTTTTCCCGTGGCACGCGCTGGCCAAGCGGCGGCTGGCGCTGCCCAGCCCGACCCGGGACCTGATGGACCCCTATTGGACGGACGCCGGCTTCCTGCTGGCGCTGGAGCGGTTCGGCTATGACGTGACCGACCAGCAGAAAGCGGTGATCGCCTTCCAGCGGCGGTTCCGGCCCGACCTGATCGACGGCATCGTCGACGGCGAATGCCGGGCCAAGCTGCTCGCCCTCTTGCTGCCAAGGCCGCAGTGATCTTCGTGGCCGCTTTCAACCCATTGCCGACTTTTGTGGGGGGGCGATATCGCATCGTGAAGACCATGCTTCGGGAACGGGTCAAAGCGAGATAAATGATACTATGCGAGTCGAGGGCGATTATCAGAAAGACGGCTATGCGACGATCAGGGGGCTGATCCCTCCGGAGGTCGCTTCAAATCTCTTCAAGCAGCTGCAGATGGACCTTGCAGCTGACGGAAAGTCTTTCCAGACCTTTGCCAAGTTGAATAACATCTGCAGGCATCAGACCGTCGATATTTCCGGTCATTTCTACCGGCCGCTGACAACCTTCCTGTGGGGCCTGACGCCGATCATCAGCGAGCTCACCGGGGCGGACGTCCTGCCCAGCTACGACTATTTTCGTATCTATCAAAAGGACGATATTTGCCGGGTCCATTCGGACCGACCGTCATGCGAGCACAGCGTGTCGCTCGCGCTGGCTTATAGCGATGGTCTGCCATGGCCGCTTGAGGTCGGTTCCACACGAGTGAGCGAGGAAGGCCCGTACTCTGATAATTTCGGCGACGAACCCTTTTCCGCGGTCGAGATGCAACCCGGTGACGCGGTCCTGTACCGCGGAATGAATCTGCGGCACGGTCGAACGCAACCCAATCCTAACCGATGGTCCGCGCACCTTTTCTTGTTTTGGGTAGAGCGCGGCGGCGCATTTGAGCAACACGCATTCGATGTCCAACGCCTCAAGTCGGAATTGGAACGCGTCTCCAATTTGAAGGTCTAGGAGAGCTCCAGAACTCCAGACGCAGCCCCAAGCGGAGATTGGGAGCGTTTCGAGCTGCGTGACTCGAAAAGCGACGCATTTGACCCTATATCGCCTCCTGCCAGGGGACCGGGCGGCCGCGGTGAGCTTAGGCTCAACGAGGAAAGTCCGGGCTCCACGGAACAACGGTGCCGGGTAACGCCCGGCGGCTTCGTCTTTGGACGGGGTCAGGGATAGTGCCACAGAAAGCATACCGCCCGGCTTCGAACGGGTAAGGTCGAAAGGGTGCGGCAAGAGCGCACCGCGTCGCTGGCAACAGCGGCGGCACGGTAAACCCCACCGGGTGCAAGACCGAATAGGGGCGGCATATGGGCCTGTTCCGGCCCCGTCGCCCGGGTTGGTCGCTGGAGGCGGAGGGCAACCTCCGTCCTAGAGGAATGGTCGCCACCTCGCGCAAGCGGGGTACAGAACCCGGCTTACAGGTCCCCTGGCATTTTTGCTTTTCGTCATTGCGAGGAGAGCTCCGCGCGCACCCTGTCCCCCAGACAGGGGAGCACGGAGCTGGCGACGCGGCAATCTACACGTGCGGGTAGATTGCTTCGCTGCGCTCGCAAAGACGCCAGACTGTGTTTAGTGGTGAGAGTAATGGCTAAACCTACGCGATCCGACGATTGGGGCTTTCCCCGCTGGCGCCCTTACGGCGCCAAGGGCCGGGCTGCGGCTCGCGTGCGCCTGTGCGACCGCGAGGGTTGCAGCGAGGTCGGCGACCGGCCGGCGCCCAAGGCGCCGAACAGCCCCGAGCGCTGGATGTTCTGCGAAGCGCATGCCGCGGAGTATAACAAGAACTGGAATTATTTTGCCGGCCTCACCGCGGAGGAAGCGGCCAAGCGCGCCGCCGAGGAAGAGAGCGAGGCCTCCGCCTATCGCAAGAGCGCCCATTATGGCTGGAGCGGTCCGGGCGACGGCAGCCGTAGCCGCGACGAGATGCGCGCGCTCGACGTGCTCGAACTCGAGTCTGACGCCGATTTCCAGGCGATCAAGGCGAGCTATCGGCGCCTGGCCAAGGAGCATCACCCTGATCGCCACAAAGGCGACAAGGAAGCCGCCAAGCAGTTCCACGCGATTCAAACCGCTTATGAGGTTCTGCGTAAGGCCGAGGAACGGAAGACCGGGACCAGGGTCTAGGGATTGAGCATGAAGGTGCCGGTCGCCTGGGCGATCGGGCGCTCCGGATCGCCGCCGTGGGCGACGCCCCGGATGAACGCCACTTGCCGAGTAAGCTTGTAGCATTCGCAGCGGGCGATGACCGTTTCGCCCTTCAGCGACGGGCGCAGGTAGTCGAGCCTCAAGTCAATGGTCACAACCGGCTGGAAATGGCCCAGCGCCATCCACACCGACGCTCCGCCGCAGGTGTCGAGCAGGCTGACAATCGCGCCGGAGGCAAGAATGCCCTGGTCGGGGATGCCGACCAGCTCCTCGCGCCATGGCAGGGCCAATTCGATCCAATTGTCGGCGGATTGGCGGTATTCGAGACCGAGCGCACGGCCGTGGCCGACATTGCGGGCCAATTCGAAGAAGCGCTCCGGGTCGAAGCCGCCGCCTACATTCGATGACCGATCGTCCGGCGGATCGCTCACGCTGCCGCCAATCGCGCGGCGGTCTCGCGCACCAGCGTGATCATGTTCGGAACGCCTTGCGTACGGTTCGACGATAGCTCGCGGGTCAGGTTGAATGGCTCGAGCAATGCCCTGATGTCCGTTGCCGCCACCTCTTCTGGGGACCTGTCCTGGACTGCCGAGAGAATGAGCGCGACCACTCCCTTGGTGATTGCGGCATTGCTGTCGGCCAGGAAGTGCAGCCGGCCATCGGGTAGGCGGGTCGGATAGACCCACGTCGAGGAGGAGCAGCCGCGGACCTTGGTCGCATCGGTTTTCAATGCCTCGGGCATAGGTTCGAGGCTACGACCCAGCTCGATCAGCAACCGGTAACGATCCTCGCTGTCTAGGAATTCATATTCCTCCGCGACTTCAGAAATTGAGGGCAGGGCGATCATAGCAGCCACTTAGGCGCTCAGCCTCGCCGCCGCCAGAGTCAGCGGTCGCGCAATTCCTCGATCTGGCGCGCCAGCGTGTTTTCCTTTTCAACGGTGATCCGTTCAAGGACCTTGATGCGCTCCTTCAGCTCCGAGACTTCTTCACGCAGCCGCAAGTTCTCGGCCCGTTCCTGAGGGGAGATTTCGGCGCCCTCGCCGCGCCGGCGATGCCCATATTTGGCCCGAAGCACGGAGGCGACCATTACGGCGACCACGATGATCGCCACCATTTCAAACGGGTTCACGAGACCTTGTCTCCCTTGGTCAGCTTCGCGGGGCGCAATGCCTCGATCTGCGCGGCGGTCTGGATTCCGCCATCGGTGACGATCTGCTCGAGCACGCGCACCCGCGCCTCCAGCTCGCTATTGCTGGTCGCATATTGGGCCGCCTTTTCCGCCGCAAGGCGCGATTCCACCTCGAGCTGCTTTTCCTTCAGCGCGAAGAAGCGGCGAAAGACATATCCCAAAAATATGGTGGGGAGGCCGATGACGATGAATGCGATAAAGACTTCACCCGGGCCCATCACGCATTTCCTCCCCGATCGACTTTTGAAGGCTCGATCGCCAGCGCGTCGATTTCCTTGGCCAGCCGGTGCGGCTGGTCGGTGACGATCCGCTCGATAGTTTCCAGCCGGTCCTTGACCGAGCCAAGCTCGGCGCGGAGCTGCGCATTCTCATTGGTCAGGAGCTTGATCCGCTCGATCGACTCCCGATCGCTGCTGGGGTGAAGCGGCTGGCCCCAGCTGGTCTCCAGCGGATAGCCATTCTTGATCTTGAGCCAGGTCGTGAACACCCAACCACCAACGCATACCGCTACGACCAGCGCGATGAGCGGTAACATGTTGATGATCGGAGCGAAGGTTTCCGCGTTCATTCTTTGCCTCCTTAGCGAAGGTTTTCGATTTCATCGGCCAAATGGCGCGACGGGTCGGTGGCGATGCGCTCCAGCACCTTCAGCCGCTCTTCAAGACGGCCAACGGTAGCCTTCAGCTGCTCATTCTCGGCCACCAGCGCCTTGGTCGTTTGGTCGGCTTGCTTGTCTTGCGGGGTGCACATGCCACCCCACTCATTCTCGATCGGATAGCCATGTTTGGCGCGAATGGCGGTGGTGATGATCCAGGCAAGGAAGGACATGCCTATAATCACAAGTACAAACGCTGGGCCTCCAAATTGCATCGTCCAACCCCCCTGACTTAGCGCAACTGCTCGATCTCGCGCGCAAGGCTACGGTTCTCGGTGGTCACATAGCTCTCGATATCGCCAAGCCGGCGGTCGATCTCGCGCAGCCGGCTGCGGATATCGCGAGCCGTGCGGCGAGGGGAGGCGCGCACGCCCTGCCAGAAGCGCTGCTCTTCGCGGTCCTCGATGACCAGCTCGCGCGGCTTGTCGTCGGCCATGAAGCCGGCGATGAAATAGAGCGGCAAGACGCCGCCGCCGCTCATGAAGACGGCGCTGACGAACATGATCCGGACCAGCGTGACATCAAGGCCGGTGTAATCGGCGATGCCGGCGCAGACACCCATGAACTTGCCATGGCGCTTGTCGAGATAGAAGCGCGTCCGGCTTGGAGGCTGGGTCATCGAACTGACTCCTCGTCGGAAAGCAGGTGCTGCCGGCCCGGCTCGGGCAGGCTCTGGCTACGCCAGTTGGGGTTCTCGGCGGTCATGATCCGCTCGATCGTCTGCAGCCGGTCGTCGAGCCGCCGCGCAGCGTCATGCAGGTCGTCGAGCAGCTTCTCGTCGGACCCGGTCAGCGTCGCCGCAGTTTTCCACTTGGTGATGTAGTGGAAGATGACCCACGGCAGGCCGATGAACAGGATCGAACAGATAATTATCGGCAGTAAAACGTCTTCCACTTACACCCCCTTGGCCTTGAGTGCCGCTTTCATAGCTTCAAGCTCGGCATCGATCTTGTCGGTCGCCCGAAGCTCGGCAATTTCCTCCTCCAGGCTTTTCGGCCCGGTCATGCCCAGCGCGTCGGCGCGTCCTTCAGCGAAGTCGGCGCGCCGTTCAAGCTGGTCGAACCGCGAAAATGCGTCCTCGGTCCGGCTGCCGTTGAGTACTTCACGCGCCTTGGCACGGGTTACCGCGCTCTCGATCCGCGTCGCGATCGCATTCTGCCGGGAACGGGCCTCGCGCAGCTTGCCCTGCAGCTTGGCAATGTCGGCCTCATAGCTCTTCAGCGTCTCCTCGATCGAATTCAGCTCGAGCTGCAAGCCCTCGGCCATGTCGACGGCCTTCTGCCGCTCGATCAGCGCGGCCTTGGCCAGATCCTCGCGATCCTTGGATAGGGCGAGCTCGGCCTTCTCGGTCCAGCTCGTCTGCAAATCCTCGAGCCGGCCCAGGGCCCGGCGCATTTCCTTGCTGTCGGCGATCGAACGCGCCGCCGAGGCGCGAACCTCAACCAGCGTCTCTTCCATTTCGAGGATGATCATGCGGATCATCCGCGCCGGATCCTCGGCGCGGTCGAGCAGCTCGGTAAAATTGGCTGCGAAAATGTCCCGTGTCCGGGAGAAAATGCCCATCGAGCACTCCAGATACAATTACCCTGTCGCCAAAAGCTATGCAGGGTCCGTGCCAAAAATCCGGTTCACGTTGAATTCTGCGAAAAGCGTCAAAAATCGGCAGAAAAGTCGGCGAAACATCTTGCCACATGGTGGGATTTACCACCACATGTTGGCCAATGGAACGGGCCAATCAGTTCGTCGGTCAGAGCCTCGCATTCCTCGACGCGGTCGAGCGGGCGAGCCGAGCCGCGCCGCTAAACCGACCGGTGCTGGTGATTGGTGAGCGCGGCACCGGCAAGGAGCTGATCGCCGAGCGTTTGCACCATCTCTCCTCGCGCTGGGCGGGGCCGCTGGTGACCATGAACTGCGCCGCGCTCCCCGAGAATTTGATCGAGGCGGAGCTATTCGGCCATGAGGCCGGCAGCTTCACCGGCGCCGCCAAGACGCGTCATGGCCGGTTCGAGGAGGCCGACGGCGGCACGCTGTTCCTCGATGAGCTGGCGACCCTGTCCTCGCCGGCGCAGGACCGGCTGCTGCGGGCCGTCGAATATGGGGAGATCACCCGCATCGGCGCTTCCAAGCCGATCAGCGTCGACGTCCGCATTGTAGCGGCGACCAACGAGCATCTGCCCAGGCTGGTGCAGGAGGGCCGGTTCCGCGCCGACCTGCTCGACCGGCTGTCGTTCGAGGTGGTTACATTGCCGCCGCTGCGCGCCCGCAAGGGCGACATCCCCTTGCTCGCCGAGCATTTCGGGCGCCGCATGGGGGTGGAGCTCGACTGGACCAACTGGCCGGGATTCTCCGACCGGGCAGTGGCCGAAATGGAAGCCTATAGCTGGCCCGGCAACGTCCGCGAGCTGCGCAATGTGGTCGAGCGCGCGGTCTATCGCCACGACGATCCGGAGCGCCCGATCGACGCGCTTCAATTCGACCCCTTCGCCTCGCCCTGGGTCCTCAGCCCCGATCCTGCGGGAGCGGTCGAGGTCGCCGCTCATGCTGCGCATCCGCAGCCGGTAGCCGCGGAGGCGCAGCCGGCTGCGGCCATGCCGCCGGCCAGCACCGACGACCTCCGCGGCGCGGTCAATGCCTATGAGAAAGCGTTGCTGGAGGAGGCGTTGGCGCGTCACCGGTTCAACCAGCGAACAACGGCGGCAGCGCTTGGTCTCAGCTACGACCAGCTGCGTCACGCCATGAAGCGCCATCAGCTAGCTGTCAGCAACTGATAGGCGATCACCGGCGATGGCCGCGCCCGACGCAATGCGGACTTATGTTCGACCACAACATCAACCCGCCAGGGTGGCGGGGGCGCGGCCCCCTTTTTGAACTCACCAAAAAGAGTAAGCGAGCGCCGAGCCGACGATCAGGATCGCAAGCGCGAATGAAACCATGCTTGTCCTGGTTATTGCATGGGGCCTCACGTGGGCGATTGCGTCGCGGGCAATCGCGTAGCGGACGCCCTTGGCCCGATATTGGTCGGCTCCAATCTGTTCGATGCCCCACTCACCGAGGGTTTCCGACACAGGCTGGTCGGCCTCGTACGACAGCCGGCGTTCGGTCTTGGGAGTCTCGCCATCGCCCCGCAACGCCGCGCTCTCTTCGAACTGCAAGTCGGCGTCGCCGTTTTCGGGCTGGATCGATCCAGTAGCTTCGATCTCGTCGGAATTCTTGATGGTCCCGAACAACATGATGAACTCCTTTCAATTCGCACCGGACCGTCAATGGGCCATCGAGGCGGCTAGAGAGGCGTCAGGAAGGAGAAAGGAGCGAACTTAGCGCCAAGCACCGTCGTTGCGACTGGTAGCCAGATAGCTATGAGCTCATTTCCTGCAATAAGATAGCGGTATCATGAGGATAGAATTAAATTGTGCTATCATGACGTTGTCACAGAAATTCTTTTTTAATCCGCTTGTGACTGAGGGAATTAAGGTGATCCCGCTTGGAAGGAAGTTTTAGATGTCTTTGCAAACCGTCCGCCTCACGGCCTACGAATGGTCCGGCTACCGGTACACCAATGCCAATGACGCGATCGCCGCCGCGGAACGGTCGGTCCGATGAACGGCAACGCCCAGGCTATCTCGGCCGACAATGATCGGCGCCAATTGCGCTGTTGGCACGAATGGGAAATTGACGGGAACCTGAGACGGGTCGTGCTCTGCATCGAAACCGGGCTGGAAATGCGGCCCGGCGAGCCCGGTTTCGATCCGCTTGCGTTGGAGTCCCTGGTCGCCGAAGCACATGAATTGATGCGTTCCTGTCCCAGTCCGATCGATTCGATCCGCATCGTGCCAGCGCGTTGAGGCAGCTTTAGGTCCGCTCTTCACTGCAGGCGGACAATTTACCGAAAAGGTCCTTGAAGCTCGTATATGGCCGAGAAAGGGCCCGCTGCGTCGGTTTCCACCCTACTCATCGACGCTATGGCTTTCGGCGAACCCCCCGGGTCAGAAGGGCCCGCCGCGGAAGCACGCAGCAGGCCCGGAGTCGGTTGGCGAAATCTCAGCTGCCGAGCGTCTGGTAGGTCGCCATGGCGTAGAGCATCGGGATCGACAGCAGGGTGTTGGTCCGGCTGGCCAGCATCGCCGTTCGCGCCGACTTGGCCTTGGTCGCATCGTCCGCCTCGACCAGTCCCAGCGCCTTCTGCTGGTTTGGCCAGATGATAACCCAGACGTTGAACGCCATGATCAGCGCCAGCCACATGCCGATGCCGATCAATCGCACCTGCGGCTGCAGCATCAGCGCCTCGACCAGGTAGTTGTTGACCCAGGCCAGGATCGCGCCGGTCAGCACCGTGAAGGCGGCGCCCCAGCGGAAGTAGAACAGGGCCTTGGGTGCGATATATTTGCTGACGCCCGGCTTCAGTTCGGCCGGGACGGACGGCATGGTCGGGATCTGCACGAAGTTGAAATAATAGAGCAGGCCGATCCAGGTGATGCCGAAGAAGACGTGCAGCCAGCGCAATATGCCTTCGGCACTCAGGCTTTCGGCATGGAAGCCCGCCATCATCGCAATCGCCAGGACCAGGCCGGCCAGCAGCACTACATTCAGATTTTCAAGTAACTTGCCCATTACATCCCCCTCTTGGGTTGGCAGTTTCGCCCCAATTCGATGCGATGCTGTTACGACCGCTGAGGGGTAAGGAGCAAGACACTAGCGATGGGTCGCGGAGCCGGAAGCGAGGCCCAGCGTTTCAAGCTTGGGGAAATATATTTTTCCACCGGAGACGATCATGGCCTTCACGCTCCCCGACCTGCCGTTCGACCGCGAGGCGCTCGGCCCGCATATGTCCGCCGAGACGCTCGATTTCCATCACGGCAAGCATCACAAGGCCTATGTCGACAAGGCCAACGGTCTGCTCGGCGACACCGACCTGGAAGACGCTTCGTTGACCGAGGTGATCCGCGCGGCGCATCAGCGCGGCGACAAGCCGTTGTTCAACAATGTCGCCCAGATCTGGAACCACAGCTTCTTCTGGCAATGCCTGGCGCCCGAGGGCTCGACCCGGCCGTCAGGCAAGCTGCGCGAGCTGATCAATTCCGACTTCGGCGGCGAGCAGCAGCTGCTCGATGCGCTGGCCAAGGAAAGCGTCAACCATTTCGCCAGTGGCTGGGGCTGGCTGATCCTCAACAATGGCAGGCTGCAGGTGACATCGCTCCATGATGCCGACACGCCGGTCGCCCACGACATGACGCCGCTACTGACCATCGATGTGTGGGAGCATGCTTATTACATCGACTATCGCAACGACCGGGCGAAGTTCGTGAAGACTGTGCTGGAGAATATCATCAACTGGGACTTCGTCGCCCGCAACCTCGACGGTGATGGTGCCCGGCGTGCGGACCAGGAGCAGCGGGAAGGGGCCGAGGTCGCGCCTGCGATTACTGTTTGAGCCGATAACCTGTCTTGAAGATCCAAATGATGGCGGTGAGCGGCACCAGGATCGCCGCCGCCATCACCGCTACGCTGGCCCATAACGGCACGTCGCTGACCCCGAAGAAGGTCCAGCGGTAGCCGGCAACAAGATAGAGGATCGGATTCAAAAGCGTCACGGTGCGCCAGGGCTCGCCGATTGCACCGACGGAATAGAATACGCCGCCGAGGAAGGTGAGGGGCGTCACCACCAGCAACGGGATGACCTGCAATTGCTCGAAATTCTTGGCCCAGATGCCGATCGCAAAGCCCATCAGGCAGAAGCCGATCGAAATGGCGATCAGGAACAGCAGCATCAGTAGCGGATGCGCGACCCACACGTCGACGAACAGGGTGGCCGTGGCGAGGGTGACCAGCGCCAGGATCACCGCCTTGGTCGCGGCCGCGCCGACATAGGCGGTGACTGTCTCGATCGGCGACAGCGGAGCTGAGAGGATTTCGTAGATTGTCCCGGTAAACTTCGGAAAGAAAATGCCGAAACTGGCATTCATGAGTGCCTGCGTCAGGACCGAGAGCAGGATCAGACCGGGGACGATGAAGCTGCCGAAGGGGATTCCGGCCATGTCGCTCATCCGGCTGCCGATCGCGGAGCCGAACACCAGGAAGTAGAGCGCGGTGGTGATGACTGGCGTGACCAGGCTCTGCCACAGGGTGCGGCCCCAGCGCGCCATCTCGAACCGGTAGATCGCCTTGACGCCATGAACGTTCATGCCGCGCGCTCCTCGTGGACCAGGCTGACGAAGATATCCTCGAGGCTCGACTGGTGGGTGGCGAGGTCCTTGTAGCCGATGTGCAGCTCGTCGAGCCGCCGCATCAGCCCGGGGATCCCGGTATGGTCGGCGTGGGTGTCGAAGCGGTAACAGAGGGTATGGCCCTCATCCTCGACGGCGAGCCCCCATTCCCTGAGGCCGGCCGGGATTTCGCCAATCGCTTCGTCCAGCGTGATCTTGAGCGTCCGCTGCCCCATCTGGGCCATCAGCTCCTTCTTGCCGCCCAGCGCGACCAGCTCGCCCCGGCGGATCACGCCGACGCGGTCGGCCATTTCCTCAGCTTCCTCGATATAGTGGGTGGTGAGGATGATAGTGGTGCCGTCGGCGCGCAGCTTGCGTACCAGCTCCCACATGTCGCGGCGCAGCTCGACGTCGACCCCGGCGGTCGGCTCGTCGAGGAACAATATGTCGGGCTCATGGCTCAGCGCCTTGGCGATCATCACGCGGCGCTTCATGCCGCCCGACAGCTCGCGCAACTCGGACTTGCGCTTGTCCCACAGGGTCAGCCGCTTGAGGATCTCCTCGACCTTCTTGTCATCGCGAGGCTTGCCGAACAGGCCGCGGGAGAAAGCGGCGGTTCCCCAGACGGTCTCGAACATGTCGGTGGTGAGTTCCTGCGGCACCAGCCCGATGCGGGTGCGGACTCGGCGGAAATCGTCGAGCCAGTTCTTGCCGTCGACCAGCACCTGGCCGCCGGTCGCGGTGACGATTCCGCAGACGATATTGATCAGCGTGGTCTTGCCGGCGCCATTTGGCCCGAGCAGCGCGAGGATCTCGCCTCGCCGGATGTCGAGATCGACGCCCTTCAACGCCTCGACGCCATTGGCATAGGCCTTCTCCAGCCCCTCGATACGGATGATCGCTTCGCTCATTCGACAGGTCCCGGTTCGACTGGTTTGGGCTGTTCCTCGGCGGAAAGGCCGTGGCGCATCAACATGGGCACGTTGGCGACCGCGAACAACAGGGTGGCGGGAATCGCGCCCCACAGCTTGAAGCCAATCCAGAAATCGGTGGTCGAGTTGCGCCACACTGCCTCGTTGACCAGCGCCATGACCGCGAAGAAGATCGCCCAATTGCGGGTCAGCTTGCGCCAGCCTTCCTCGTCGAGGCCGGGATAGGCGCTGCCCAGCACCAGCTTGAGCAAAGGCCGCCCCGTGGCCAGGCCGAAGCTCAGCAGCGCCGCTACCAGCGCATAATAAATGGTCGGCTTGATCTTGATGAACGTCTCGTTCTGCAGCCAGATGGTGAGGCCTCCGAGGATGACCACCATTACGCCCGAGAAGAGTAGCAACGGCGAAATGTAGCGGTAGCGGATCGCCGCGAAAACCAGCGCCGCGACCATCGCTGCCATGAACGCCCCCGTGGCGACGAAGATCTTGATCGCGCTGGGCACCGGCGCGAGGAAATTGACCAGGAAGAAGATCAGCAACGGGCCGATGTCGATCAGCAGCCGCGCGGTCCCGGTCGGTTCCCGGTTCGTCTCGATCTTCATGCCGGCAGCCCTGCGATGGCGCGGGCGACCGCGCGGGGATCGAACGGTCGCAAATCATCCACTCCTTCGCCGACTCCGATCGCGTGGATCGGCATTCCGAACTTTTCGGCCGCCGCGACCAGTACGCCGCCGCGCGCGGTGCCGTCGAGCTTGGTCATGACCAGGCCGGTGACTCCGGCCATGTCGCGAAACACCTCGATCTGGTTAAGCGCATTCTGCCCCGTCGTCGCGTCGAGCACGAGAATGACGTCGTGCGGCGCCTCCGGGTTGAGGCGGCCGAGCACGCGGCGGACCTTGGACAGCTCGTCCATCAGGTGAGTCTTGTTTTGGAGGCGCCCGGCCGTGTCGACGATCAGCGCGTCGATGCCGGTAGCCGTCGCCTGCTTGACCCCGTCAAAGACGACACCCGCGGCGTCGCCGCCGGGGTTGCCTGCCATAACCGGCACCTTGATCCGCTCACCCCAGATCTTCAGTTGTTCGATCGCCGCCGCGCGGAATGTGTCGCCGGCGGCCAGCATGACCTCATAGTCCTGTTCCTGGAGCAGGTGCCCAAGCTTGCCGATGGTGGTGGTCTTGCCCGAGCCGTTGACGCCGATCACCAGAATGACGTGAGGACGGGGGAAGCCCCAGACGTCGAGCGGCTGGGCGACGGGCGCCAGGATCGCCTCGATTTCCTCGGCGAGGATGGTTCGGAGGCCGCGTTCGTCAAGTTTCTCGAAACGCTTGGCGGCGATGTTGTCCCGAATTCGCCGCGATGCCTCGGGGCCGAGGTCGGAGGCGATCAGCGCCTCCTCGATATCGTCGAGGGTGGCGGTATCGAGCGCCTGCTCCTTGACCAGCCCGCTCAAATTCTCGCCCAGGCGGTCCGCCGTTTTCTTGAAACCGCCCGTCAGGCGTTCGAGCCAACTCATTCAAAAATCCCGATAAGTGTTTCGATGTCGCGACCGACGATCATGGCTGAGCCGAAGTCGCCGCGTTTCGACCCGGTGATGCGAACCGGGGCGAATCCGTCGCTATGGCCCTTCTCGCTATTCTCGATCAGCACCGTCTGGCGGGTGCCGACCAGGCCATCCAACCAGCGCGATCGCCGCTCCGCAGCGGCATGACGAAGCCGCGCCGCCCGCGCCTTGACGATTTCGCGCTCCAGCTGGGGCATCCGCGCCGCCGGCGTGTTCGGCCGGGGGGAGAAGGGGAAGATGTGCGCGGCGATGATGTCGCAATCGTCGAGCAGCCTCAGCGAGTTCAACGCAGCTTCCTCGCTTTCGGTCGGGAAGCCGGCGATCAAGTCGGCGCCGATGGTGACGTCGGAGCGCGCAGCCTTCAATCGTGCAACTGTTTGGACGGCCTGCGCTCGGCTGTGGCGGCGCTTCATCCGCTTGAGGGTCAAATCGTCACCGGCCTGCAGCGACAGATGGAAATGGGGCAGCAGCCGTGGTTCGCCTGCGACCAGCTCCATCAGCGCTTCGTCGATCTCGATGCTATCGAGCGATGAGAGGCGAAGGCGCTTCAATTGCGAAAGGTCGGCCAGCAGCTGTTGGCAGAGCAAGCCGAGGCCGCCTTCATAACTGGTAATGTCGACTCCGGTCAGGACGATCTCCTTCGCGCCGGCGTCCAGTTCGCGCGCCACCGCGTTGCGCACCGCCTCGTACGGCAGCGAGCGGCTCGGCCCGCGCGCCTGCCAGATCGAGCAAAAGGTGCAGCGATGGTCGCAGCCGGTCTGCACCGCGACAAAGCTGCGCACCCGGGCGAGGAAGCCGGCGGCGACTGGAGGCACAGGTGCCATCATGACGTCACTCACCCAGATCTTGTCATCCCGGGCTTGACTCGGGATCCACCTGTTCTTGCCGCCTTCCGAAAGGAAGGTGGACCCCGGCTCAAGGCCGGGGTGACGAGCTGGGGCGAATGCGTTGGTGTTGTATTTCTCGGCATTGCCAACGACGCGATCGACCTCCGGCATCGCCGCGAAGCTCTCCGGATCGAGCTGCGCCGCGCATCCCGTAACAATGATCCGCTTCTCTGGCGCTTCGCGGTGGGCTCGGCGGATCGCCTGGCGGGTCTGGCGCACCGCTTCGTTGGTCACGGCGCAGCTGTTGACGATGATCGCGTCGTCGCCTGCGAGTGCGCGCATCGCTTCGCTCTCAGCGAAGTTGAGCCGGCAGCCGAGCGTGATCGTCCGGGCCGGCATCAGGCGAACTGCTCCAGCTCGATCTCGCCCTTGAACACGTGGGTGGCGCCGCCGCGCATACGGATCGGTTCGCCCGGCGCCCAGGTCACCGTGAGTTTGCCACCACGCATATGAACCTTGACAGGCGAGGACGCCTTTTTCTGGACGATCGCCGCCACTGCGGTGGCGCATGCGCCGGTGCCGCAGGCCAGCGTCATGCCCGAGCCGCGCTCCCAGGTGCGTAGGTGAATGCCGTCGTCGCGGACCGAGGCGACATTGACGTTGATCCGTTCCGGGAAGGCCGGGTCATGCTCGATGCTGGGGCCGAGGCTAACCAGGTCGATCGCCCTTCCATCGGGGACGAAGAACACCAGGTGCGGGTTGCCGACGTTGAGCGCCATCGGGTGATCGAGCGGTCCCCATCCGAGCGGCAACTTGGCCGTGTCCATCGGATAGTTAAGCGGCACTTCATCCCAGGCGAAATGGGGCGGGGGCAAGCTGACCTCCACCTCCGCGCCGAACGTGCTGCCCTCGACCAGCCCGCCGCCCGTTTCCAGGCTCTTCGCTCCGGTCAGCGCAACCACGCAGCGCGAGGCGTTGCCGCAGCTTTCGACCTCGCCTCCGTCTTGGTTCCAGATGCGCATCCTGACGTCGGCTGTGGCGGACGGCTCGATCAGGATCAGCTGGTCGCAGCCGATGCCCAGCTGACGATCCGCCAACGCTTTCGCCAGCGCGGGCGTCATCGTCACCGACTGCTCGCGCGCGTCGAGCACGACGAAATCATTTCCAAGCCCGTGCATCTTGTGGAATTGCCGCGTCACGCGCGCCGAATTAGGGAGGCCATGGCCGTTAGTCCACCGCATCGGTCGAAAACAGGAGAGAGATGGTGCAACGAGCCGCGTCCGACGTCATGCAATCGATCCTGCTATCGGCGGTGATCGACGCGCTGGAAGCCATGAAGGACGCGTCGAAGGGCGTGCCCAATCTGATGCTGCGCGACCTGCAGAGCGTCCACCGTAACACGACCTTCGCCGACCTGCCCAAGCCGGTGCAGGATTCGATCGCGCAGAGCGTCCGCGCCGCCTTCACTCAGTTTCTGAAGGAAGGCTATGCGGTTGGCCCCAAGCAGGCGGTCCAGCAATCGCGACCGATGGACCGAGTGCCTGAGCGCCAGCGCCATGCGCCCGGCCACCCCGACCGCCGCGGCCCTCCGCGCGGGCCGGGCAGGGGGCCAAGGCCGGGCGGGAAAGGACCGCGTCCTGGTGGGCCGCCCAAGGGCAAGCCAACCAAGTGAGTGACAGCCCCGCCGACCTCGGCCGCGCCGTCATCCAATTCTGGTGCGAGGAGCTGACGGCCGAGCAGCATTGGCAGAAGGACCCGGCGATGGACCGGCACATCGCCGAGCGGTTCGGCAAGGTCCGCGAGGAGGTGCTGCGAACCCGGGCGGCGAATTGGCGCGACACGCCGGAGACCTTGGCCGCGGCAATCATCCTGCTCGATCAGTTCAGCCGCAACATGTTCCGCGGCTCAGCCAAGGCGTTCGAGGCGGACGGCCTGGCGCTGGAGCTCAGCAGGCTGGCGCTTGAGCGGGGCTGGGTCGACCGCCTGCCGAGGCCGCTGCCGAGTTTCATGCTGATGCCGCTCCAGCACAGCGAGAGTCTGGAGGACCAGGAGCGGTCGGTGGCCGAGTTCCGCGATCGCGATCCCGAAAATTATCGCTATGCCATCCTCCACCGCGACCAGATCAGGCGCTTCGGTCGCTTCCCGGGCCGCAACCAGGCGCTGGGGCGCGTTTCGACCCCCGAGGAGCGGGAGGCGATCGAGCGGGGCGAGACCTTCTAGCTTGCTCGGGCCGCGGTGAGCTTCGCCGCTTCGGCCTCGCAGTCATAGCTAAGGTCGGCCTCGGAGCAGAAATCGGGCCATTTGCCGCTGTTCCGCCAATGGGTGAGCAGGCCAAGATGGTCCGCGACCCGCATGAATCGCGGGTCGCTGCGGAATTTCCGCAGGGTGGGCCGGAATAGCATCCCGGTCATCGCTCCCGCCTGGTCGGTTCGCTGCCAGCCCATGATCAGCTGATAAACCTCATCCTCTCGGCCGAACTGGGCGTACAATTGGGCAAGGTCGTTGATGGCCTTGGAGCTGGTGGTCCCGCGCTGCCGCACCGCACTGATGGCTCGCTCGATATTGGCTGGCGTCGGATCAATCTTGGCCACCAAAAATTCCTCGAACTCGCGGCTGATTCCTTCCGTTCGGACGATGCGCAGCGCCTCGCGCGGATCGCCGTAGCGCAGGTGAAAGCGGAAGCGGGCATCCCGCAGAGTCAGCGTGCCCGGCCATAATTGCTCGGCGCGTTTCAGCTCCTCCGCCGCCATTTCGGTGCGGCCGGCGTAAGCCAGTGTCTGAATCAGATTGTTGCCATACCCCGGCGTCAGGGGATCCAGCTCATAGGCCCGCCGGGCCGCGTCGATCGCCTCGTTCAGCCTTCCGACGGTCAGGAAGAATTCGGCGCGGATCGCGAGTATGTCCGGGTCGTCGGGGTGCCGCGCTGAAGCACGCTCGATGAGCCGCAACCGTTCGTTAAAGGCGCTTATCGGCAGGGTCAGGAACTCGGCGACAAAAGCTTCCGGTAGGTCGGGATCGAGCTTTCGCGCGGCGGCAATATGCTGCGCTACGGGAATATCAGGCCTCCGGTCGAAGAAGATGATTTCCAGATTCACATATTGGGCCTCGGCCAGGATCAGCTTTCCCCACCCGCTGGCAAACTTGGGAGCTTGCGCAACCACCTGCGAGAATATGGGGATCACCCGCTTGGGGTCGACTCGATAGGCATCTGCAAGGATGGCGCAGCCGTTCAGGTAAAGCTTGAACGTGTCCTCCGACAGCTGGCTGCCTTCGGCCAACCGCCCTTCCAGCGCGCAATCCAATACCCGACCGGTCGTGAATGCCAGCTGCTGTTCCAGGTCGGCGAGTCTGTCCGGGGGCTGATGGAAGTCCCTGGACCACAGGACGGAGCCATCCTTGCCGGAAAGGAGAACGAGATTGGCTTCGGCCGACCGGCCGCCCGTGGTGCCGCTCACCTGAAAGATCAGGTCGGCCTTGCCGCCGGATTGCTCGGCCGGCCCGACTAGCCTCATGGCATTGGTCTTGGCAGCCTGGAGGCTGCCAAGCCTGGCGAGAAGGCTGCGCGACAACTCTTGCGCGACCGTCGACTGATCGGCTGCGATGACCGTCACAGTGGTGGCATTGGGCCCTTCCGATCGCCACCAGAGGCCGATTGCCGTGGCAATGACCAGCAGGACCGCAACGACGCCAACCCACCATCGGCGGGGCAGAACTGTCACTCGTTCCCCAGCCTCGACCAGCCGATATCCGGTCTTCGGCACCGTCTCGATCGCAAAGCCACCCGCCCGCTCGGCGAAATCGCGGAGCAGCGAGATGCACCGGTTGATGACATCGTCGCCGACGATTCGGCCGTCCCAGCAGCACTCGATCAGCTCGGCACGAGTCACGACCTGGTTCCTGCGCCGGACCAGCGCGACCAGCACCTTGAGGGTCTGGGGCTGGAGCCTTTCGCTTCCGCCTTCATATTCGGCGTTACGGGAAATGGGATCGATGGTCGCCCCGCCGGCGCGGAACGCCGGCTGATTCTCCAGATCGATTGCCGGTCCCCGACCGGCGGTTGGACGATCCATTCATTCCCCCTTTTGAAGGGGGAGTTAGCAGAAATCGGGCGGAGATCAGAAAAAAATCAGCTTTTCGCCATCGCCTTCGACAGTTGCCCGGGCGATGGCGGTCCCAAGAAATTGCCCGGGGGATTCGCCATGCGGAATTCGACGTCTTCGACCGTCTCCTATCTGCCATTTGGATCGCTGATGGGCGTCGTTCCAGTCGATTCCGTGCCGCAGGGATGGTTGCTGGCGGAGTCCAGCAGTCTCCTCGCCGGCGGGAGCCGGCGCCCGTCGGACATTCAAGAGCAAATCCATTCGGTGATCGATCCCTATCCAGCCTGTACCGCGTTGCCGCCGTCCCTTGATCCGAGCGGGGACGGCGGCGTCCCAACGATTTGATCTCCCCAGAGGCGGAAGGAACAGGGGGCATAGTAGCGTAGCTCCCTTCCGCTTCCACCCCAGAGGCGGGTAGGGAAGTCGCGGGGGCGACATCCCTCCCGCCTCATTTTTTGGCCCCGCGACTGGCATCGGCCGCTTTAGCTGATCCCGAGGGCGAAAACCTTGACCTTTGTGCCCCTCTCCCGTAGGGGCGGCGCGTCTTAACGGGCATACATCGATGACGTCCCTCGGGACACGCTGGCCGGCGAGGTTTCGCCCGCCGGCGTCGTTTGCTTTGGGCCTAGTCGATTTGAGGAGTTTTGAATGTTCGAGTCCCTGAGCGATCGCCTGGCCGGCGTGTTCGACAAGCTCCGCGGCCGCGGCGCCTTGTCGGAGGACGAGGTGCGCTCGGCGATGCGCGAGGTGCGGGTTGCGCTCTTGGAGGCCGACGTCGCCCTGCCGGTGGCACGCGACTTCGTCGACCAGGTAACCGAGCGCGCGGTTGGCGCCGAGGTCATCCGCTCGGTCACGCCGGGCCAGATGGTCGTCAAGATCGTCAACGATGCGCTGGTGGAGATGCTGGGCAGCGAGACCGCCGAGCTTCACCTCGACGTGAATCCGCCGGCCGTGGTGATGATGGTCGGCCTCCAGGGCTCGGGCAAGACCACCACGACGGCCAAGCTCGCCAAGCGCCTGTCGGAGCGCGAGCGCAAGAAGGTGCTGATGGCCTCGCTCGATGTCGCCCGCCCGGCGGCGCAGGAGCAGCTGGCGGTGCTCGGCCGCCAGACCAAGGTCGACACGCTGCCGATCGTCCCCGGCCAGACTCCGGTCCAGATCGCCGAGCGCGCGCTGCAGTCCGCCAAGCTGCAGGGCTATGACATCCTCCTGCTCGACACCGCCGGCCGGCTCCACGTCGACGACACGCTGATGGCCGAGATGAAGGCGGTCGCCGCCGCCTCCAGGCCGATCGAGACGCTGCTCGTCGTGGATAGCCTGACCGGCCAGGACGCGGTCAATGTGGCCAAGGGCTTTGCCGGCGAGGTCGAGCTTTCGGGTGTGATCCTGACCCGGATGGACGGCGATGCCCGCGGTGGCGCGGCGCTGTCGATGCGAGCCGTCACTGGCAAGCCGATCAAGTTCGCCGGCACGGGCGAGGCGCTCGACGCACTCGAGGCGTTCCATCCCAGCCGAGTTGCCGGCCGCATCCTCGGCATGGGCGATGTCGTGTCTTTGGTCGAACGGGCCGCCGAAACGGTCAAGCTCGAGGACGCCGAGAAGCTCGCGGCCAAGATGGAGAAGGGCAAGTTCGACCTCGACGACCTGCGCCTCCAGATCAGCCAGATGCAGCGCATGGGCGGGCTCGGCGCGCTGGCCAACATGCTACCGGGCATGAAGGGCATGAAGGGCGCGGCCAATATCGATGACAAAGCGCTGACCCGGCTGGAAGCGATGATGAGCTCGATGACCGCCAAGGAGCGGGCTCGGCCCGAGATCATCAACGCCAAGCGCAAGATCCGGGTCGCCAAGGGCAGCGGGACCACCGTCCAGGAGGTCAACAAGCTGCTCAAGATGCACCAGGAAATGTCCAACGCGATGAAGCGGCTGAGGAAGCTCGGCGGCTTCGGCAAACTGGCATCGATGTTCAAGGGCGGGGGAATGGAAGAGGCGCTGGGGGCAATGGGTCCTGGCGGCCAACTCCCCGGCAGCCTGCCGGGGCTGCCCGGCGGAAGCTCGCCATTCAACCTCCCGCCCGGCTTCGATAAATTTTCAAAGAAATAATGTAATATACTGAAAGGAATAAGAAAATGGCAGTTGCAATTCGTCTGGCCCGTGGTGGCTCCAAGAAGCGGCCCTATTACCGCATCGTCGTCGCCGACAGCCGCAATTCACGTGACGGCCGCTTCATTGAGAAGATCGGCACCTACAACCCGCTGCTGGCGAAGGATTCGCCGGAGCGCGTCAAGCTCGACGCCGAGCGCGTATCGCACTGGCTGTCGGTCGGCGCCCAGCCGTCGGACCGCGTCGCCCGCTTCCTCGATGCAGCTGGCATCCGCGAGCGCGCCCCGCGGCTCAACCCGAAGAAGGCCGAGCCGGGCGAGAAGGCCAAGGAGCGCGCCGAGGAGCGTGCGACCAAGCTGGCCGAGGCCGAAGAGGCGAAGGCTGCTGCCGCTGCGGCTCCGGCGGAAGAGGTTGTCGCTGAAGAGGCTGCCGTTGAAGCGCCCGCCGCCGAAGTGGTGACCGAGGAAGCCGAAGTCGCCGCCGAGCAGGCTCCGGCCGACACGGCCGATCTGCCGGCCGAAGAGGGTGCGGCTGAGGAGAGCGTCGCTGCTGAAGCCGCCGCCGAAGAGAGCGCCGGTGAAGAAGCCCCGGCCGAGCCGATCGCCGAGGAGGCGGTTGAGGCTGCTGCTGACGCGTCCGCCGGCGCCGAGCCGGCCGAGGGCGCCGACGTGGGCGCGACCGCGGACTCGCCTGAAGCCGCCGAGGCTCCGGAAGTGACCGGCGAGAGCGCCGAGGCTCCGGCCGAAGGCGCCGCTGAAGAAGGCGAGAAGGCGGAGTAATGAAATTTTCCTCCCCGGCATTTGCCGGGGAGGGGGACCACCCGCAGGGTGGTGGAGGGGTTCTTCAGGCTCGGCGGCCTAGAACTCCTCCACCAGCTTCGCTGGTCCCCCTCCCCACGAAATCGTGGGGAGGAAACTCATGAACCGCATCGCCCTTGCCGCGGTCGCCGGGGCTCATGGCGTGAAGGGCGAGTTGAGGCTTAAGCTGTTCGCGGACGGCGTCGAGAGCCTCGCTCGCCATTCACTTCTCTATGTCGGCGGACGCGAGCTGGCACTCCGCGACGTCAAGGACAGCGGCAAGACCGCCATCGCCCGGTTCGAGGGTATTTCCGACCGCACCGCCGCCGAAGCACTGCGCGGAAGCCTGGTCGAAATCGACCGCGATTCCCTGCCGCCTCTCGAAGAAGGCGAATATTACCATGCCGACCTGATCGGACTTCCTTGCGTCGATCAGGACGAACAACTGCTAGGCACGGTCGTCGCGGTAGAGAATTTCGGCGCAGGCGACCTGCTGGAGGTCGAGCAGGCGGATGGCCGCAAATCCCTGATCCCCTTCAAATCGGGCATTGCCGACTTGCAGGACGGCCGGATCGTCCTCGACCCGGAATTCCTCGCC
>JALYNQ010000097.1 GCA_030773115.1 Pseudomonadota bacterium
GGCCTTGGCCGCCGCCTCGATCTCATCGCCTTCCGGCTGGCCGACATCCTCGCCGTCAGGCCGGTTGTTGACGATCAGGGTCACGCCCAATTCCTTGAGCGCGGGCACGTCGTCCGGCCTGATCTGGCCGGCGACCAGCGTCCTGTCATTAAGCTGCCGGTACATCGTCCCTCTCCATCGCCCGGGCCAGCGCGGCGAGCAGCGACTCGCCGTGGCGTTCCAGTTTTGTATCACCGATCCCTTCGAGTGCGGAAAGCTCGCTGATGGATGCCGGCTTTCGGGCCGAAATCTCCCGCAGCGTCGAATCGTGGAAGATCACATAGGGCGGCACGCCCTGCTCCTTCGCCCGCTCCCGCCGCCAGCTGCGCAACGCCTCGAACAGTGGGTCGTGGGGCAGTTCCGGTCCGCGCTGGCGCGACTTGCGGGTCCGCCTGGACGGAACAGCGATCACCAGCCCCTCCTCACCCTTCAGGATCGGCCTGGCGCCGGGCCCGAAGCTCAAGCCTCCATATTCGTCGGCGCGCAGCGCGTCGCGGGCCAGCAGCGACCTCCCGACCGGCTTCACCAGCGCCAGCTCCTCCGCATCCATGATGCCGAACACCGACAGCCGGTGATGGCCGAACTGGCGGACCTTCTCATTGTCGTTGCCTGCCAGCACCGCCTCCAGATGCGCGATGCCGAACCGCATTTCGGTGCGGAACGCGGCGCTGAGCAGCTTCTGCGCCACGGTGGTCACGTCGATCGTCGCCGGCGGCTCCAGGCAATTGTCGCAATTGCCGCATTGCTCGGGCGGCTCCTCGCCGAAGTGGCGGAGCAATATCGCGCGGCGGCAGGTGGCGGCCTCGACGAATGCGGCCAGCATGTTCAGCCGCTCGCGTTCCTGCGGCCGGCGGCCCGGTTCGACCTCGGTCTCGATCCGCCGGCGGGCGCGGGAGAAATCCTCCGCGCCCCAGAACAACCAGGCTTCGGCCGGGTCGCCGTCGCGCCCGGCGCGGCCGGTTTCCTGATAATAGGCCTCGATCGATTTGGGCACGCCGGCATGGGCGACGAAGCGGACGTCGGGCTTGTCGATCCCCATCCCGAAAGCGACCGTCGCGGCGATCACCATTTCCTCGCTGTCGACGAAGGCGGCCTGGTTGCGCTGGCGGATTTTGGGGTCGAGCCCGGCATGATAGGGCAGCACCCGTCGTCCCGGCACATCGAGCTGGGCGGCCAGCTTGTCGGTTGCATTGCGGCTTGGGAGGTAGACGATGCCGGGTCCGGGCTGGGCCGCCATCAGCGCCTTGACCTGCTTGCCCGCCCCGTCGCGCGGACGAACGTGATAGCGGATGTTGGGCCGATCGAACCCGGCAATGATCAACCCCTCCTCGGGAATACCGAGCTGCACCAGCACGTCGGCGCGGGTGCGCTTGTCGGCCGTGGCGGTGAGCGCCAGCCGCGGCACGTCGCGATGTTGGTCAAGCAGCGGCAGCAGCAGCCGATAGTCGGGACGGAAATCATGGCCCCATTCCGAAACGCAATGCGCTTCGTCGATCGCGAACAGCGCGATATGGGCTTCCTGCAGCAGGCGCTGGAACGCCTCTGTCGTCGCCCGCTCGGGCGCGACGTAGAGCAGGTCGAGTTGCCCATCCCGCAAAGCATCGCGGATCGCCCGCGGATCCTCGCTGGCGCTGGTCAGCGCGGCGGCCTTGATTCCGAACCCGTCGGCGCTCCTCACCTGATCCTGCATCAGCGCGATCAGCGGCGAGATGACGATCGCCGTCCCGTGTCGCACCAGCGCCGGCAGCTGGTAGCACAGCGACTTGCCCGCCCCGGTCGGCATTACCGCCAGCGTGTGTTTGCCCTGCACCGCGCGCCCGACCACATCTTCCTGCACGCCGCGGAAGTGGGAAAAGCCGAACCGGTCATGGAGAAGCTGATGCACGTTGGTCACAGAGACTCTATCGATTGACCTTGGCCGACACGCAAGCTTGGCGGCGAGTCAGCGACCTGCCAAGACGCAAGGCAATGACAGTGCGCGTGGACATGGGTGTCGACGGGAAGGGCGACGCCATCTCGATCGACTTGGAAGAGTTGCTGGCCACCCGCCTGCTGGTGCAGGGCAATTCGGGCAGCGGCAAATCGCACCTGCTGCGCCGCCTGCTCGAAAGGAGCGCCGGACAGGTGCAGCAGGTGGTGATCGACCCCGAAGGCGATTTCGTCACCCTCGCCGACCGCTACGGCCATGTGCCGGTCGAGGCCGCCGACCATAGCGAGCGCGACATCGCCCGCCTCGCCGGCCGAATCCGCGAGCATCGCGCCTCGGTGGTGCTAAGCCTCGAAGGGCTGGAGGCGGAAGGGCAGATGCGCTGCGCCGCCGCCTTCCTCGGCGGGCTGTTCGATGCGCCGCGCGACCATTGGTACCCGGCGCTGGTGGTGGTCGACGAAGCGCAGCTGTTCGCGCCGGCGGGCGGCGGCGAGGTCGCGGAGGAGGTCCGCCGCGCCTCGCTCTCGGCGATGACCAATCTGATGTGCCGCGGCCGCAAGCGCGGTCTTGCCGGCGTGATCGCTACCCAACGCCTCGCCAAGCTGGCCAAGAATGTCGCGGCGGAGGCGAGCAATTTCCTGATGGGCCGCACCTTCCTCGACATCGACATGGCCCGCGCCGCCGACCTGCTCGGCATGGAGCGCCGCCAGGCCGAGGCAATCCGCGACCTGCCGCGCGGAACCTTCCTCGCCCTCGGCCCCGCCATCTCCCGCCGCCCGATCGCGGTCGCGATCGGCGAAGTCGAAACCAAGGCGCGCTCGATGAGCCCCAAGCTGGTCCCGCTGGATGCGCCGGCGGAAAATCTCAACGACCTGCTGTTCGCACCCAGCTCAGGCGATGCCCCACCCGTCGTCCCGGCCTTGAGC
>JALYNQ010000098.1 GCA_030773115.1 Pseudomonadota bacterium
ATGTTGGCCGGCGTGCGACCCACCATCCGCTTCGCCTCGGCGCCGATGGCCAGGACGTGCTTCGTGCGCGTGTCCATGGCGACGACGCTCGGCTCGCTGATGACGATCCCGCGGTTGCGGACCGTGACGAGCGTGTTGGCGGTGCCGAGGTCGATGCCGACGTCGTGACTGAGGAGGCCGAGCAGGCCGTCGAAGAGTCCCAAGGTCCCTCTCGTGATGCTCGTGGTCGCCGGCCCGTGGCACGACAGGGCGGACGCGAATTCAAGAACCGACGTGGTGCTCGGAAGCACCTGGACGCGGCGCTACCCTACCACGGCACCCGCGGCGCGCCGGGCGTACGATCGGCTTACCCCCGGCGGGCGTCGGCGACGCCTCACTTCGCGTCGGCGAACGTATCTGATAACGTCGCGACGCGGACGGACGAAGGTCGAGGACGGAGGAGGATGGGCGTGGCTGGCTTCTTCACCGAGGTTCCGGACCGGATCGAATTCGGCGGGCTGACGTCGCGCGAGCCGCTCTCCTTCAAGGTGTACGAGCCGGACCGCCTCGTCGGGGGGAAACGCATGGAGGACCACCTCCGCGTCGCGGTATGCCTGTGGCACTCCTTCAACTGGCCCGGGTCCGACGTGTTCGGCGCCGGGACCTTCGACCGGCCCTGGCTGACGGCCGGGAACGACCCGATGACGGCCGCGCGGGACAAGGTCGATGCGGCCTTCGAGTTCATCGAGAAGCTGGGCGCGCCGTTCTTCTGCTTCCACGACCGGGACGTTGCGCCGGAGGGGGCGAGCTTCGCCGAGTCTCGCTCCAACCTCGAAGCCATGCTCGCCCACATCGAGGGGCACATGGCGCGCACCGGTGCGAAGCTGCTGTGGGGCACGGCGAACCTCTTCAGCCACCCGCGCTACGCCGCCGGCGCCGCCACCAGCCCGGACCCGGAAATCTACGCCTGGGGCGCGCTTCAGGTGCGCGAGATGCTGGAGACGACCCACTGGCTGGGCGGCTCCAACTATGTGCTGTGGGGCGGTCGCGAGGGCTATGACACGATCCTCAACACCGACCTCAATCGCGAGCTCGACCAGTTCGGCCGCTTCCTCAGCATGGTCGTCGAGCACAAGCACAAGATCGGCTTCGACGGCACCATCCTGATCGAGCCCAAGCCGCACGAACCGGCCAAGCACCAGTACGACCGCGACGTCGCGACCGTTTACGGCTTCCTCAAGCATTACGGGCTGGAGAAGGAGATCAAGGTCAACATCGAGGCGAACCACGCGACCCTCGCCGGCAACAGCTTCGAGCATGAGATCGCGACCGCCGTCGCCTACGACATCTTCGGCTCGATCGACATCAACCGCGGCGACCCGCAAAATGGTTGGGACACCGATCAATTCCCGAACGATGTAGCCGGCCTCACGCTTGCCATGTTGTACATCCTCAAGGGTGGGGGAATGCAGAATGGCGGATTCAACTTCGACGCCAAGATCCGCCGTCAGTCGGTCGACCCGGTCGACCTGTTCTACGGACACATCGGCGGCATTGACGTGCTCGCCAAGGCGCTGCTCAACGCCGAGGCGATCATCAAGGACGGCCGCCTCCAGAGCTTCATCGCGGAGCGCTATTCGGGCTGGAACAGCGATTTCGGCAAGCAGGCGCTGAGCGAGCTTAGCCTCGAGCAGCTTGCCGACCACGCGCTGCAGGCGAACAGCGACGTCCGTCCGCCGTCAGGCCGTCAGGAATATCTCGAGAATCTGATCAACCGCTTCGCCTGCTAATTGCGAGGGGCGGGGTCTCCGTAGAGGATGCCCCGCCCGTCGGTTGCGACATAGACCCGGCCGTATAGGCGGGGATCGCCGCTGACCGCTCGGAAGCGCAGCCCCCACTGGTTCTGGTCGTCGTTGATACGCAACCAACGGGTGCCGCCATCGTCCGACCGCCAGACGCCGCGGACGCCGATTTTGGTGCCGATCACGAAGAGGGCGGGGGAGTCGCTTCCGGGCGCGGCCTTGCCGAGGCCGAACTGCTCGATGGCGATGTCATTCCCGGTCGCCGGCTTGAAGGTGTGGCCGGCGTCCCCGCTGCGATAGAGCCTGCCACCCAGCTTGATCCAAATTTCACCGGCGCGGCCGGGAGTCGATTGAAGCACCGGCTGCGCTTCGCGGTTGCGGGGAGCGTCGGCGGAGAATTGTGCCGGCAAGGCGGTCGCAGCAACGGCCTGGAAGGAGCGAGCGCCGTCGCGGCTGACGAGCAGGCGATTCGCCGAAAAATCGATTGCATAGAAGAGCTTGGCGTCGGTTTTGTCGGCCGCCGCCCGCACGTCCTGCGGGAGGCCCTTTGGCGTGAACCAGGTGCGGCCGCGATCGCTGGTCGCGAGTACGACGGGGGTCGCGACGACGAAGGTCTTTCCGTCGGCCGTCACGGCGATCGGCGCCTCGCCGTTGGTTTCGAAACGCTGGGCCGGTTCGCCTTCGAACCGGAGCTTTGGCGCCTTCAGCGGTTGCCACATGCGGCCGCCATCCTCCGACCAGGCCAATGACGAGCCGTCGGGTTCGGGATCGTGCCGCGATCCACTGCGCACGACGATGTTCGGCCGCAGGCCCGCAAAATCGAGATTGTTGGTGTTGCTGAGCCGGGGGTTCAAATGCATGCGAGGCGGCGAGGCGTCGAGCGAATCGTGGACGAACCCGCCGATGTCGCCGAAACCGGAAATGAGATGCGCGCCGCCGGTCGGGCTGATCAGCGTGATCACCGCCGTCTGCTCGATCCCCTTCACCCATGGCCGCCAGATCAGCCTGCCCTTGGTCATTCCATCGTCGGTGCGATAGAGCGTGGCGCCGGTAGTGTAGGCGATGGTCCCGCCGTTGAACGGATCGATGGCCAGCCCTGCGGTCCAGTGGCCGAACTCCGGTTCCTTCTCACCGAAATCTAGCCAGGGCGAGATTGATATGTCGCGGCGGCTGCGACGGGAAAGATCCGACCAGCTGCGGCCGAAATCCTCGCTCAGCCAGACCGTGTCGCCCGGGTGCCACCGATTGATGCTGGAGACGACCAGGCGCCCGGATCGCTGACGGTCGACGCTGAGTCCCATATATCCGCCCTCGGAGTCGGGATCGGGCGTGATCTCGGTCCAACGGTCGGTCCGCGTTTCAAAGCGCCACAGCGATCCGTCCTTGATGCCGCTGGGGCCGATGCCGGTCGTGTAAGCGATATAGAGATTGCCGTGGCCGTCGAGGTCGGCGCGGACCGGTAGCATGTCACCGCCGGGGCCGCCGGAAACCACCGTCCAGGTCGAGCCGCCGTCGGTCGAGCGGTAGAGATGCTGCTCCGTTGGGTCGGCGACGGCGACATAGATGCTGCCGGCCGGATCGAACAGGACGAAGCTGATCCCGGCATGGGCTCGGCGGGGCTGGGGCGGGCCGAGGCCGGGATGGGGAAAGCTTTCGACCTTGCGCCAGGACGCGCCCGAATCATTGCTTCGCCACAGCCCGTCATGGCGCGAACCGAAAAACAGCGTCGAGGTTCGATTCGGATCGATCGCCAGCCGCTCGCCGAGGCCGCGGCCATCCTCGTTGCCGCCCATCTTGAATGGCACGGGCGTAATTCGCCAATTGGCGCCGCGATCGGATGATCGCCAGATTGCCGCTTCGCCCCAGCGGCCCATCCCGGCGGCGAGGTAGACGATATTGGGGTCGCGCGGGTCGGGCGCGATGCTCTCGATGCCCATGTAGGAACTGACCGGATTGCTATCCTGCAGCGGAATCCAGCGCTGTTGCTTGTCATGCCAGCGATAGGCGCCTCCCATGTCGGTTCTGAGATAGGCGAGGCCTCGCTCGGCGCGGCTGAAGATGATGTTGGGCGCGAAGCCGCCGCCGCCGACGGTCACGCTGCGCCACTCATATCGTTCCGCTTGCACGCTCGACTGCGCGGTCGACGACCCCGCCATTGCCGCGCAGCACAGGCTGACGCCAAGCCTCACCAACGCGACGAGCGGTCGAATCCTCCGTCCCTCGATTTCCATCCTTCGTCCGCGTCCTTTCCCGAGAGTTCGAAGCCTGCAACAAGCCCTTGACTAGCGCGCCGGTTCGATGAACGGTAGCGCTAACATAAACGGCTCCATTCGGTTTGACCGGAATAAGAAGGGCCGAGATTTAGGGGAGAGATGCGCGTGGTTCGATGGCTCATGTCATTGCTGGTCCTGTGTCTGGCGGTTCCCACGGCCGCGCAGGGTTTGCCGCAGGTCGTCAGCAAGGATGGTCGCCACGCGCTCTATGTCGACGGCGCGCCCTATCTGGTTCTCGGCGGACAGGCGCATAATTCGAGCAATTATCCGGCGGTGCTGCCTCAGGTCTGGCCGACAATCCGTGCGCTCAACGCCAACACGCTCGAGATCCCGGTGGCGTGGGAACAGGTCGAGCCGGTTGAGGGCAGGTTCGACTTCTCCTGGCTCGATACGCTGATCCCGCAGGCGCGCGAGAATAATGTTCGGCTGGTGCTGCTGTGGTTCGGCACGTGGAAGAATACGAGTGCCAGCTACACGCCGGAATGGGTCAAGGGCGATACCAAGCGCTTCCCGCGGATGCGAACCAAGGACGGCAAGACTCATTACGTCCTCTCGCCGCATGGCCGCTCAACGCTGGAGGCCGACAAGCGCGCCTTCGTCGCGATGATGCGCCACCTCCGTCAGATCGATCCGCAGCACACGGTGATCATGGTCCAGCCGGAGAACGAAGTCGGCAGCTACGGCAGCCCACGCGATTTCTCGCCGGAGGCGAACCGGCTGTTCGCGGGACCGATTCCCGCCGAGCTGGCGCGCAAGATCGGCAAGAGCGGGACCTGGACCCAGGTTTTCCCGGACAGGCCCGACCAGGCGTTCAACGCCTGGTATACAGCCCGCTACATCGACGAGATCGCCGCGGCCGGCCAGGCGGAGAAGAATCTGCCGATGTACGTCAATGTCGTTACCAGCAACCCGCTGGAGGCAAAGCCGGGGCCGGGCGCCAGCGGAGGCGCCGACTGGCCCGTGCTCGACGTGTGGAAGGCCGCCGCTCCGCACATCGCGATGGCGGCGCCGGACCTCTACGATCGGGAACATGCCGTCGTGAACGCCAAGCTCGAGAAGATGTCGCGGCCCGACAATCCTCTGTTCGTTCCCGAGAATGGCAACGACCTCGACTTCGCTCGCTTCTTCTGGCTGGCGCTCGGCAAGGGCGCGATCGGCTGGGCGCCGTTCGGGACGGATCCGACCTACTATAATTACCCGCTCGGCGGTCGGAACACGCCGGAGAATTTCGAGGCCATCGCCTCCAAGTTCGCGCTGATGAAGCCGATCGCCGGCGATTGGGCGCGGTTGGCGTTCGAGCACCCAACCGTGGGGTTCGCCAAAGGAGACGACGCGTCGGACCAGTCGTCGGTGATGGGGCGCTGGAAGATCACGGCGCAATATGGGCTGTGGCTGTTCGGCGATCCCAGCTGGACTTGGATGAAGATCCCGCCCAATCCCAAGAAGGATCAGCCGATCGGCGGCGCCGCGCTGATCCAGCTCGGCCCCGACGAATTCCTGCTCGTCGGATCCGACGTGCGCATGAGCTTCGGCCTTGCCAAACCAGGACCCGGCGAGAATTCGCATTACCTCAGCGTCGAGGAAGGCACGTTCGACCAAGGACGCTGGGTGATGAAACGCCGCTGGAACGGCGACCAGACCGATTATGGGCTGAACCTCGAGCGGCCGACGCTGCTCAAGGTCCGGCTCGGCACTTACCGCTAGGACATAAGGGGAGTTTGGGGATGGGTTGTTCGCCAGTTCGATTGATAGCGGTCACGTTGCTGCTCGGCGCCAGCGGCGCGGCGCTTGCCGAGGGCAGCTACCGGCGTACCGATACCGGGATCGTCGTCGCGCCCGACCAGGGCCCTGAGAAGGCGGTGCGGCTCCAGGTCTATGGGGACGAGATCATCCGCGTCACCTCGGCTCCGACCGCAGAGCTCGACGTTCCGGCCAGCCTGATGGTGACGGCGCGACCGGTCGCCAACGCCTATTCGGTCAGCGAGGCGCCGGGCAAGGTCACGCTCAAGACGGCCAAGGTCTCGGCCGAAGTCGACCTTGCCAACGGCAACGTCATCTTCAAGGACGCGTCCGGACGCGGCGTGTTGGCTGAAAGCGGGCCTCCGGGGTTCGCGCCGGCGAGCGCGGAGGGCAAGCAGTTCCTCGCTGTCCGCCAGCAGTTCAACCGCGGCACCGACGAGGGTTTCTACGGCCTCGGTCAGCACCAGAACCGGCAAATGAATTATAATGGCGAGGACGTCGAGCTCGCCCAGCACAACATGGACATCGCCATCCCGTTCGTCGTGTCGACGCGGGGCTACGGCCTGCTGTGGGACAATAATTCGATTACCCGCTTCGGCGATCCCGATCCCTATCCGTTCGCCGGCGGTCAGGGCGACGGCTTGGCGGTGACCGGCGAGGGTGGAGCAGCCGGATGGACCGCGACCTTCACCGCCAACGGCAAGGAGATCGCCAGGCGCCAAGAGCCGGTGATCGACTATCAATATCTCGAGCATCGCGCCAAATGGCCGGCCGGGACCCGCCTCGCCGACCAGAGCAACACGGTTCCCGGCCTCAAGGTCGTGTGGACAGGGAAGGTCACGCCGAATTCGACCGGCCTGCATCGCTTCCGCCTCTATTCTTCGAACTACGCAAAGGTGTTCGTCGACGGCAAGCAGGTGCTCGAGCGCTGGCGGCAGAACTGGAACCCCTGGTACCATAATTTCGACCTGCCGCTCGAGGCGGGCAAGGCGCATGACGTGCGTGTCGAGTGGGAGCCGAACGGCGGCTACATCGCCCTGCTGCACAACGACCCGCGGCCGGACGCCGACCGCCGTTCGCTGTCGCTGGCGTCCGAGCTCGGCCACGGCCTCGACTATTATTTCGTCGCCGGCGACGACATGGACGAGGTCGTTGCCGGCTACCGCAAGCTGACCGGCAAGGCGCCGTTGATGCCCAAATGGGCTTACGGCTTCTGGCAGAGCCGGCAGCGCTACGAGACCCAGGACCAGCTGCTCGGAGTCGTGCGCGAATATCGCAAGCGCGGGCTTCCGCTCGACAATATCGTGCTCGACTGGCGCTACTGGCGTGACGACAGCTGGGGCTGCCACTGCTTCGATCCGACGCGCTTCGCCCAACCCCAAGCTATGGTGGATGAGGTCCATCGCAATAACGCCAACATCATGATTTCCGTATGGCCGAAATTCTATCCTTCGACCGACCATTACAAGGAACTCGACGCGATCGGCGGGATCTACCGGCGGATGGTCGAGCCGCGGCCGGACGAGCCGAATGATCCCAACTACATCAAGGGCATGTACCGCGACTGGGTCGGACCGGGGTTTCCCAACGCCTTCTATGATCCATACAACAAGCCGGTGGCCGACCTTTATGCGAAGCAGGTCCGCGACAAGCTCGGGGTCATGAACTTCGATGCCTGGTGGCTCGATTCAGACGAGCCCGACTTCCACTCCAACATTTCGGTCGAAGAGCGGGCGAGGCGCATGGGTCCGACCGCGGCGGGGCCGGGCGCGGCCTTCTTCAATTCCTATCCGCTGGTCCACGTCGACAATTTCTATAACCACCAGCTGGCGTTCAAGCCGGATGTCCGACCGTTCATCCTGACGCGCTCGGGCTTCGGCGGCATCCAGCGGGCGGGAGCGGCGCTATGGTCGGGCGACGTCGTGTCGCGCTGGGACGACTTGCGTGACCAGGTTTCGGCTGGGGTCAACATGTCGATGTCGGGCGTGCCCAACTGGACGCATGACATTGGCGGCTTCGCGCTCGAGGACCGCTACACCAATCAGGATCCGAAACATCTCGCCGAATGGCGCGAGCTCAACCTGCGCTGGTTCCAGTTCGGCGCCTTCTCTCCGCTATTCCGTAGCCATGGCGAAACGCCCAAGCGCGAGATCTACGAGATCGCCGCCAAGGACCCCGCCATGTACCGCTCGATGGCCTGGTACGACCGGCTCCGCTACCGGCTGATGCCCTATATCTACACGCTTGGCGCCGACTCTCATTTCGAGGACGGCACGATCATGCGCGGGCTGGTGATGGACTTCCCGGCTGACCGCAAGACGTGGAATGTCGACGACCAATATCTGTTCGGTCCGGCATTCCTCGTCGCGCCGGTAACCGAGTTCAAGGCACGCAGCCGCAGGGTCTATCTGCCGGCAGGCACCCTTTGGTATGACTTTCACTCCGGCCGCAGCATGCGCGGCGGGCAGGCGATCACCGCCGCAGCGCCCTACGAACGGATGCCATTGTTCGTCCGCGCGGGCTCAATCATACCCACCGGCCCCGCGATCCAGCACACCAAGGACCCGCAGGCGCGGCTCGGACCGATCACCCTGCACGTCTACACCGGCGCGGACGGTGAATTCTCGATCTACGAGGATGACGGAGTCAGCCGCCAATATCTCAACGGTGCATGGTCGCGCATTCCGCTGAAATATGACGAAGCGACCAAGACGCTGACCATCGGCCCGCGCGAGGGAAGATTCCCCGGCATGGCCCAGAGCCGGCAGATCCGCATCCGCTGGATGACACCGGGTCGTGCGCGAGCACTGGCGTTCGATGCTACTTCCGACGCGACGGTCGCCTATGCTGGCGGGCAGCAAGTGGTGAAGCTCAACCGCTGATGCCGAGCCTTTTACGCCTGCTGTGGCTGCTGCTGCTCCTGCTGCCAGCCGCCGCACAGGCTTCGCGCCAATCGACCGAGCTCACCGCCGGCTGGCTGTTCAAGCGCGGGGAGGCGGCGGGAGCGGCGGACCCGGCGTTCGACGACAAGGACTGGGACAAGGTCACGCTCCCACACACGTTCAACGCCGGCGACGGTGAACAGCCTGGCTATTATCGAGGCCCTGCCTGGTACCGGCGCGCCTTGGATATTGCGGTAAGGCCGGGGCGCCGCTTGTTCGTCCAATTCGACGGCGCGGCAACGGTGGCGGATGTCTATCTCAACGGTAAGAGCATCGGCCGTCACGAAGGCGGCCATGCGGGGTTCCGGCTCGACCTGACGGATGGGCTGGTGCCCGGCCGCAACATGCTGGCGGTCCGAGTCGACAACAGCCCGAGCCGGGTGATCTCGCCGCTCGGCGGCGATTTCACCTTGTTTGGCGGTCTCTACAGGCCGGTGTCGCTGATTGAGACCGACGAGATCCATCTCGACCTGCTCGATCACGGCGGGCCAGGCGTTCAAGCGCGGGCGACGGATGTTCTAGCGAACCGTGCCACCATCTTGGTCGATGCGCATGTTCGCAATGACGGTCCAGGCCGAAGCGTGCCGATCATAGTCCGCATCCACGACGCGGCAGGGCGCGAGGTCGCGCGCTCGGCCAAACATTTGCGAATTCCAGCGCGAAGCGTCCACGCCGCGCATGTCCGTCTGACCCTGCCGAACCCGCGCAGATGGGATGGAGTGCGCGAGCCCTATCTCTACCGCGTCGTTGCCCAAATCGGCGAGCAGGGCGACCAGGTTGCAGTGCCGCTCGGCGTCCGGACCTTCCGGTTCGATCCAAGCCAGGGCTTCATACTCAACGGCAGGGCATACCCACTGCGCGGAACCAACCTGATGCACAGCGCCCGGCCCGGCAAAGGAACTGCGGTCACCGCTGACGAGATCGTAGAGGACTTCGCCATCCTGCGCGAAATGGGATCGACCGCGGTTCGGCTGGTGCATTTTCAACATCCGCAACAAGCCTATGAGGAAGCGGACCGCCTCGGCTTAGTCGCCTGGACCGAAATCGGCATCAACAGCGAGATCGAGGACACGCCGGCCTTCCGCACCAATGCTGCGCAGCAATTGCGCGAGCTGATCGCCCAGAACCGCAACCATCCGTCGGTGATGATGTGGGGCCTCGGCAACGAGGTCTATGCCGACTGGCCCAAGGTCACAAATATTCTTCGCGAGCTGCACCAGGTCGCCAAACGCGCCGATCCAGACCGCCCGACCGTCTATGCCCATTGCTGCCAGGCCGACGACCATCCCAAGGCGATGGTCACCGACCTGATCGGCTTCAACCGCTATTTCGGCTGGTACCCGGATGCGAAGGGAACAATCGGCGAATGGGCTGAGCGCTTTCATACCACGCATCCCGATCGACCCTTCGCCGTGAGCGAATATGGGGCCGGGGCGAGCATCCTCCATCAGCAGGATCCGCCCGGCGAAGTGGTTCCGGCCAGCGGCTGGCACCCAGAGCAATATCAGGCGCTGTACCATGAGAAGAACTGGCTGGAGCTGAGGGACAAGCCTTATCTCTGGGGCAGTTTCGTGTGGGTTGCGTTCGACCTCGCCTCGGCCGGGCGCAACGAAGGCGACCGGCGCGGGATCAACGACAAGGGACTGGTCACCTATGATCGCAAGGTCCGCAAGGACGCCTGGTATTGGTATCAGGCCAACTGGTCGGACAAGCCGATGCTGCACATCACCAGCCGCCGCTTCGCCCTCCGCCACAACCCGCATGTGGAGGTGAAAGCCTACACCAATGCTGACGCGGCGACGCTGATCCTCAACGGCGAGTTCGTGGGGACGCGCGAAACAATGAACCGCACGGCTTCGTGGCCCATCACGTTGCGCGAGGGCGCAAACGACATCGAGATACGTGCGCAATCGGGCGACGGCGGGGCGATCTCCGACCGGGTGCGCTGGTGGTATCGCAACGCGCCGACAATGCTCGGCCCCACGGCAATTTCGGAGAATTAGAGATGCGCATCTGGCAATTGACGGGGTTGCTGCTGCCTCTTGCGCTGGTGGCTGCTCCGGCGCGTGCCGATTCCGTGAAGTCCGTACGGCAACTGCCCAGCGGCATTGAGCTTCGCACCGAAAGGGGAGTGCTGACGCTCGAACCCTGGACGGACTCCATCGTGCATGTCCGTTTCGGCACGACCGGCTTTCCGGGCAACTACAACCCTGCCGTGATCGCGAAGCGGGAGCAGGTGCAGTTCACCATTCGCGACACTCCCGACACATGGCTGCTGTTGACCGGCAAGCTTCAGGCACGGGTAGCGAAGGCGACCGCAGAGCTCACATTCGCGGATTCGACCGGCGCGACCCTGCTCGAAGATGCGGACCGCGACATCCGCGTCGGGACGACACAGGCGTTCAAGACAGCGGCGACCATCTATGGTCTCGGCGAGCATGTGAACGGCCAGCTCGGTTACAGCGGCAGCATCCGCATGCAGCAGAAGAACGGTGAGGTCGCCGTGCCGATGATGCTGAGCCCGAGCGGGTTCGGCATCTTGTGGAACAATGCATCGGTCATGGATGTGGACGTGGCGAAGCCCGGCGAGAAATTCCCGCTCATCCTCCGCAACGAGGCGGGCCCCGGCATCGACTATCACTTCATCCTCGGTCCGGAGGCCGACCAGGTGATCGCCGGCTATCGCTGGCTGACCGGCGACGTGCCGCTGATGCCGCGCTGGAGCTGGGGATTCTGGCAATCGAAGGAACACTACAAGACGCAGCAGGAGCTGGTCTCCGTCGCGTCGAAGTTTCGTGCGATGAATGTGCCGATCGATGCCGTGGTCCTCGACTGGCAGCATTGGAAGCCCGGCGACTGGGGCGCGCACCGGTTTGATCCGGAAGAGTTTCCTGATCCGGCGGGGATGGTCCGGACGATGCACGACATGAACGTGCGCGTGCCGATTTCGGTTTGGCCGCGCTTCGACCTCGGCACCGCCAATTACGACGAGCTTCAGAAGGCCGGGGGACTGTTCCCGGACACCTTCACCAACGTCTACCCGCCGGGTGAAGGCCGCTGGTATGATGCTTGGAACCCCACCGCGCGCGACATCTACTGGAAGCAAATCGCACGGAGCTACGCACCTCTCGGCTTCGATTCATGGTGGCTCGACGCATCCGAAGCGGAGCTAGGCGGCACTTGGGGCGAGATGCGCGAGCAGCAGACTGCCGCGGGCCCCGGCATCGTCACCTACAACAGCTATCCTTTGCTGCACACGTCCGCCGTCCATGACGGCATGCGCCGCGACTATCCCGACAAAAGAGTGATGATCCTCACCCGCTCGGCCTACGCTGGCCAGCAGCGCAACGGATCGCTGACCTGGTCCGGCGACACGCACGGCGACTGGGACACGTTCCGCAAGCATATTCCCGCGGCGCTGAATTTCTCCGCGAGCGGCATTCCCTATTGGTCGGCCGACATCGGCGGCTTCTTCGGCGCGAAGGAATATGACGACGGCAATCCGAAGAACAGCGACTATGCCGAGCTGTTCGTCCGTTGGCACCAGTTCGCAATCTTCAACCCGCAATTCCGGGTGCACGGCACCGGTCCGGGGAAGGAGATCTGGAATTTCAATGCGGACGTGCAGCCGATCCTGATCGAGAATGTGAAGCTGCGCTACCGGCTGCTCCCCTATATCTATTCGATGTCTTGGGACGTGCTGAAAAACCGCGCCTCGATGATGCGCGCGCTCGCCTTTGATTTCCCTACCGACCCGAAGGCGCTGGCGCGAACCGACGAATATTTGTTCGGCACGGCGCTACTGGTCGCGCCGGTGGTCGAGAAGGGGGCGACGAAACGTTCCGTCTACTTGCCGCAGGGAATCTGGTACGACTTCGACACTGGCAAGCGCTACTCGGGCGCACAGACGATCGAAGCTGACGCGCCGATCAGCCGAATTCCCGTGTTCGCGCGGGTCGGCAGTATCGTGCCGCTGGGTCCGGTGAAGCCCTATGCCGACGCGCCCTCGAGCGAGCCGACGGAGCTTCGGGTCTATTCCGGCGCAAATGGCGAGTTTGCGCTTTACGACGATGCAGGCGAAGGTTTCGGCTATGAGAAGGGCGAATATAGCCTCGTGAAGCTGAGCTGGAACGACCGCGCCCGAACGCTGATGCTGGCTGCGCGCGAGGGTAGCTACGCATCGCCGGCAACGGCGTTCAAGCTGGTGTGCGGCAGCGCTCCGGGGATTACCAAAACGATCACCTACACCGGCAAGGCCATCAAGGCCGCGCTTCCGGGCTGCCGCTGACGAC